>DASZLQ010000098.1:0-32744 GCA_035552295.1 Mycobacterium sp. | reverse complement strand
AGGGAGCGGGCATGACCGCAAACGATCGCTACACGCGTCCATTGGCACGCTCGGTGGCGCTGGTGCTGATCGATGTGCAGCGGGATTTCCTGGATATCCCCGGCGACGACGCTGCGATGCCGGTTCGCGGCACGCGTGCGGCTATCCCGGCAATGGCCAAGCTGGCGACAGCGTTCCGCGAACGTGGCCTTCCGATAGTGCATGTCGTGCGGCTGTACCGGCCGGACGGATCGAACGTGGACCCGGTGCGGCGACAATCGATAGAGCAGGGTGCGCGAATTGCCGTGCCTGGCAGTACCGGTTCGCAGATTGCCGTCGAACTATTGCCCAATGTTGTTGAGCTGGACCACGAGTTGCTGTTGGCCGGCGGCTTCCAGCGAATCGGAACCGCCGAACAGGTGATGTACAAACCAAGGTGGGGTGCGTTCTACGACACCAATCTTGATCGGCATCTGCGCGAAAGCGGGATAAACACACTGGTTTTCGCCGGGTGCAACTTCCCGAACTGCCCTCGGACGTCGATCTATGAGGCATCCGAACGCGACTTCCGGATTGTGCTGGTTTCCGACGCGATGTCTGGCTTGTATGACCGGGGCATTGAAGAATGCCGTGCCATCGGAGTGCATGTCCGAAATCTGCCCGAGACGTTGGATTGGCTGGTTTGCTAGCGACGCGTTAGCCTCAGCGATAGCGGTGCCCGAAAGCCGAGGAGGTGCGGGTGCTCTTCCGTCAGCTGGAGTATTTTGTCGCGGTCGCCCAGGAGCGCCACTTCGCCCGGGCCGCCGAGAAGTGCTATGTGTCGCAGCCCGCACTATCCGCCGCGATCGCCAAGCTGGAACGCGAGCTGAACGTAACCCTGATCAACCGCGGACACAGCTTCGAGGGCCTCACGCCCGAAGGCGAGCGATTGGTGGTGTGGGCCAAGCGGATTCTCGCCGAACACGATGCATTCAAGGCCGAGGTGCACGCTGTGCGGTCCGGGATCACCGGAACGCTTCGGCTGGGCACGGTTCCAACCGCCTCGACGACGGCGTCGCTGGTGCTCTCGGCTTTCTGCTCGGCACACCCGTTGGTGAAGGTGCAGATCAATTCCCGGCTGGCCGCCACCGAGCTGTACCGACGGCTGCGCGAGTTCGAGCTCGATGCCGCCATCGTGCACTCCGCATCCGAAGGCGCCCACGACGTGGACCTGGTAGCGCTCTACGAAGAGCGCTACGTATTGCTGTCGTCGGCGGACATGTTGCCCTCCGGCGCATCGACACTGGCGTGGCGGGATGCCGCCCAGTTGCCCCTGGCGTTGCTCACGGCCGATATGCGGGACCGTCAGATCATCGACGAAGCCTTCGCCGGCCACGGCATCACCGTCACGCCGCAAGTTGAGACAGATTCTGTCGCATCGTTATTCGCACAAGTCGCCAGCGGCAATTGGGCGTGCATCGTTCCACACACGTGGCTGTGGACCTCGCCGCTGGGCGCGGAGATTCGCGCGGTCGAAATGGTCGATCCGGTGCTGAAAGCCGAGATCGCTTTGGCCACCAACTCTGCGGGGCCGGGATCACCAGTTGCCCGTGCGCTCACCGCGTCTGCGCAACAGCTGGGGCTGGACGAGTTCTTCAACACCCAGCTACTGGGAATCACGCATCGGCGCTGACCGCGGACGGTGGCGGTGTGGCCGCGCCGGTCGGGTTGAGACTCGCCAGATGACCGCTTTCCACCCCCGCTGCCGGGTCGAGTTCGCAGTCGATGATCGACGGGCCGTTCGAGGCGAGTGCTTCGGTCAGCGCCGACCGCAGCTCCGACGGTTTGGTGACGTGATATCCCTTGCCGCCGAACGCTTCTGCGATCAGCTCGTGACGCGCACCCGCATTCAGCACGGTGGGCGCCGGGTCGTTTCCCGTTGGCGGTTCGTTGCCGCGGTAGACGCCGCCATTGTTGAGGATGACCACCGTCACCGGCAGCCGATACCGGCAGATTGTCTCGATTTCCATGCCGGAAAAGCCAAAAGCGCTGTCGCCCTCGATCGCGACGACGGGCTTGCCGGTTTCGACCGCGGCAGCGATGGCGTAGCCCATGCCGATACCCATCACGCCCCAGGTTCCGGTGTCGAGCCGGTGTCGCGGCACGTCCATATCAATGACGTTGCGGGCCAGGTCGAGCGCATTGGCTCCCTCGTTGACCAGGTAGACGTCCGGGTTTTCGTGCAGCACGGAGCGAATGGCGCCGAGTGCGTTGTAAAACCGCATCGGGTGCGGGTCTTCGGCCAGGTGCTGGCGCATCTTCGCGTCGTTGCGTGCTTCGCGGTCGACTAGCTCGTTGGTCCATTCCGCGGGAACCGCGATCGGATGGACGGCCACGCCGTCGCACAGCGCCGACATCACTGACCCGATGTCGCCGGTCAGCGGGGCCACGATCGGCTGGTTGCTGTCGAACTCCGATGCCGCGATATCGACTTGCACGAACTTGGCATCGGCGGACCATTGCGGCGAATCTCCGTGGCCTAGTAGCCAGTTGAGCCGGGCACCGACCAGCAAGACCACGTCCGCGCGGGAGATGGCCAGCGAGCGCGCGGCCGCAGCGGACTGCGGGTGTGAGTCCGGCAGCAGTCCCTTGGCCATCGACATCGGCAGGAACGGAATTCCGGTGGTCTCTACAAATTCCCGAATCGCGTTGTCCGCCTGCGCATACGCCGCGCCCTTGCCGAGCACGATCAGCGGTCGCTGCGCCTGCGCGAGCACGCCGAGGGCACGATCGACCGCCTCAGGGGCCGGCAGTTGGCGGGGAGCGGGGTCGACGACTCGCCAGATCGTGTCGGCCGCGGCGGCAGCGTCCATGGCTTGGCCCAGAATCTCGCCCGGAATGTCGAGGTAGACACCGCCCGGGCGGCCGGAGACCGCGGTGCGAATCGCGCGCGCGACGCCACGGCCGATGTCCTCGATCCGGCCGATTCGGTATGCCGCCTTCGCGAAAGGCCTTGCGGCGTTGAGTTGGTCGAGGTCCTGGTAGTCACCGCGCTGCAAATCCACCAGCGAGCGATTGCTCGAACCCGAGATCTGGATCATCGGAAAGCAATTCGTTGTGGCGTTGGCCAGTGCGGGCAGGCCATTGAGGAAACCGGGCCCGGATGTCGTGAGGCACACGCCGGGCCGCTGGGTGAGAAACCCGGCGGCGGCGGCCGCGTTGCCGGCAGACGTCTCCTGCCGAAAGCCGATGTAGCGCATTCCTGACGCCTGCGCGGTGCGGGCGAGGTCGGTGATCGGGATCCCGACGATGCCGTAGATGGTGTCGATGTCGTTGGCCTTGAGGGCATCCACGACGAGGTGGAAGCCGTCGGTCAAGCTCGTCGATTCCGTCGCATTGCCTGGAGATGCCGAAACTGTGGTCATGATGGCGGCTCCTCTGCCTCGGTGATGCCTTGTCACCACTGTGGTCCGACGCCTGACAGGTGTCCAAGACCGAGCCGCTATGCAGCGATTCACGCTGATTATCGACCGCTGCTCGGCGCCCGTGATGCCGGTTCGATAGCTACCGACTATCGATTATGAGCGGATGGGTATTGGACGAACGGGAGCCGGCTGGGCATGGTGCGAGTAGGTGCTTTTCGCACATCCGAGAACGCGGAAGGAGCGTGGCGATGATGTCTGAGTCGGTCACCAGCCACGAGGTCGTGGCCGATGAATCCGCGAGCCCTCGCATCGCCGACCTGGTCGAGGTTGCCGCATCCCAGCGGCCGGACGCGCCGGCGCTGGTAGTCACCGCCGATCGGATACCGATCGGCTACCGCGACCTGATGCGACTGGTCGACGACCTGGCCCGGCGGCTGAAACGGGGTGGCTTGATGTCGGGCGACCGGGTCGCGCTGCGTGCGGCCAGCAATGCCGAATTCGTCGTCGGGTTGTTGGCGGCGTCACGAGCGGACCTGGTCGTGGTCCCGTTGGACCCGGCCTTGCCCGTCAGCGAGCAGCGCGCCCGAAGCGAGGCCGCGGGCGCCCGGGTGGTGCTCGTCGATCGCCAGGGCGGTCAAGGCACCGGCGACAAGGCTGAACCGACGTTGCGGTGGTGGCCGATTGGGGTGACCGCCCACCAAGCCACGGTGGAGGTAACCCTGGACGCTGCCACGGCGCCGAAGCTGGGCGTCTCGACGCCCGAGGGGCTCCGAGACGACGACGCCATGATCATGTTCACCGGCGGAACCACGGGCGTGCCCAAGATGGTCCCCTGGACTCACGCGAACATCGCCAGCTCGGTGCGGGCCATCATCGCCGGGTACCGGCTCGGGCCGCAGGATGCGACCCTCGCGGCGATGCCGCTGTATCACGGCCACGGGTTGCTGGCCGCCCTGCTGTCGACCCTGGCATCGGCAGGAACCGTGCTCCTGCCCGCACGCGGGCGGTTCTCGGCACACACATTCTGGGACGACATCGAGGCCGTCCGGGCCACCTGGTACACCGCGGTTCCAACGATTCACCAGATTCTGCTGGAACGCGCCGAGACCGATCAGTCCCGAACCAAACGAGCCGCATTGCGATTCATCCGCAGCTGTAGTGCCCCACTCACCCGGGAAACGGCGCTGGCGCTCCAAGAGGAGTTCTCAGCACCGGTGGTGTGTGCTTTCGGTATGACCGAGGCCACTCACCAGGTCGCCACCACGGGCATCGATCAAATCGAAAACCCGGCGGCGACAACGGGTCTCGTCGGTCGGTCGACCGGACCAGAAATCCGGATCAGCGGGTCCGATGGCCGGCCCGTGCCTGCCGAAGCGGTGGGGGAGGTTTGGCTGCGTGGCTCCACCGTGGTGCGCGGCTACCTCGGCGATCCGGCGATAACCGCCGCCAACTTCACCGACGGATGGCTGCGCACCGGCGATCTCGGATCGCTTTCGGCGGCGGGCGACCTGACCATTCGGGGCCGGATCAAGGAACTCATCAACCGGGGCGGCGAGAAGATCTCGCCGGAGCGTGTCGAGGGCGTGCTGGCCGGCCATCCCGACGTCATGGAAGTGGCCGTGTTCGGCGTGCCGGACAAGATGTACGGGGAGAAGGTGGCCGCGGTGATTGTCCCCCGGGAGTCCGCCTCGCCGACCCCGGCTGAGCTTGCGGTGTTCTGCCGCGAGCGGTTGGCGGCGTTCGAGGTGCCCGCCAGCTTCCAGGAGGCGAGTGCGCTGCCGCATACCGCCAAAGGTTCGCTGGACCGCCGCGCCGTTGCCGAAAAGTTCGGCCGCGGAGCATGAGGAAACCTTAGTGGGCGGACGACGTCACAGTCCCCCAAGCGGCTCGTGCACCCGATTCGCCGACACGATAGCTCTGGACCAGTGTCGCCACCGCGGCGGCGATCACCAGCAACCCCACCGCGGCGTGCAAAGCGAACTTCACCGTGCGGCCGCGCGCCTCGCGGATGTGCACCGCGGCCAGCACGATGACGGTGGCCACCAGCGCCGCCACCATGTAGATCAGTGTTTCGCCGAGTTCCTGATGGCTGTTGATCGCGGGCGACGGACCGACCTTGTCGCGCAACCACCCACCCGAGTTGGTGGTCAGCGGGGTCAAGGCGAGGGTGATCACGCCCAGCAACAGAACCAGCCAGATCAGCCGTCGTCGCGCCGCGGGCCACAGCGCGCAGAGGATCGCCAGGATCGCCGCCAACGGACCCAGCACGACGACGAAATGGTTGAGCAGGATGTGGGCCGGAAGCCCGTTGACCGTCGACATGAAGGTCAGGCAGAAGTCTTCACCCGGGCGGCTGCGGACTCCGGCATGGGTTCGTAGCGGACAAACGAACGAGTGAACGACGCGGCCCCATGCGCCAGTGAGCGCAGGTCGATGGCATACCGCGTCAGCTCAACCTGAGGTACCTCGGCTCTGACCACCGTGCGTTCGTGGCCCGCGGTGTCGGTGCCCAGCACCCGGCCGCGACGACTCGACAGGTCGCCCATCACCGCGCCCACGAAGTCGTCGGGCACCAGCACCGAGATCTCATCGATCGGCTCGAGCAGCGTCACCTTCGCGGCGGCCGCCGCCTCCCGCAACGCCAGCGAACCCGCCATCTGGAAGGCGAAGTCCGACGAGTCGACGCTGTGAGCCTTGCCGTCGAGCAGCGTGACCCGGATGTCGACCACCGGGTAACCGGCGTGCATCCCTTTTTCCATTTGCGCGCGGACACCTTTTTCTACGCTCGGAATGAATTGGCGCGGCACCGATCCCCCAACTACCTTGTCCACGAACTCGAACCCGGACCCCTCCGGCAATGGCTCCACCTCGATGTCACACACGCCGAACTGGCCGTGGCCACCGGACTGCTTGACGTGACGGCCATGGCCTTTGGTTTTGCCGCCGAAGGTTTCTCGCAGCGGCACGCGCAGCGCGACCGTGTCCACGCTGACGCCGTAACGGTTGGCCAGCGCGTCGAGGACAACGCCGACATGGGCCTCGCCCATGCACCACAGCACGATCTGGTGCGTTTCCTGGTTCTGCTCGATCCGTAGCGTCGGGTCTTCGGCGGCCAACCGTCCCAGCCCGACCGACAGTTTGTCTTCGTCGGTTTTGGCATGCGCCGCAATGGCGATCGGCAGTAGCGGCTCGGGCATGGTCCAGGGCTTCAGTACCAGAGGCTCGGATTTGTCCGAGAGCGTGTCACCGGTTTCGGCCCGGCTCAGCTTGCCGATCGCGCAGATGTCGCCCGCCACCACGGCCGGCGCGTTGCGCTGCTGCTTGCCGAGGGGGAACGACAGAACCCCGATGCGTTCGTCTTCGTCGTGGTCGGGATGGCTATGCCCATTCCCGTTGGACTCGCCGAAGAACGACGCAAAATGGCCCGACACGTGAACCGTCGCGTCGGGCCTGATAGTCCCGGAAAACACCCGGACCAAGCTGACCCTGCCGACGTAGGGGTCTGATGTCGTCTTCACCACCTCCGCGAGCAACGGCGCATCAGCGTCACAGGCGAGCTCGGCATGAGGGGCGCCTTGCGGCGTAAAGACCTCCGGCAGTGGGTGTTCCATCGGAGACGGGAATCCGCGGGTGGCAATCTCCAGTAATTCCAGGGTGCCGATGCCGGTGCCGCTGCACACGGGGATTACCGGGAAGAAAGAACCCCGGGCAACGGCCCGCTCCAGATCCTCGATGAGGACCGACTCGTCGATCGTCTCGCCCCCGAGATAGCGCTCCATCAACGATTCGTCCTCGGACTCCTCGATGATTCCCTCGATCAGGGTGCCGCGCGCCTCCTCGATCCGATCGGCGTCCGACGAGTCCG
Source organism: Mycobacterium sp. (assembly GCA_035552295.1). Lineage (GTDB taxonomy): Bacteria > Actinomycetota > Actinomycetes > Mycobacteriales > Mycobacteriaceae > Mycobacterium. The sequence continues at coordinate 25,496 of DASZLQ010000098.1, read as the reverse complement.
GCGCTTGCGTTGTCCGCTGGCCGCCCTCGTACTTGTAATACGTCTGCGACAACAACCCGATCAGACCCGTGCAGGTTGGCAGGCCAGTCGGCAGGTACAGCGGTAATACCTTGTCCCCGAACGCATTTTGCGCCGCGGTCAGTGCCTCTTGATAGTTCGCCCTGGCGTGGTCGAGCTTGGTGATCACCACGGCGCGAGGCATACCGACCTGGCTGCACTCCTGCCAGAGAGACTTGGTCGGCTCGTCCACACCCTCGTTTGCCGCGATCACGAACAGCGCGCAATCCGCGGCTCGCAGCCCGGCCCGCAGCTCACCCACGAAGTCGGCGTACCCCGGTGTGTCGACCAGGTTGACCTTGACGCCATCGTGCGACAGCGACGCCACCGCAACGCCCACCGACCGCTGTTGCCGGATCTCTGCGTCGTCGTAGTCGCAGACGGTAGTGCCGTCCACCACCGAGCCCGGTCGGGACAACACCCCGGACGCCACCAGCAGGACCTCAACCAGGGTGGTCTTGCCGCCGCCCGACGGTCCCACCAGAACCACATTGCGCACATCGCCTGGACTGTTTGCGGTGGGAGCGGCTCCCGCGCCCTGGGAAGCGTTCGCCTTTTCCGCCATGACTTTCCTCCAGTTCCGCTGGTTCGCTTCGCTCGCCCGTGAGGTCGCTCCCGCGTAAGCAACTTTTCCCCCAACTGCCGCCCAACACAAGGCCACCGGCCAGCCACAATCGGGTTGGCCTCAGCCCTATCGGTCCGAGAAGATGGCCAAACCGCTGAGAACGGGCCTGCCCACGTCGGCGCTGTCGGGTCAGGCGTGCCAGCTGGCCCAGCGGCGCACCGTGACCGTGATGACCGGACCGTTCAGCGGAACGGATTGATACTGAGGGTATTTGGCGCGCAGCAGGCGATACCCGGTGTGCATCGCCTCCCCGTCGGAATAAATTGCGGCGACACCATCGGCGCGGACCCACCACAGCTGCGTCCAATCATCGGCGTAGTGGTCGACGAGCAGGCTGACCTGTGGATTGCTTTCGATGTTGGCCAAACGGCGCAGCCGTTGCGTGGTTTTCGGTTTTGCGTCCACCGCGGTGTACACGACGTCACGGTCACCCTGGGGCTCTCCCCCGAGCGCGAACACCACCGGCACCAGGTGCGGTGTGCCACCGGGCGTAACCGTGGCCAGTCGGGCTACCGGGGACTGTGTGAACCTGACCTTCGGGTCGAATTCGCCCACGGTGTCAGCTTAGGGGCCGCGCAGGGCCGGTCGACTCGGAAGTTTGGGATCGCCGGGCTACGTTAACCGCATGCTGGCGGAGACGCAGATAACCAATCTCCTCTATCGCTACGCCGAATACATCGACACCGGCGACCTGGAGGGGGCGGCTGAGCTCTTCGGGCACGCCCGCATCCGGGTCGGCGCCGAGGAGACAATCGACGCGGCCCAGCTGCTGAGGATTTGGAAGTCGCTGATCGTGCTGCACGCCGACGGGACACCCCGAACCAAGCACGTGACCACCAACCCGATCATCGAGGTCGACGAGGAAGCCGGTGCCGCGAGTTGCCGCAGCTACTACACGGTGCTGCAGCAGACCGACGAGTCTGCGCTGCAGACGATCGTCACCGGCCGCTACCACGACCGCTTCGAACGCGTTGCCGGTCAGTGGCGGTTTTCCTACCGCGACCTGACGCTGATCGACATGGTCGGCGATGTCAGCCACCATCTCGCCCATCCCATTACGCCGACTCAGGAAGGCTGACCGCGATCAGCGATCGGCAAGGATCCGGGGACTTCCCCATGTCCTGCATAGCTACCTGCATTACGGTTATACGAGTTAAATCGTGCCGCCCAGACCCGGAGCCTGGGCCGATTCTGGTTCTCACCGCGATGCAGGAGGTAACGGGATGAGCAAATGGCACCACCGCTCAGTCGGGTGGTCATGGTTAGTCAGCGTGCTGGCTGTGGTCGGACTGGGCCTGGGCCTGGCTACGGTGCCGGCGGCCGCCACAACACCCGGGCCGTCCACCCTGGCGCTCGACCGGTTCAGCGACCGGCCCCCGATTCCGCTCGATCCGTCGGCGATAGTCGGCCAGGTCGGGCCGCAGGTGGTCGACATCAGCACCAAATTCGGCTACAACAACGCGGTCGGGGCCGGAACCGGCATCGTCATCGATCCGGCCGGTGTCGTGCTGACCAACAACCACGTGATTTCGGGCGCCACCGATATCAATGCGTTCGCCGTCGGCAACGGCCAGAATTACGCCGTTGACGTGGTCGGCTACAGCCGGACTGCCGATGTCGCGGTCCTGCAGCTCCGCGGCGGGGGTGGCCTGCCCAGTGCGGCAATCGGTGGCGGGGTCGCGGTCGGTGAGCCCATCGTCGCGCTGGGCAACGCCAATGGTCAGGGCGGAACGCCCAGTGCGGTGGGCGGCAAGGTCGTCGCACTCAACCAGACGGTCTCGGCAACTGACACCCTGACCGGCGCCGACGAGACGCTGGGAGGGCTGATCCAGGCCGACGCCCCGATCAGGCCCGGCGACTCGGGCGGACCGATGGTCAACAACAGCGGGCAGGTGATCGGCATGAACACCGCCGCCACCGACAGTTACAAGATGTCCAAAGGGCAGGGCTTCGCCATTCCGATCGGTACGGCGATAGGGGTCGCCGGGCAGATCCGATCGGGCGGTGGGTCGAACACGGTGCACATCGGCCCGACGGCCTTCCTCGGGTTGGGCGTAATGGACAACGGTGGCAACGGCGCGCGCGTCGAACGTGTGGTCGGAACCGGGCCCGCCGCGGCGGGCGGGATTTCGCCGGGCGATGTCATCACCGGTGTCGACAATGCTCCGGTCAACGGGGCCACCGCGATGACCGATGTGCTCGTCCCGCATCACCCGGGGGACACCATCGCCGTGCACCTGCGCGGGAATGGCGGTGACCGCACCGTGAACGTGACGCTGGCGGACGGACCTCCGGCCTGACGCCCGCGCGGGTACTGTCTGACGGCTCGTTAATTCGGTTGCCGCCAGGCAAGTTTGCCCGCGTGATTCCAAAAGTCCCGCCTCGGGTACACGTGGCATCGTGGAATTGATGAACGACGCAAGAGACGCTGTCGAGCACCATCCCGCTGGGGGCAGTCACGTCGAAGGGGGTGTCGTCGAGCACCCGAGTGCCGACGATTTCGGCGCCGCCGCCGCACTGCCCGCCGACCCAACCTGGTTCAAACACGCCGTTTTCTACGAGGTGCTGGTCCGGGCGTTCTTCGACGCCAGTGCCGACGGTTCCGGTGATCTGCGTGGACTCATTGACCGCCTGGACTACCTGCATTGGCTCGGGATCGACTGCATCTGGCTGCCGCCGTTCTACGACTCGCCACTGCGTGACGGGGGCTATGACATCAGGGACTTCTACAAGGTGCTCCCCGAATTCGGCAACGTCGACGATTTCGTCGCGCTGCTCGACGCCGCTCACCAGCGCGGGATCCGGGTCATCACCGACCTGGTGATGAACCACACCTCTGAGTCGCACCCTTGGTTTCAGGAGTCGCGCCGCGATCCCGACGGGCCGTACGGCGACTACTACGTATGGAGCGACACCAGCGAGAAGTACACCGACGCCCGCATCATCTTCGTCGACACCGAGGAATCGAACTGGACATTCGATCCGGTCCGCCGCCAGTTCTACTGGCACCGGTTCTTCTCCCACCAGCCGGACCTCAACTACGAGAATCCTGCCGTGCAGGAAGCGATGATCGACGTCCTTCGCTTTTGGCTCGACCTCGGTATCGACGGGTTTCGGCTGGACGCGGTGCCCTACCTCTTCGAGCGCGAGGGCACCAATTGTGAGAATTTGCCCGAGACCCACGCGTTCCTCAGGCGCGTCCGTAAAGTCGTCGACGACGAGTTCCCGGGCCGGGTGCTGCTGGCCGAGGCCAATCAATGGCCGGGCGATGTCGTTGAGTACTTCGGCGATCTCAGCACCGGCGGCGACGAATGCCACATGGCGTTCCACTTCCCGCTGATGCCGCGCATCTTCATGGCGGTCCGCCGGGAATCCCGTTTTCCGATCTCGGAGATCATGGGGCAGACGCCCGAGATCCCGGACATGGCCCAGTGGGGGATCTTCCTGCGCAACCACGACGAGTTGACGCTGGAAATGGTCACCGACGAAGAACGCGACTACATGTACTCCGAGTACGCCAAGGATCCGCGGATGAAGGCGAATGTGGGAATTCGTCGGCGCCTCGCGCCCCTGCTGGACAACGACCGCAATCAGATCGAGCTGTTTACCGCGCTGCTGCTGTCCCTGCCCGGCTCGCCGGTCCTCTACTACGGCGACGAGATCGGCATGGGCGACGTGATCTGGTTGGGAGACCGCGACGGGGTGCGCACCCCGATGCAATGGACACCGGACCGCAACGCCGGCTTTTCCACCGCAAATCCGGGCCGGCTATACCTGCCGCCCAGCCAAGACCCCGTGTATGGCTATCAGGCCGTCAACGTGGAGGCTCAGCGGGACACCTCGACGTCACTGCTCAACTTCACCCGCACGATGCTGGCGGTGCGTGGGCGCCATGAGGCATTCGCCATCGGCACCTTCGAGGAATTAGGCGGGTCGAACCCGTCGGTGCTGGCATTCGTGCGCCAAGCACCAGATGATGGCGACACCGTACTGTGCGTCAACAACCTGTCGCGGTTTCCGCAGCCCATCGAACTGGGCCTGCAGCATTGGAGCGGCTACACCCCCGTTGAGCTCACCGGGCAGGTGGAATTCCCACGCATCGGCCACTTGCCTTACCTGCTGACACTGCCGGGACATGGGTTCTACTGGTTCCAGTTGTCCCCAGCCGAGGAGAACGCATGACGCGCGCCGGCGACGATGCAACGCGAAGCGATGAGGAGGAGCGGCGCCCATGACACTGCCAGCCAAGCTGCCTTGGTCTGAGTGGCTGCCACAGCAACGTTGGTACGCCGGCCGCAGCCGAGAATTGTCCGCCGCTGAGGCCGATGTTGTCGTCCCGCTCCGGGACGACCTCGATCTGGTGCTGGTCGACGCCGGCTACACCAACGGCTCCACGGAGCGCTACCAGGTGATCGTCGGGTGGGACTTTGCGCCGCTCTCCGAATACAGCACCGTAGCTACCATCGGCGCCGCCGACGACCGGACCGGATTTGACGCCCTCTACGACGCCGATGCACCGCAATTTCTGCTGTCGTTGATCGACTCGTCAGCCGCGCGCGCCTCGTCCGGCGCCGAGGTGAAGTTCGTCAAAGAACCCGACGTCGAACTCCCGCTGGAGGCCATGCCACACGTCTCGGATGCCGAGCAGAGCAACACCAGCGTGATCTTCGACCGCGACGCGATTTTCAAGGTATTCCGCCGGGTCAGCAGCGGCATCAACCCCGACATCGAACTGAACCGGGTCTTGGGTCGTGCGGGCAATCCACACGTGGCCCGACTGTTGGGCACCTACGACATAGCTGCGCCGGATGTGCTCGGCAACGAGACGTGCCCGCTGGGCATGGTTACCGAGTTCGCGTCCAATGCGGCCGAGGGTTGGGCAATGGCTACCGCCAGCGTTCGTGACCTGTTCGCGGAAGGCGATTTGTATGCCCACGAGGTCGGAGGCGACTTCGCCGGCGAGTCCAACCGGCTCGGCGAAGCCGTGGCTTCCGTGCATGCCACCCTGGCCGAGTGTCTTGGGACAGCGCAGGTGACCTTCCCGCTGGACAACGTGTTGGCGCGGCTGTCGTCGACGGTGGCACTGGTTCCAGAACTGGAGGAGTACGCGTCAACGATCGAAGAGCGATTCGGCAAGCTCGCCGGCGAGACGATCACCGTGCAGCGGGTACACGGCGATCTGCATCTGGGGCAGGTGCTGCGTACCCCGGAGAGCTGGCTGCTGATCGACTTCGAGGGTGAGCCGGGTCAGCCGCTGGACGAGCGGCGGGCACCGGATTCGCCATTGCGCGACGTGGCCGGGGTCTTGCGCTCATTCGAGTACGCGGCCTATGGGCCACTGGTGGACCAGGCCGCCGACAAGCAGCTGGCCGCCCGCGCCCGCGAATGGGTCGAGCGCAACCGCACCGCCTTCTGCGACGGCTACGCAGCCGCGTCGGGCATCGACCCACGAGATTCGGCGGAACTGCTGGCAGCCTATGAACTCGACAAGGCGGTCTACGAGGCCGGCTACGAGGCGCGGCACCGGCCTGGGTGGCTGCCGATCCCGCTGCGGTCCATCGCGCGGCTCAGCGCTGCCTAGCCTCTTCCCCGCTGCGCACACTGGATGCTTTCTGAAAGCATGTCGGTGTGGCGAGTGAGGTTTTCGACAGTGAGGCGCGGTTGTCGTGGGTGCTGGCAGGGCTGGCCGGTGTGCTGGGAGCAACCGCATTTACTCACTCCGCCGGATATTTCGTGACGTTCATGACCGGCAATGCCCAACGCGCCGTGTTGGGGTATGTCCGCCACGATGTTCTGCTGTCGATCACCGCCGCGGTGCTGATGCTGTGCTTCGTGGCGGGGGTGGTGGTCGCGTCGGTGTGCAGGCGGCATTTCTGGGCGGCGCATCCGCACGGCCCGACGGCGCTGACGACCTTTAGTCTGGTGGCCGCCACGGTAGTGGACATCATCGATGAGGGATGGGAAGAGGATCTCCTTGATTTCGCACCAATCATGCTGGTGGTCTTCGGTATTGGCGCTTTGAACACGTCGTTTGTCAAGGATGGCGAGGTCTCGGTTCCGTTGAGCTATGTGACCGGCACGCTGGTCAAGATGGGTCAGGGTATCGAACGTCACATCGCCGGTGGAAAAGCGTCGGACTGGCTCGGCTACTTTCTGCTTTTCGCCAGCTTCGTCGTGGGTGGTGCGCTGGGCGGCGCCATCAGCGTGATCGTCAATGGCACCTGGATGCTGTTGGTCGCCTCGATCATGTGCGCGTTGACAACCGGATACACCTACTTCCACCTGGACCGCCGCGGCGCCGTGCTGGACTAGCCCCGTCCAGCAAAAGCATCGGCAGCAGCGCTGACCGGGGCGCTGCTGCCGATGCTGACTCGGGGGCCTCAGGCGGCTCCTAAGCGGAGTTGTTGCCGCTGTTGAGCACCTGCAGGATGTCGGGCTTCATGGCAAGCAACTGGGCGTTCCAGTAGGGCCACGAGTGTGTTCCGTTGGCCGGGAAGTTGAACACACCGTTGCGTCCGCCCGCGGCCGCGTAGTTGTTCTGGAAGGTTTCGTTGGTGCGCAGTGTGAGGCCTTCCAGGAACTTCGCCGGCATGTTGTCGCCACCGAGGTCGCTCGGCGTGCCGTTACCGCAGTAGACCCAGACCCGGGTGTTGTTGGCGACCAACCGCGGAATCTGGACCATCGGGTCGTTGCGCTTCCACGCCGGGTCGGTGGACGGGCCCCACATGCTGTTGGCGTTGTAACCGCCCGAGTCGGTCATCGCCAAGCCGATCAGTGTCGGCCACCAGCCCTCAGACGGGTTGAGGAAGGACGACAACGCAGCGGCGTAGGGGAATTGCTGCGGGTAGTACGCGGCCAGGATCAGCGCGGAGCCACCCGACATCGACAGCCCCACCGCAGCATTGCCGAGCGGCGAAACCTGCTTGTTCGCCTGCAGCCAGGCGGGCATCTCCTGGGTCAGGAAGGTCTCCCACTTGTAGGTGTAGTTCTGGCCGTTGCCCTGCGACGGCTGGTACCAGTTGCTGTAGAAGCTGGACTGGCCGCCGACGGGCATGATCACCGAGAGGCCGGACTGGTAGAACTCCTCGAAGGCCGGGGTATTGATGTCCCAACCGTTGTAGTCGTCCTGGGCGCGCAGACCATCGAGCAGGTAGACCGCGTGCGGCCCGCCGCCCTGGAACTGAACTTTGATGTTGCGGCCCATCGACGGCGATGGCACCTGCAGGGTTTCCACTGGAAGACCCGGCTTGGAGAATGCCCCCGCGGTCGCCGAGCCGCCGACGGCAACGACCAGACCGGTCAACAGGGCAGCCCCTACGGCCGCGATAGCCAGCCGGCGCGGAATAGTTGCCGCTGCGCCATGCAACTTCTCAACGAACTTCATAGCTCCTACCCATCCCAACTTTCATCTGCCGCAAGAAGCGGTCGAATCCGTTCTCGGGGAGTGAAACACAGGGGGAGCGGGCAAATCGGCTGTCGCGGCCGGAGTCTGACGTCGCGGTTAGCTAACGATTGAGCGTCGGCCTGAAATAGTTGCAGTCAGGTCACAATTGGTTATCGGACCTGTAGTGCTGTCTTCAAATGAGAGAGCAAATGCGCTATCTCGTTCCGCGGGCTAGGCAACGAGGCGGCGCGACAGTGTTGACGCCGTTGCAATTGCGATTACCGGAGCCACCACCAACACCACGATGTCCAACGGGTTGAGCGGAGCGCCGATCAGAAACGCCCGCAAGGCGTCGACCTCGTAGCTCAACGGATTGACCACGCTCAGCGCGTGCAACCACCCGGGCATCACATCGACCGGGTACAGCGCATTGGATGCGAAGAACAACGGCATCGTGATGGCCTGCCCGATCCCCATCAGCCGATCACGGCTGCGAACCAGCCCGGCCAGCGTCATCGACAGGCAAGCGAAGAACGCGGCGCCGAGCATGACGGTAGCCATCGCAGCGAGCACCCGCAGTGGATTCATGGTCAGGCCCACGTTCATCAAATACGCCAGCGCCAACACGCCGACGACCTGGGCGACCGATCGCACACCGGCCGCGAAGGCCTTTCCGGTGATCAGCGCCGACGCAGGCGCCGGTGTCACCATGAGTTTGGCGAGCACGCCGGCGTCTCGGTCCCAGATGATCTGTATGCCATAGAAGATCGAGATGAAGAGCGCCGATTGGGCGATGATGCCGGGTGCCAGGAAGGCCAGATACGACACCGGCCCGGTGTTGATGACGTGCAACTTACTGAATGTGGTACCGAAGATCAGCAGCCACAGCGCCGGTTGCACCATCCGGGTGACGAGTTCGGTCCGGTCGTGCTGCAGCTTCTGCAGTTCCACGACCGCGAATGCCCCGATACGGCCTAATGTTGCACGGACTCGTTGCCATCCGTGCGGCGCACGGACCAGGGTGACTTCTGGGGCGCTCAAGGCGTGGTCAACTGGCACGGCTGGCAACCCTTCTGCTGGAACGAATTTCGCGGAAATCGGACGACTCTGACGAATCATCGCTCAGGTCGGACGCCGCATAGTGGCGAAACACATCCTCGAGCGTGGCGCCGGGTGCCACCTTCGATTTCAAGTCGGCAGGCGTGCCCACAGCTCGCAACACTCCGCGATGCATCAGCGCGACCCGATCGCACAACGCGTCGGCCTCTTCCATGTAATGCGTGGTCAGCAACACGGTCATGCCGAACTGAGCCTGCATGTTCTGCACTTGCGTCCAGACACCGTCACGGGCGATCGGATCCAGCCCGACGGTCGGTTCGTCGAGCACCAGCAGCGACGGGCGGTTGACCAGCGCCTGGGCCACCTCCAGCCGGCGCACCATGCCGCCGGAGTAGGTCCCCGCCAGCCGGTCGGCCACGTCGAGCAGCTCCATGGCGGCAAGCGCGTGTTCGACGCGGTCGGCGCGTTCGGCACGGGACACCCCGTACAGCCGCGCGAACCATTCGACATTCTGCCGGCCGGTCAACGCCGGTTCGATCGAAAGTTGTTGTGGGACATAGCCGATGTTGCTGCGGATGTCGACGGTCTGACGCCGGGAGTCCAACCCGAAGATGCGCAATTCGCCCCGCTGAACCGGTGTCAGCGTGGTGAGCATTCGCACTAGGGTGGTCTTTCCCGCACCGTTGGGTCCGAGCAGGCCCATCGTCTCGCCGGGGCGTACTTTCAACGTCAGGTCATCGACCGCGGTGTATTGGCCATAGCGGTAGGTCAGGTGCCGGCAGTCAATCGCCAGCGGCAGCGATCCGCTCATGAGCGTCGCTCCTGCAATAGTCGGGCCATCATGTCAAGGACCTCCAATCCCTTTGTCAGAGATTCGATTTGATCGTCATCAAGTTCACCGAGCACCTCGGACATCAGCGCTCGCCGTGCGGCGCGGGATGCGTCGACGATCTGCTGGGTGGGCTCGGCGAGCCGTAGCTTGCAGGCCCGCCGGTCTGCCTCGTCCACAGTCCGGACGAGCAACCCGTTGGCCACCAACTTGGAGACCAAGGTTGAGGCGGTGTTGGGCACCAGCCCGAGTTCCGCGGCCGCGAGGCGGACCGAGATACCAGGTCGTCGCCCGACGAGCCACAACAGCTCCGACTGCGACTCGGTGAGCCGCACGGAATCCAGTCCGCGGCCGGCTGATCGGCGGAGCTGCCGGCGCAATCTTCCGACCACGCCGAATACCTCGGTAACCAAATCGGTGCGTGTCTTCACTGTTTTCATAATAGCTCTGTTTACGAGCTATATATGTGTGCGAGCTGTGTAGCAGTTAGATGTGAGCTACTTTTCGAGGCGGTGGAGGGCGACGTCGGTCAGCACCCCGTTATCGACGCGCGCGGTCAGGTAGCTGCAGAACGGCTGCCGTCGCCGATCGGTGGGGGAACCGGGATTAAGCAGGCGCAACCCCGTTTGCGTCGTCGTATCCCACGGGATGTGACTGTGACCGAACACCAACACGTCGCTATCCGGGTAGAGCCGCGACATTCGCGCCTCCCGGCCGGCCGCAGCGCCCGTCTGATGAACCACTGTGAGGCGCAGCCCGTCCAGCACCGCGTCAGCCCGCTCGGGCAGTCGCGCGCGCAACGCGGGCCCGTCGTTGTTTCCCCAACATGCGACCAGCCGGGCGGCCCTGGCCTCCAGCTTGTCGAGCAACTCGGGCACGACCCAGTCGCCAGCGTGCACGACCACATCGGCGTTGGCGACCTCGTCCCATACTCGTGCGGGCAGGTCTCGAGCGCGCCGTGGGATGTGGGTATCGGCAATCAGCAGCAGCCTCACACGGCCATCTTGCGCCAGTTGCAGGCGCTAGCCGTTTTGGCTGCGGGCTTCGGCACCCTGGCATCGGCCGGCGACGCCCTACGGGTCGTGATGCGCCCGGCCATGCTTCGATAGGGTGCTGCTTACCACCGGGAGCGAAGGAGAACACCGAATGCGCACCTTCGAATCAGTCACTGACCTCGCCGCCGCGGCGGGCGAGACCATCGGGCAAAGCGACTGGGTGACCATCACTCAGAACGACGTCAATCTGTTTGCCGACGCGACCGGCGATCACCAATGGATCCACGTCGACCCGGAAAGAGCGGCGGCGGGCCCGTTCGGTGGCACCATCGCCCACGGCTTCATGACCTTGTCGCTGCTGCCGCGGCTGCAGCACGAGATGTACACGGTCAACGGGATCAAGCTCGCGATCAACTACGGCCTCAACAAGGTTCGCTTCCCCGCACCGGTACCGGTCGGGTCCCGAGTGCGTGCGCAGAGCTCACTGGTCAGCGTCGACGACCTCGGCAACGGTGCTGTGCAGGCGATCGTGTCGACCACCGTCGAGATCGACGGGTCGCCGAAGCCGGCGTGTGTGGCCGAAAGTATCGTTCGCTACATCTCCTGACCGCCCTCATGACGTCCGGTGACCGTGTGACGGTCGATGATGTTCGTAACATGGTGTTTTCGGCGCCGCCGGTTGGAAAACGCGGCTACAACCGCGAGGACGTAGATATCCTGCTGAAGCGGATTGAAGAGCGTCTCGAATCGCGAAACCAGTTGTCGGCTGACGATGTGCGCGCTGCGGTGTTCCGGAAGCCGCCGCTGTTTCACCGCGGCTACAACGAAGACGAGGTCGACGACTTCCTCGACCGAGCGGAAGCTACCGTCCGAGCGCTCGAGTCGCGCGGACGGTAACGGCCTGCCGGCTGTCAGAATTCAGCGATCGAGTGTTCCAGGCGCTCGGCCAGCCGGGCTTGGGCTTCCGCGCGCCGGGTGGGTATGTGCTGCGACGGGAAAGGCGTTGTCACAGGCTGGTATTCGCGCAATGTGCGGCGGGCTACCGTCATCTTGTGCAATTCGGTGGCTCCGTCGGCGATGCCCAGTGACTCGGCGGCCACCATCATCTTGACGAACGGCATCTCGTCGGAGACGCCGAGTGCGCCGTGCAGGTGCAGCGCGCGCTGCGCGACATCGTGTAGCACCTGGGGCATGGCGACCTTCACGGCGGCGATGTCGCGGCGCACCTTCTGGTAGTCGTGGTGCTTGTCGATCAACCACGCGGTGCGTAGCACCAGCAGCCGGAACTGCTCGATCTGGATCCAGCTGTCGGCGATCTTCTCCTGAGTCATCTGGAAATCGGCCAGTCGCCCCTGTCTGGTCTTTCGCGACACCGCGCGCTCGCACATCATGTCAAAAGCGCTGCGCGCCAGCGCAATCGTACGCATCGCGTGGTGGATGCGACCACCGCCGAGCCGGGTCTGCGCGATCATGAATGCCTGGCCTTCACCGCCCAGCACGTGATCGGCGGGCACGCGGACATCGCTATAGCGGACGTAGCCGTGGCTGGCGCGTTTGGATGACTCTGCTCCCACTCCGACGTTGCGCACGATCTCGACGCCCGGCGTCTCGCCCGGGACGATGAACAGCGACATCTTTTCGTAGGTGCGGGCTTCGGGGTTGGTCACGGCCATGACGATGAAGAACGACGCGTGCTTGGCGTTGGTGGAAAACCACTTCTCGCCGTTGATCACCCAGTCGTCGCCGTCGCGGGTCGCGGCCGTGACGAATTGCCCGGGGTCAGAACCGCCCTGTGGTTCGGTCATCGAGTAGCAGGAAGTGATTTCGCCGTCCAGCAATGGCTGCAGGTAGCGAGCCTTTTGCTGTTCGGTGCCGAACAGGGCGAGGATCTCGGCGTTGCCGGAGTCGGGTGCTTGGCAGCCGAACACCGAGGGCGCCCAGCGGGAGCGCCCGAGGATTTCGTTGAGCAGCGCGAGCTTGACCTGACCGAAGCCCTGACCGCCGAGCTCTGGCCGCAGATGCGCGGCCCACAATCCCTGGTCCTTCACCTGCTGCTGCAACGGCCGCAAGATGGCCATCATCTCGGCGTTCTGTTTGTCGTAAGGATCAAGGGCGACGAGATCGAGGGGTTCCAGCTCGTCGACCATGAATTTTTCGACCCAGTCCAGTTTCGCCTGGTATTCCGGATCTGTTTCGAAGTCCCACACCGTGGCCAACCGTTCCCCGGTGCAGCGTCGCACCGGCATCGTTGATGGAGCCACACCATCGTAGATGCGCCCGCGCAGCTAGCTTGGTGAGACGCCGCTAACCGCGCTTCGTCGCGACAACGGCGTTGATGATGACCGCATGTAGTTTGTGCCACTGTGTTCGTTCAAATCCCGCGCGCAGCAGCAGGCGGTCGGCGCGGCGGCGTGTCCGGGCCTTACCCCGTCGTCCGAGAGCAAGCGTGGGAACCAGCCACCGGGAAAACTGATCAACGAGAACCAGATGGCCGTCCGGACGCAGCACCCGTGCGCACTCGGCGAGCCCGGCGAGCTGATCAGACCAATGGTCGAATGATGTGCTGCTGACCACGAGGTCGATTGACGCATCGGGATAGGACAGGTGCTCGGCAACCCCGAGGGCGAAGGACAATCGGTCGTCGTGGGTCAGGCGTCTGGCTGTGTCGATCATGTTGGGGGCAGCGTCAATTCCGGCAAGTTCCTGAGATTCCCGGTAGTGGCCGCCAGCGCGGCGGTGCGGTCACCGATGGTGTGGTGCAGACGACCGCGCCAACCCTGGTTGTAGTGCACAGCACGTTCGTCATACGCGGCGACATCGCGATGGGGCGGCACGGCGGTAATTGTAAGTTTCGCTTGTGTACCAGCGTTAGTGCAGCTTGGGCAGGACGTTGGTGCGGAAGAACTGGATCGCGCCGATGGGGTCGTCTTGCGGGAAGTGCAGGAACGGGACGGCGCCGGCGTCGAGCACCGCTTGCACGGCCCTGATATGTGTGGCGGGGTCGGTGCCGACCGTCCAGTTCTCGAGCACCTTGTCGATCGGGTTCGACTCGGCGGCGCGCTGGATCTCGACGGGATTGGGTTGGTCGACGGCCCCGGCGGTAAATCGCCACAGGGCGGCGGCGCGCCCGGCTTCGGCGCTGTCGCCGACGACGGCGAACATTTCGGCGCGTTTACCCAGGCTGGCGGGATCGCGGCGGGCGGTTTGCGCGCCGGCGCTGAATGCGGCGAGCAGTTTCGAATTCGTGACGTCGCGGGCTTGGGTGATCCAGCCGTCGCCGTACTGACCGGCCAGTGTTGCGCTTTTGGGGCCACCGGCCGCCACGAAAATCGGTGGCGGCGTTTTAGGCACGTCGTAAAGCTTCAAGGCGTTCGTCTGAAAATAGCGGCCGGCAAACGAAATTCGCGAACCGCTCCACAGCTGACGGATCAGTCCGATGGCCTCGACCAGCCGATCGTGGCGCTCGGTGTATTTGCCGAACGCGTTGGTGGTGGCCTGTTCGTTGAGCCGCTCGCCAGTGCCCAGGCCCAAAAACACCCGCCCCGGATTGAGGATCGCCAGCGAGCCGAAGGCTTGCGCCACCGTCGCCGGGTGATAGCGGTAGGTGGGGCAGGTCACGCCGGTGCCAAAGGAAATGCGGCTGGTGTTGTTGCCCACCAGTGCCAGGGTCAGCCACGGGAACATCGAATGGCCTTCGTTGTCCTGCCAAGGCTGGATGTGATCACTGGCCCAGACGTACTGAAAACCAGCCTCTTCGGCCGCTCGAGCTTGCGCCACCAGCTGATCGGTGCGGAATTGCTCGTGTGAGAGCACAAACCCCACACCGTTCGCCGCCGGCGGAGGAGCGGTGGGCTTGACATGGTCGGCGCCCGGTTTGCCGCAGCCGCCAGATAGTCCGGTGGTTCCGAGTATGCCCGCCCCAGCGGCCATCCGCCCGAACGCCCGCCGTGAGATGCCAGTCATCGACTCCGAATACCCGTCGCGCAGCCCACTACACTCGGCGGTTTCGCGGCAGCCGCGGGGTCACCCACTAGCCTGACGTGTGTGAGTCCGCAGGCGCGTCCGGCGTGTAAAGCCGATGTCGGCGAGCTGTCCCGCACCTTGGCCCGGGCGTTCTACGACGACCCGGTGATGGTCTGGCTCCTTCCCGATGAGAAGGCGCGGACCGCGCAGCTAGGTCGGTTGTTCACGACGATGACCCGTCACCACCATCTGGCCCTCGGCGGAGTGGAGGTGGCCTGCGACGGACCCGGTGTCGGCGCGGCAGCACTGTGGGATCCGCCGAATCACTGGCAAGAAACGCCGCGAGCACAGCTGGCGATGACGCCGACGTTCATCCGGGTGTTCGGTCTCCGTTCCATGCGGGGACGTGCCGTGCAGGAACTGATGAAACGCGTCCACCCCGAAGAACCGCACTGGTATCTGGCCGTGATCGGAAGCGACCCGACGGTCCGGGGCCAGGGATTCGGGCAGGTCCTGATGCGGTCACGGCTCGACCGCTGCGATGCCGAGTACTGCCCGGCCTATCTTGAGTCGACGAAACGTGAAAATGTGCCGTATTACGAGCGTTTCGGCTTCACAGTGATCCGTGAAATCGTGCTGCCCGACGGCGGCCCAACAATGTGGGCGATGTGGCGGGCGCCGCGGTAGCGGCTGCGCATCACGGGCTGCTTCGCCAGCCGGCGATACCGATGGCGATCATCCGCAGTTGTTTGACCGCGAGTCGACGGATGTCTTCCAGCGCCTCGGTGCTCTGCGCGTCCTCGATCGCCTCGGCGATGACAATCATCGCGTTGACAAACAGAGTCGCCAGCACGTTGAGATCCTCGGTGCTCCATTCATGGAGGCCGGGGAATCGGGCCAGGTCGGTGGCCAGCTCGGAGGTGATGAGGCGCAGCTCGGTGCGGATCGCGTAGCGCAGGACGGTGACTCCCCCCGAGCGCTCCCGATAGATGAAACGCCAGTGCTCGCGGCGTTCGGTGATGCTGGCGACGACGATCTCGACCGACGACTCGATCACCCGGGTCGGGTCGAGCTTGCCCGCCCGCGCCCCGCGCAGCATGTCCCGCAGGGTGCGAAACGACTCGTCGATCAGCACCAGTCCGAGTGCCTCCATCGACTCGAAGTGGCGATAAAACGCGGCGGGCACAATGCCGACCTCCCGCGTCACCTCGCGCAAGCTCAGGCTGGAAAAGCTGCGGTCCTGCAGCAGCTTGAGTGCCGCGGCGATGATGGCGCGCCTGGTCGCCTCCTTGCGCTCCCCGCGCGAGGGGCTTTCGCGTGAGCGCTCGCGGCCCGACTTATGCGACCGTGAGCCAGGAGTACGACTGTTCACTATTGTGAACCGTACCACAGACGGGCAGAAACCCTTGACTAGCCGGGGTGTGCGGCCGCACGGTGTACATATGTTCACCCAAACCGCTCAGACCTCCGGTCGGGACTTTGTCAAAGCTTTCCAGAAGCGAGTCCTGGGTTCCGACCTGGTTGACCTGCTCACCGGTCCGCACGGCGTTGACCGCTACACCGAGCTCGTGGCGCCGACGTGGACGTTGGGAGAGGCCCGCGCCAAAGTCATCGATGTCCGCAGGACCACACCGCGCAGCGTGACCCTCACCCTCGCTCCGAATGAGACCTTCGTGGCCGCCCATACCGTCAAGGCGGGTCAGTACGTCAACCTCACCATCGACATCGACGGCCGCCGGCACACCCGCTGTTATTCACCTGCCAACGCCGAAGGCAGCTCGTACCTCGAGCTGACGATCGGTCAGCATGACGGCGGTCTGGTCTCGACCTACCTGTATGAGCGCGCCCGTCGCGGCATGGTGGTCGGCCTGGACGGCGTCGGCGGCGACTTCGTGTTGCCGGCCGAGCGACCGCGACGGATCCTGTTCGTTTCCGGCGGAAGCGGCATCACGCCCGTCATGGCGATGCTGCGGACGCTGATCGCAGAGCGCCACCGGGGCGAGATCGCATTCATCCACTACGCGCGCAGCCCGCGCGAGGCGTGCTACCGCGACGAGCTGGCCACGATGCCCCGCGCGCGGGTGCTGCATGGTTACACCCGATCGGGTGCGGGCGACCTCGTCGGCTCCTTCGGGCCGCGGCATCTGGCCGCGGCGATGCGTTCGCCCGATGTGGTGTTCGTCTGCGGGCCAACCACTTTGGTCGAGGCTGTTCAGCAGCACTGCGACAACGTGTACACCGAGAGCTTCGTGCCTCCGCTGTTCGAAGCACCCCCGAACCCGTCGGGCGGCCGAATCACGTTCGCAAACAGCGGTATCGACGTTGTCGACGACGGCCGCTCGCTGTTGGAACAAGCCGAATCAGCCGGCTTGACGCCGGAGAACGGCTGCCGCATGGGAATCTGCCACACCTGCACGCGGCGCAAGACAGCCGGCACCGTGCGCAACCTGATCACCGGCGCAGTTTCGACCGTCCCCGACGAGGACGTGCAGATTTGCGTATCCGTGCCCGTCGGCGACGTCGATCTGTCCATCTAACGGGCCACCAACACGACATTGGGAGGAAAAGCCATGTCACAGAGCAAGATCACCCTGACCCCCGAGCAGGCCGACGCCTTCGGCCGCGAGCTCGACGCCATCAAGGAACGCGTTATGGCAGATCTCGGCGAAAAGGACGCCGAATACATTCGCCGTGTCATCAAGGCCCAGCGTGCGCTGGAAGTCGGCGGACGCGTCCTGTTGTTCCTGCCGCCGGCCTGGCTGGTGGGTACCGCGATGCTGGGCGTCGCGAAAATCCTGGACAACATGGAGATCGGCCACAACATCATGCACGGCCAGTACGACTGGATGCGTGACCCGACGATCTCCGGGCGCTCCTTCGAATGGGACACCGCCTGCCCGGCCGACCAGTGGCGGCACTCGCACAACTACATGCACCACACTCACACCAACATCGTGGGGATGGACCGCGACATCGGCTACGGCATCCTGCGGATGAGCGAAGACCAGCCCTGGCAACCGTACTTCCTGGGCAACCCGGTCTACGCGTTCCTGCTGATGGTGCTGTTCCAGTACGGCGTCGCGCTGCACGAGCTGGAAACCGAGCGCATCCGCTCCGGCGAGATCAGCCTCGCCGACAAACGCGAGGTACTTCGGGCCATCTGGAAAAAGACGCGCAGGCAAACGCTTAAGGACTACGTCGCCTTCCCGCTGCTGGCCGGCCCGTTCGCGCCGTTCGTCCTCGCCGGCAACCTGTCGGCCAACCTCATGCGTAACGTGTGGTCCTACATGATCATCTTCTGCGGCCACTTCCCGGACGGCACACAGGAATTCACCGTCGAAGAGACCAAAGACGAGTCCCGCGGCATGTGGTACTTCCGCCAGGTCCTCGGCTCGGCGAACCTGACCGGCGGCAGGCTCTTCCATCTGCTGTCCGGCAACCTATCGCACCAGATCGAGCACCACTTGTTCCCGGACATGCCGGCCCGCCGGTATTCCGAGATCGCGGCCGAGGTGCAGGAGATCTGCGAGCGCTACGGCATCCCCTACAACAAGGGCCCGCTGATGCGACAGTTCGGCACCGTCGTCCGCAAGATCGTCAAGCTGACTTTCCCGGACTCGGTGAAGTTCCCGTCGCGGCGCGCGGCCCTGAGCAACCCGGTCGAGAAGGTACCCGCCGTCGCGTAAACCCGGCCCAGCGGAGTCGGCTGATTCAGTCCGAGCAGCCGACTGTGGCCCACACTCGGCGGCCTGGAGTTAGCTCACTTCGGTGGGGGCTTTCGATGCCTTCACGAGTTTCACCTCAGGCAGGGTCGGCACACGGTCGGCGAGGAACCACCGGAAGGCGAGGTTGCCGCGCGGATAGCCCAGCGCGGTCAGTGAATTCGGGTGGGTCGTCATCCCGCGGGACAAGACGATCGTCACCGAGCCGTCGCTATTGAGCACGGCGCTGTGGCCGTTGATGGAGCAACGGGCATCCGAGGCGCCATAAGTGGCCATGAACTGGTTCCACACCACCAGGTTCCAGAACCGGCACGACGGCGGTCGGTGCGTGATGACCAGGGCTTCGTCGTCGTCGAGCACGAAGCTGCCGTAGGAATAGCAGGCATCGCGCGCCGACCAGCCGAAGTTGGCGTCGGGCACCTGATACGGATCAGCGAATTCATTTGCGGCGTGGGCAGTCTCGTGTCCGAGTGCGTGCTCGTCGTCGGCACGTGTCCCGACGGCCAGCGGCACAATGGCAAACATCGTGCGCAACCAGGTAGCTGTCGCCCGCAGACGGGCAGCGGTCTCCGCGTCGCCGTGTCGTATCGGGTCCGGTTCATCGAGCGCCTCGATCTCCCATACAACCGGGCGGCCGGTCAGCGGGTCGGCTTGGTAGTCACGGGTTATCAGCACGGCAGCGTCTGGGGTCGGAGGGAATTCGAAGCTGAAGTTGCCGTCGGCGTCGACGTCGAGATCGGTGTCGCGGACGATCGCCACGACTCGGTCCGACCACGCGCCCGGCGATGGTTCGTTGTAAGCGGTCACCGAGAAGTACACGCTGTCGCCCTTGTTGCCGGTGAGGCGGTAGCGCCGCCTCGGGTCGACCGGGCACATGAAGTAATAGGCGTCGGTATTGTCGCCGCCCCATCGACGATCGCGGCGGAACGGCGTGTTGACCGCGACGAACTGCGGGCGACCGGGCTCGGGGAACAGGTAGGTGTCGAACGCCACGCCGAGTGTGCTCGCGAGCATGCGGTAACCGTCGGCGATGTGACGGTCGTCGGTAACCGCGCGGTCGCCCTCCAGGAACGAACGATCAAGATCCCCGATGGTCGCCAGCAGCTCTTTCCAAGCAGCGGTCGATTCGTGCGTCATGCACCGATTCCTTTCAGGAGCAACGTGGTCGTGCGATCGACCCAGGCGTCATCGAGTTCGGTGGCGCGGGTGAGAAGGGTGATCAATGTAAAGCCGGCGATGGCCTCGGCCAGTTCGGCGGCGGTCACGCCGGCGCGGACCTCACCGGCGGCCGCGGCGGCCTCGAGCCACTCGGCGAGGCCGCCGCCGATGATGCCGGCGAACCGCTCCAAAAGCGCCGAATGCAGGGTCGGATCTGCTGCCATCTCGCCGACCAGTCCCGGCAAGGCCGCCTTGGCGGCCGGTGTGGTCAGGAAAGTCATTGCGCGGCGCACCATTTCGCGCAGGTCCTCGGACGCCGATCCGGTGGCGGGAATCTCGGTCGCGGCGCCGATCGGGAACACCGCCTCGTGCACCAGGTGCGCCTTGCTCGGCCAGCGCCGGTAGATCGCGGGCTTGCTGGTACCGGCCCGCTCGGCGATGGCGGACACCAAGAGCCTGGGATAACCGGTCTCGGCGAGAAGTTCAACCGTCGCGCGCAGCACCGCACCGTCAATACGTGGGTCACGGGGCCGGCCAAAATCTACTACTGCCATTACGAAACTCAGAGTAACATAAGTCGGCGTGACCAAAGCCGCTACACACATCCGCCTGGACGACCTAGCCCAGCCCGCATTCTCCGCGGAGGCGCAGCAGATCCTCGACATGATGGCCGCGATGGCCCCAAATTGTCCGTTGGACGCCGACGCGCTGCATGCGCAGGCCCGCGCCGACACCGGCTTGGACGATTTCGGTCCGGACGACTATCGAGAACGACTCGAGGTCTACCTCGCCGCGCTGCGTGGCATCGACGGGCTGAACGGCGCCGGAGTCGTCAACTTCTACGGGCAACTACTGCAATTGCTCAAGAACCGGCTGCTGTTGACCGACGTGTTGGGCCGGCATCCCGAGATCGACGACATCGAACTGCGAGCGCCGGTGGTGATCGCCGGTCTGCCCCGCACCGGCACCACCCACTTACACAATCTGCTTGCGGCGCCGCCCACCTTCCGCACCATGCCGTACTGGGAGAGCGTCGAGCCGTTCCCGCTGCCACAGGAGGTTGGCCTCGAGCCGGATCCGCGCCGGGCGCGGATGGACGTCGCGGTCAGTGTGATCAACACCGTGATGCCACATTTCGCGCTCATGCACGAGATGACCACCGACCACGTTCACGAAGAAATCCAGTTACTGGCCAATGACTTTTCGACGATGCTCTTCGAGACGCTCGCCGAGGTGCCCCGGTGGCGTGACTACTACCAGGCCCACGACCAGACGCGGCACTACGAATACCTCGCGAGGCAACTCAAAGCGATGCAGTTCCTGCGCGGGGGTCGGCGTTGGCTGCTCAAGTCACCCCAGCACCTCGAGCAGGTTCCGGTGCTGGATCGCGTTTTCCCCGACAGCATTGTCGTGTTCACGCATCGTGACCCGGTGCCGGTGGCGCTGTCGATGATCGCGATGATCACCTATTCCGCCCGCATGCACCGCTCGTCCGTGCCGGTGCACCAGATCGCAGAGCACTGGATCGACCGCCTCGACCAGATGCTGGCCGCGCTCGTCCGTGACCGCGACACCATCGGTCCGGACCGCTCGATCGACATCCGCTTCGACGACTTCATGGCCGCCGAACTCGGCTTCGCCGAGCGGGTTTACGCCTTGGCCGGTGAACCATTCACCGACGAAGCACGAACGGCCATCGCCGGCTACCTCTCGGGCCACCAGCGCGGCCGCCTGGGAAACATCGAAACGTCGTACGAGATGTTCGGGCTGACCCAGGACAGTCTGCGCGCACGCTTCGCGCCCTACGTCGAGCGCTTTCTGATGTAGGCGGCGGGTCCGCTACCTTCTGAACATGGTCACTATGCCCGCACTTGACGGCGTCGAACACAGATACCTCGATCTAGGCGACGGTGTCACGATCCACGTCGCAGACGCGGGTCCGGCCGAAGGGCCGGTGGTCATGCTGGTCCACGGCTTCCCGGAGAACTGGTGGGAGTGGCACGAGCTGATCGGGCCGCTGGCCGCCGACGGCTACCGGGTGCTGTGTCCCGACCTACGTGGTGCGGGATGGAGTTCGGCGCCGCGCACCAGTTACCTCAAGCGCGAGATGGCCGACGATCTGGCGGCCGTCCTGGATCGTTTGGGCGTCGCAACGGTCAAGCTCGTCGCCCACGACTGGGGCGGACCGGTCGCGTTCATCATGATGCTGCGCCATCCGGAAAAGGTGACCGGCTTTTTCGGGGTGAATACGGTGGCTCCCTGGGTGAAGCGCGGTCTGTCGACTTTCCGCAACATATGGCGGTTCTGGTATCAAATCCCAATTTCGCTGCCGATCATCGGCCCGCGGATCATCAGTAATCCCGACTCCCGATTTGTCCGGCTGCTGGCATCCTGGGTTGGCGGCGGCTTCACACTGCCCGAGGACAACGTCCGCATGTACTTCGAGTGCATGCAACAGCCCGGGCACGCGGAGGCAGGCTCGCGCTGGTACCGCTCGTTTCAGACCAAAGAGATGCTGCGCTGGATGCGTGGCGAGTATGACGACGCTCGCGTGAACGTCCCCGTTCGCTGGCTGACAGGTACCAAAGATCCGGTGATCACCGCCGATCTGACCGACGGATATGCCGAGCGCATAAGCGATTTCGAGGTCGAACTGGTCGACGACGTCGGTCACTGGATCGTCGAGCAGCGACCCGAGCTGGTACTCGACCGGATCCGGGCGTTCCTTCGCGTCGAAACTTAAACTGCGGCGGCGCTTTTCGGTGTGTCATGTCGTGACGTAAGTGTCGCGAAATGTGCGGAATGGGTCCGGTCGTGGCGCGTTACTCGACGCCGATTGTGACTTCAGTGGACTTGACGAACACGGTCGCCGGCTGGCCGACCGCGAGGCCGAGACTGGTCGCGGCATCCTTGGTGACCGAGGACGTGACGATCTGGTCGCCACCGTCGAGCTTGACTTTCACGATTGCCATCACGCTGCCGAGATCGACCTCGGTGATGGTCCCTTTGAGCTGGTTTCGGGTGGATAGCCGCATCGCGAGGTCCTCCATGTCATGGAAGGTCAAGGGGTCTGCGATGAGCCTAGTGTCGGGGACCCAGCAGGGCTATGGACGCATCGACAGCGGGCTCGACGATGTCGCGGACCGGTCTTCCGTCTTCGACGGCAAGCGCGGTCAATTCACGCAGACCGCCAACCAAGATCACGGCCAGCGGCGCAGTCAAAGGCGGCAGGTTGGCCCGCCGGAACCCCGGGCTGGCACTGAGATCGATCAGCAGGTTAGACAGCAGCTGCAGCCCGCGGCGCTGGCCGGGGCGAGCGACGGCACCGAGCGACGGGAGTTCACGAATCCAGCTCAAGGTGATGGCCGGACGGGACTCGATGTGTCCGACGTAGGCCTCCACGGCCTGACGTATCTGCTGGTGCCAGTCGGCCTCCGGATCGACCGCTGCGGCGATGCATTCTGCGAGTTTCTCGATGTTGGCCCCCAGCAGCTCCAGGAAGCACTGTTCCTTGCTGGCGAACTGGTCGTAGAACGTGCGCTTGGACGTGCGCGCGTGGCGAACGATGTCGGCGACTGTGCTGGCGCGATAGCCGCGCTCGCCGATCGAGGTGGCGAGGCCGTCGAGCAGGCGTAGCCGAAACGGGTCTGGCTCAGCCGGTGGGTCGCCGAGTGCGGCTTCGTCGGCCGTCGCGGTCACCGCTGGTATCACGGCCGGCGCCCCTTTCGGTGAATACGCACCTTGTCAGGTTTGGTACTCCAGAGTACCGTACCAGGAAAGATCTGCGGTACACCGCGGTACCACCCCGGCCTCGGGGCAGATGTTGGGAGCAATCATTGAGTGAACTAGTCACCGCCCCACCGGCGTCCCCCGCGGTCAATCTGCCTCCGACGGCCCGAATCCCGAAGCTGGTCTGCGGCCTTTTCTTCGCAACGTCACGGCGGGCGATGATCAAACGCCTGGCGCGCCGCTACGGCAACGTTTTCGCGATCAACCTCCCGATGTTCGGCCGCGTCGTGGTGGTCGGTGAGCCGGAGCTGGCCAAACAGATCTTCACCACCAGCCCGGACGAGCTCGGCAACATCCAGCCCAATCTCAGCCGGATGTTCGGCAGTGGCTCGGTATTCGCCCTCGATCGCGACGATCACCGCCGCCGGCGACGGCTGCTGGCGCCGCCGTTCCACGGCAAGAGCATGAAAAACTACGAGGCCATCATCGAAGAGGAGACCCTGCGGGAGGCCGCGGGCTGGCCGGAAGGCCGGCCGTTCGCAGCGATGCCGTCGACGATGCGCATCACGCTCAACGCCATCCTACGCGCGGTCTTCGGAGCCGACGGAGCCGAACTCGATGAGCTGCGTCGGATCATCCCGCCGTGGGTCACCCTGGGCTCGCGCTTAGCGGCACTGCCGAAGCCCAGACGGACCTATGGCCGGTTCAGCCCGTGGGGCCGGCTGGCCGAATGGCGGCGCCAATACGACATCCTCATCGACAAGCTGATCGCCGCTGAACGGGCAGATCCGAACTTCGAAAATCGGACCGACGTCCTGGCCCTCATGCTGCGCAGCACCTACGACGATGGTTCGATCATGTCGCGCAAGGACATTGGCGACGAGCTGCTCACGCTGCTGGCGGCCGGGCACGAAACCACCGCCGCCACGCTCGGATGGGCGTTCGAGCGGATTACCCGGCACCCGGATCTGCTGGCGGCCCTGGTCGAGGAGGCCGACAACGGCGGCAACGAGCTACGGCAGGCGACGATTCTGGAAGTCCAGCGAGCCAGGACGGTTATCGACTTCGCCGCTCGGCGGGTCTATCCACCGGTTTTCCAACTTGGCGAATGGACCGTCCCGCGCGGTTATTCGATGATCGTGAGCATCGCGCAGATACACGACGACCCCGGCGTCTTCCCCAACCCGGAGCGCTTCGATCCGCAGCGCTACATCGGAACCAAGCCGTCTTCCTTCGCGTGGATCCCCTTCGGCGGCGGGGCCAGACGGTGTGTGGGTGCCGCGTTCGCCAACATGGAGATGGACGTGGTGCTTCGAACGGTATTGCGCCACTTCACGATCGAGACCACCTCGGCGCCGGGAGAGCGGTGGCACTGCCGCGGTGTCGCCTACACCCCGAGGGACGGCGGACGGATGGTGGTGGGCAGGCGCTGAGCGTTCAGCGGTTGGCGTCAGCGCGACGCGGCAACTTCCATCCCGGGCGCACGTAGTGGCAGGTGTATCCGTTGGGGTAGCGCTGCAGGTAGTCCTGGTGCTCGGGCTCGGCTTCCCAGAAGTCCCCGGCCGGCCTGACCTCCGTCACTACCTTGCCGGGCCATAGGCCGGACGCCTCGACGTCGGCGATGGTGTCGAGCGCGATTCGCTTCTGCTCGTCGTCGGTGTAGAAGATCGCCGAGCGGTAGCTGGTTCCCCTGTCGTTGCCCTGCCTGTCTTTCGTTGTCGGATCGTGGATTTGGAAGAAGAACTCCAGCAGTGTGCGGTAATCGGTGACTGCGGGGTCGTAGACGATTTCGGCGGCCTCGGCGTGGGTGCCGTGATTGCGATAGGTCGCGTTGGGGGTGTCGCCGCCGCTGTAGCCGACCCGGGTCGAGATCACACCGGGCTGTTTGCGGATCAGGTCTTGCATTCCCCAAAAACAGCCGCCGGCGAGGATCGCTTTTTGAGTGCTTGTCATTGCTTGTCCTCCTTGGGAACCG
>DASZLQ010000097.1:0-19129 GCA_035552295.1 Mycobacterium sp. | reverse complement strand
CAGGCCACCGCGGTGACCATCTTGGCGCCGTGCTTGGCGATGCCTCCGGCCTCGTAGTCGCGGCCGACCATGAACCCGGCGATGTTCTGCAAAAACAGCAGCGGAATCTTGCGCTTGTCGCACAGCTCGATGAAATGTGCGCCCTTCAACGCGGATTCGCTGAACAGCACGCCATTATTGGCGATGATGCCGACGGGGTGGCCGTGCATGCGCGCGAACGCGGTCACCAGCGTCTTGCCGTAGTTGGCCTTGAATTCGCTGAAGTCGCTGCCGTCGACCAGCCGCACGATGACCTCGTGCACGTCATAGGGCACCCGCGGATCCGGCGGCACGACGTCGTAGAGCTCGGCTTGTGAGTGCGTGGGCTCGATCGAGGGCTGCACCTCCCATTGGCTGGGCTCGCGTGGGCCGAAGGTGGCCGCGATCGCGCGGACGATCCGCAGCGCGTGCTCGTCGTCATCCGCGAGGTGGTCGGTGACCCCGGACACCCGCGAATGCAGGTCGCCGCCACCGAGTTCTTCGGCCGAGACGATCTCGCCGGTCGCCGCTTTGACCAGGGGTGGGCCCCCGAGAAAGATCGTGCCCTGCTCGCGGACGATGACGGCCTCGTCGCTCATCGCCGGCACGTAGGCGCCGCCCGCCGTGCACGAGCCGAGCACCGCCGCCACCTGCGGAATGCCTTCGGCGCTCATGGTCGCCTGGTTGTAGAAGATCCGCCCGAAATGCTCCCGGTCCGGAAACACCTCGTCTTGGCGCGGCAGGAAGGCGCCGCCGGAGTCGACCAGGTAGATACACGGCAAGCGGTTCTGCAGCGCCACTTCCTGTGCGCGCAGGTGCTTTTTGACCGTTATCGGGTAATAGGTGCCACCCTTGACCGTTGCGTCGTTGGCCACGATCACACACTCGCGCTCGGACACCCGGCCGATCCCGGTGATGATTCCTGCCCCCGGTGACTCGTCGTCGTACATGCCGCCCGCGGCCAGCGGAGTCAGCTCCAAAAACGGGCTGCCCGGATCGAGCAGGCGATCAACCCGTTCGCGGGGCAGCAGCTTGCCGCGACTGACGTGACGCTCCCGCGCACGTTCGTTGCCGCCCAGAGCCGCGGCGGCGAGCTTGG
The DNA here is from genome assembly GCA_035552295.1 of Mycobacterium sp. Lineage (GTDB taxonomy): Bacteria > Actinomycetota > Actinomycetes > Mycobacteriales > Mycobacteriaceae > Mycobacterium. The sequence continues at coordinate 18,012 of DASZLQ010000097.1, read as the reverse complement.
TGTTCAACTCCGCGACCAGCCGGCGGTGCTCATCGGCGAAGGATGGCGCGGCTGCCACGGCGGTCACTGCGCGGCCGCTCGAATCACAAGGGGCGGTTGGGTCTTGGCGATAACTTCGTCGACCGACACGTCGGGGGCGGTCTCGACCAGGTGCAGGCCGTCGTCGCAGACGTCGATGACCGCGAGCTCGGTGACGATGCGATTCACGCAGCCCACGCCGGTCAACGGCAACGTGCACCGCTCGAGGATCTTGGGGCCGCCGTCTTTAGCGGCATGCTCCATCATCACGATCACCTTGCGGGCGCCGTGCACCAGGTCCATTGCGCCGCCCATGCCCTTGACCATCTTTCCGGGGATCGTCCAGTTGGCCAGGTCGCCCGTGGCCGAGACTTGCATGGCGCCCAACACCGCAACGTCCAGATGCCCGCCGCGGATGATCCCGAATGAGGTTGAGGAGCAGAAGAACGCGGCTCCGGGAAGCGTAGTGACCGTTTCCTTTCCAGCGTTGATCAAGTCAGGGTCGAGCTGCTCGCGCCGAGGATACGGCCCGACGCCCAGAATCCCGTTCTCCGAGTGCAGAATCACGTGGACGCCCTCGGGGATGTGGTTGGGGATCAAGGTGGGCATCCCGATGCCCAGGTTGACGTATTGGCCGTCTTCGAACTCCGCTGCTATGCGGGCGGCCATGTCATCTCTCGTCCAGCTCATGGCCGCACCGTCTCCTTCTCGATCAGCTTGGTGGGATTGGGCACGTGCACCACCCTCTGCACGAAGACGCCCGGGGTGTGCACCGTGGCGGCCTCGATTTCTCCGGGCTCGACGAGGTGTTCGACCGAAGCGATCGTGATCCGTCCGGCCGCCGCGCAGTCGGCGTTGAAGTTGGCGGCCGCCTCGCGGTAGACCAGGTTGCCGTGCCGATCGCCCGTCCAAGCGTGGACCAACGCGAAGTCCGTGCGAATCGCCCGCTCGAGAACGTAGGTGATGCCGTCGAACTCGCGGGTCTCCTTGGCCGGCGACACCACGGCGACCTCTCCCGACGCGTCGTAGCGCCAGGGCAACCCGCCGTCGGCGACCTGAGTCCCGACCCCGGCCGGTGTGTAGAACGCCGGTATTCCCATGCCGCCAGCGCGTAGCCGCTCCGCTAGCGTGCCCTGCGGGTTCAGTTCCACCTCGAGTTCGCCGGAGAGGAATTGGCGGGCGAACTCTTTATTTTCGCCCACGTAGGACCCGGTGGTCCGGCGAATCCGCTTGTGCTGCAACAGCAATCCCAACCCGACGCCGTCAATGCCACAATTGTTCGACACCGTCTCGAGATCAGTGACACCGCTATCGACCAGCGCGGCGATCAGTGCTTCGGGGATACCACAGACCCCGAATCCCCCAACCGCCAGGGATGACCCGTCGGAGATGTCCGCTACCGCCTCGGCCGCGGTCGCCACCACTTTGTCCATTGCCGCAGAGCCTCCTCGTCGTTGGGGCGTCGACATTCCGCGGGCGCGCCGTCGGGCGGTAGCCGATTTCAGTTAATATCCATTAACTGGGTGAGAATACCATTACCTGCCCAACGCGTCCAGGTAGGGAATCGGCGCTCAGTCTTGACCGCGGAGGTACTCGATAGCTCGCTGCCGCATCTCGATTTTGCGCACCTTGCCGGTGACGGTCATCGGGAACTCGTCAACGATCCACAGATACCGCGGGATCTTGAACCTGGCGATTCGGCCCGTGCAGAACTCCCGCAGGCCCTCGATGGTCAGCTCCGGCGCTCCGTCGCGCAGCACGACCACGGCCATCAGCTCCTCCCCGTACTTTTCATCCGGCACCCCGATGACATGGCCGTCGACGATGTCGGGATGGGTATAGAGGAACTCCTCGATCTCATGCGGGGAGATATTCTCGCCACCGCGAACGACGATGTCCTTGATCCGGCCGGTGATCCGGACGTATCCGCATGCGTCCATTGCGGCCAGATCTCCGGTGTGCATCCAGCCGTCGGCGTCGATGACCTCGGCGGTCCGCGCCGGGTCGTTCCAGTAGCCGGCCATCACCGAATAGCCCCGGGTGCAGAACTCGCCAGCGACGCCGCGAGGCACGGTCTCCCCGCCGGCCGGGTCCACCACCTTGACTTCCAGGTGTGGGCCTACCCGGCCGACGGTGCCAACACGCCGTGCCAGCGAATCGTCCGTACGCGTCTGCGTAGAAACCGGGCTCGTTTCCGTCATGCCGTAACAGATCGAGATACCCGGCATGTGCATGCGCTCGATCACCTTGCGCATCATCTCGACCGGGCAGGGCGAGCCCGCCATGATCCCGGTGCGCAGGCTGCTCAGCTCGTAGTCGGCGAATTCCGGTAGGCCGAGCTCGGCGATGAACATCGTCGGCACACCGTAGAGGCTGGTGCACCGCTCGGCCTGCACCGCGTGCAAGGTGGCAGCCGGGTCAAAGCCGGGCGCCGGAATCACCATGCACGCACCATGGCTGGTGGCCGCCAGATTGCCCATCACCATGCCGAAGCAGTGATAGAAGGGCACCGGGATGCAAATTCGATCCTGAGCGGTGTACTCGAGCAGCTCACCTACCAGGTAGCCGTTGTTGAGGATGTTGCGGTGACTCAGCGTGGCAGCCTTCGGGTATCCCGTTGTGCCGGAGGTGTATTGGATGTTGATCGGATCGCGGTTGTCCAGCGTCGCGGCGATCTCATACAGCGCGTCAAGGTCGGCTTCCGCATCGGCGAGCTGGTCCCAGCGGTCGCTGTCCAGCAGCACGACATCACTCAGGCAAGGGCAGTGCGGCGCCACCTCGGCCAGCATCGCGGCGTAGTCGGTCGTCTTGAAACTCGGGGCGGCAATCACCATGGCGACCTCGGATTGCCTTAGCGCATACTCCAATTCGCCGGCACGGTAGGCGGGATTGATGGTCACCAGGATCGCGCCGATCTCGGCGGTCGCGTACTGGACGAGCACCCACTCCCATCGGTTCGGCGCCCAGATGCCGACCCGATCGCCCACACCGATCCCCGCCCGCACCAAGCCCGTCGCCAAACGGCGCACGGACACCAGCAATTCGGCATAACTCCACCGTCGCCCCGCCCGGACGTCGACGAGTGCGTCGGCGTGCTCGTACTTGGTGGCGCTGGCAGCGAAATTGGCACCGATAGTCGTCTCGAGCAGCGGAGGCTCACTCGGACCCCGCTCGTATGAAAGGTCATAGGACGGCGGATTGGGGTCTGCGGCTCCTGTTGCTGCCACGGCTCCTCCGGCTTGTTCGGTTACCAACCTAGACCGTCGCCAACGGCGGGCACCACGCCGCAATTTGAGTTAATAGCGAATAACTCATGCTATGTTAGTGGCAATTAACCGACTGGACGAGTTGTGGACGGAGGTCCGCCATGACAACGTCCGTCCCGCACGGCCGGCCCGGCCAGCCCGATGCCCGAAATCGCCGCAGCCAGTTGAAGTCCAACCGGCGCTTACAACTGCTGTCGGCTGCCGAACGGCTATTCGCCGAACGCGGTTTCCTCGCGGTGCGGCTGGAGGACATCGGCGCCGCCGCCGGCGTCAGCGGTCCGGCGATCTACCGGCACTTCCCCAACAAGGAATCGCTGCTCGTCGAGTTGCTGGTCGGGATCAGCGCCCGGCTACTCGCCGGCGCCCGGGACGTGAAGGCCCGCAGCTCCAACGCCACCTCAGCACTCGACGGCCTAATCGATTTCCATCTCGACTTTGCGCTCGGCGAACCAGACCTGATCCGTATCCAGGACCGCGACCTGGCCTACCTGCCCGAGACTGCCGAGAAGCAGGTACGCAAAGCCCAGCGCCAGTATGTCGAGGTCTGGGTGGGCGTGCTGCGCGAGCTGAACCGCGAGCGGGCTGAAGCCGATGCCCGGCTGACGGCGCACGCGGCATTCGGCTTGTTGAACTCGACACCGCACAGCATGAAGGCAGCCGACAATTCGCGCACCAGGCCGGCGGAGGTGGCGCGGTCACGCGCGGTGATGCGGGCGATGACCCTCGCTGCATTGATGGCCAGCGACCGGAGCCAGTAGCGTCCGCCAGGTACCCTGCATGCCATGAGGTGGACATGAACGATCCACGTCGGCCCGAGCCGTTTAGTCCCCCTCTTCCGGGGTCTGCACCGGCATGGCCGCAGGGCCCGCAAAATCCGCCGCCCGTTGATCCGGCCTACGCCGGGCAAGCGCCCTATGCGCCTACCTATGGGGGCGGGTATAGCGCGGAATGGACGCAGAACCTGAACGAAACCAGCCCAACCGATCAGCTGCCGGCCTACTGGCAGCAAGGCCAGCCTCCGCCGGGTGAGCTGCCTCCCGAGGGACTGGGTCCCTCGCCGCCGCAAGGCCCGAAATCGCCACGCTGGTTGTTGATCGCCGCCGGCGCGGCGGTGCTGCTGGTCGTCGCGCTGGTGATCGCGCTGGTACTTGTCAACGGTGCGAACAAAACCCAGACCGCCGTACCGCCGTTGCCCGCCATGCCCGGATCGAGTCCGGAATCCACGACCCCGACCACGCGGACGTCGCCGCGGTCGCGAACCGCGGTGCCGCCGCCCACCGCTTCTGCCACGCCGACCGAGACGACCGGACCCGCCGCCGCGCAAAGTGTCGTCTACGACGTCAGCGGTGACGGGCGTGCGATCAGCATCACCTACTGGGACACCGGCGACGTCATACAGACCGAGTTCAATGTCGCGCTGCCGTGGAGCAAGCAGGTCAGCCTGTCACAGTCCGCCGTTCATCCGGCCAGCGTCACGATCATCAACATCGGCCACAATGTCACCTGCACGCTCACGGTGGACGGGGTTCAGGTGCGCCAACGCGTCGGGGCGGGCATAACCATCTGCGACGCCGCGCACTAGGACTGTTGTCTGCGCAACCGCGCGCATCTGTACTGGCCCCAACCAGTTGACCTTTCCGCGACGAACTCACACCGTCAAACCGCCCACAATGGGCGAGCCGCAGCAGCTCCGTGCAGCGTCCACGTCACCGCGTGGACCCTCCAGGACCTCGGCGCGCAAATGGCTGGATCGAGTCCGCGCCCCCAGCTCGGCGCTCACCCGCTCTAGAGCGGCGATCACCGTGGGGTCCTCGAGGTCATACCCTTCGGCGCGGATCGGCCCATTGGAGCGGCCGGAGTAACTCGCCACCCTACCTCTAAGCGAGTACTTCGCATCCGCTGGCTCGTTATCAACCAGGGAGGTTTACAACCGTCATGCCTCAGCCCCATCGCCCGCTCACCGCGTTGCCCGCCGTCGCCGCGACGGCGGCGGCTGTCGCGTTGGTCTCCGGCTGCTCGAGCTCCGCCCCGACATCTGAGCAGCACCCGTCGATCACCTTCGGTTCTCAAGTCAGCAGCACGCCCGGAATGGTGGGGCAGGGGACGCCAGCGTCCCCCGCTCCCGGCACGGGTCACACCGAATCGTCGATCGCGCCGGCTGTGCCACTACCAGGTGCAGGCGAGCCGGTCGTGTTCGAGCGCAACGTCAAACCGCTGTTCCGGCAAGACGACCGTGAGTCGATGACGTGGGCGTTCGACCTTTGGTCCTACACCGACGTTAAGTCCCACGCAGTGGCCATCGTCGACCGCCTTCGCGGTGGGTCGATGCCGTGTGACGGGGCCTGGAGCGCCGAAAAGATAAACGTCTTTCAACGCTGGATCGATTCCGGCATGGCCCCATAGCCCCTGGCCTCCACCGCAACTTCATCGCAGGGCGGTCGCGACACGGCGCGCGTACTGACGCCGTTCAGGTGAGTCCTCAGCGGTATTTTTCGCTGGAATTCGGCGTTAGGCTTCCCAACTTGGCCAGCTCGCGGCGTTCATCCAGCAGCGCATCCGCCACGTCTATCGACGGCAGCGGCCCACCCCGACCTTGTTTTCCCTCGTCTGGTACATAGTCCACAACTACCCACAAGCAACCCTAGGTACTGAAACAGATGTGGTGCCGATGACCCGGATTACTGGTGGCCTGGGATGCCTTGTAGATCATCTCGGATGCCATGCAGATCACCTTGGATGCCTTGCAGATCACCTTGGATGCGTTGCAGATCAGGAAGAGCATTCTGCAACCCCGGCTGCATCTCGACCGGGCTGACAGGTTCGTACTGAGGGCAGTACGAGACGATGGCACCAGCGGCGAAGTCGGCGCTTTGATTGGCGTCCCATATCGACGATTGCTGCACAAAGTCGATGGCCGCTGCGGAATTGGGTTGGTGCGCAAGGAAATCGCAGACCGCATGCCCATGGGTCATCACGTATTCGTGGCTGGGAACCGGCACGCCAACGTGTTTCAACGCGTCGATGAACGCCGTGTCGACGATGTCGAGCGGCGGAGCGTGTGCTTTTGGCGGAGCCGGGTTGGGTCGAGCACTCGACGGCGGGACTACCGGCGGCTGCGCCGCTGGGTGTGATTCGTGGACGGCGAACATCACCACTAACACGGTGGCGACAGCCATCAGAGATAGCGGCAATACCGCGAAGGGCCCGAAGCGGCGCAGCACACCCTTACGTCGGTGAGGCGTGATGTCGTGGGTTTTGTCGCATTGCGACCAGGTGTCGGCGAAAACGTCGGTCTCACACGCTTCAACCGCCCCGACGTCGGACGCCGCTGCCCGGTGGCCCAGGCGCTCGTCGAGCAGTTCGTCGAGCTGACGAGTCGAGAGCTGACCGCCCTGCTCACGGTCCGAGCGGCGCACAGAAGCGAGGCGCCGCAATTCTGAGTCGATCGTCTCGCGATCGCGCATTCACTGAGCATAGGTCCGTGCGTCACGATCACCCAACGCTCATCGGCAGTACCAGGGTCACGTGCCTAGGATAAGTCTCGACGCCGACAGCAATCTGGAACGATTCGGGCACCGCCCTGACCTGCGCCAGCAAAAATGCACGGAGAATGCACGCGGGGTCAAAAATCGAGGTTTGTGCTGGTCGAAGCGGTGCCCCCGGCAGGATTCGAAACTGCGGAGATGAAGCGATCACTCTTGCGCGTGAGCACATCGTGAGCACGGTTTGAGCACAGTTACAGATATCTCATGTGATGTCATGTGATCTGAATGCTCAGGTCAAAGCCGGTTTGATCGCCTGACCTGCACCCTCGAAACTAGGACTGTTCTAACGCTCCAGCGGGGTGGCGCGGTGGGACACGAACCACCAGCATCCCCAGCAGTCCGGCGATCAATACCAGCGAGATGCCGCCCAGGCCGGCGCGGACGGCGCCGAATGCGTCGACGAAGACGGAGAACAACCACGGCGCCAGGAATGCGACCGCCCGTCCCGTCATTGTGTAGAGCCCGAACGCCACCCCTTCCCTGCCGTTGTGTGCCATCTGGAGTAGCAAGGCGCGCGCCGACGACTGCGACGGCCCGATGAACATGCACAGCACCAGTCCGCCCACCCAGAAGGCCACCGGTCCGGACAGCACCATCAAGGTGAGCGCCATGGCGACGATCGCCACCAGCGACCCCACGATCACCGGTTTGGATCCGATGCGGTGGTCAACGAAGCCGCCCAGCACCGCGCCGACTGCGGCCACCACGCTGGCCACCACGCCGAAGATCAGCACGTTGGCCTGCGAGATGCCATAGACGTTGACACCCAGCACAGCGCCGAAGGCGAAAATCGCCGCCAGCCCGTCCCGGAAGAGCGCGCTGGCCGCCAGGAAGTAGACCAGGTTGCGGTCGCGCCGCCATTCCGCGGAAACCTCCCGCCACAGTTTGCGGTAGCCGCCCAGCATGCTGGTGGGCTCGTGCACCTGCGTCGAGTCGGGCAGCCGGTGGGCGACCAACAGCAACGGCAGCGCCAACACCGCCAGCCATGCCGCGGCCGCCAGCATCGCCTCCCGGACGTAGAGCCCGTCGGCGACGGGAACCCGCAGCAGCCCACGCACCGCGTCCGGGCCGGAGCCGGATCCGGAGATGAACCCGGTGTAGATCACCAGCAGCAGCAGGACGCTGCCGAGATAGCCCGCAGCCCAGCCGAAGCCGGAAATGCGGCCGGTTGTCGCCGGCGTCGAGAGCTGACGCAGCATCGCGTTATACGGAACGCTGGCCAGGTCACTGCATGCCGCTGTCGCCCCCAGCAGCACCAGCCCGGCCCACAAGTAGCCGGGGCGATCGCGGATGAAGAACATCGAACAGGTCAGCGTCACCGCCAGACCGGTCAGCACGCTCAGGACCACGCGCCTGCGATGCGGGGATTCCACCCACACGCCGACGACGGGCGCCAGCACCGCCACGGTTAACCCGGCCATGGCACCCGCACGACCCAACCAACTCGCCGGCGTCGTGGGGCCGGACAAGCCCACCCCCACGCTGCTGGTCAGGTAGACGGAGAACACAAAGGTCGCCACGATCGCGTTCAAGCCGGTGGATCCGGTGTCCCACAACGCCCACGCCACCACTCGGGATCGCGCAACCGTGCCCGAGCCCGGATCTGGCCGACTCATGCCCGGCACTCTATGTGTTGGGCGGCTGTCTACGATTGGCGCATGCCGATACCTGCTCCCAGCCCTGACGCGCGCGCCGTTGTCACCGGGGCTTCGCAAAACATCGGCGAAGCGCTGGCCACCGCACTTGCCGCGCGCGGCCACAACCTGATCATCACCGCGCGACGTGAGGACGTCCTGACCGACCTGGCCGCGCGTCTGGCCGACAAGTATCGCGTCACCGTGGAGGTGCGACCGGTCGATCTTGCCGACCCGGCCGAACGGGCAAAACTCTGCGACGAACTGGCCGCGCGCCCGATCTCGATCCTGTGTACCAACGCCGGCACCGCGACGTTCGGTCCGGTCTCGGCCCTCGATCCGGCGGGTGAGAAGGCCCAGCTGCAGCTCAATGTCCTAGGGGTGCATGATCTTACGTTGGCGGTGTTGCCCGGCATGATCGAGCGCAAGGCCGGCGGCATATTGATTTCCGGTTCGGCAGCAGGCAATTCGCCGATTCCCTACAACGCCACCTATGCCGCCACCAAGGCGTTCGTGAACACCTTCAGCGAATCGATCCGCGGCGAACTTCGCGGCTCGGGTGTACACGTCACATTGCTGGCACCGGGCCCGGTGCGCACCGACCTCCCCGAGGACGCCGAAGCCACGCTGGTCGAGAGGCTGGTGCCGGACTTCCTGTGGATCTCCACCGAGCACACCGCCGAGGTATCGCTGGATGCGTTAGCGCGCAACAAGATGCGCGTCGTCCCGGGCCTGACGTCGAAAGCCATGTCGGTGGCCAGCGGGTACGGCCCCCGCGCCATCGTCGCGCCCGTCGTGGGCAGCTTTTACAAGAGGCTCGGCGGCGGGTAGACGTTACTTCCGCCGGCGGCCGCCGGTGCCAAAGATGCCTTTCACCGCTTCGCGTATCGCCGTGTTGATGCCGCTTTTCACCGTCGGATTCTTCAGCACGTCCTCCCACAACCCAGGGCCCTTGGGCTCGAAGGGCTCCGGCATCGGCGGCAGGTCGAAATCCGGGTACGGCGGGGCGCCGGGCGCCGGCGGCGCTTGTTCGGCAGGGTGGCCGTCCTGCTGCGCCGGCACGTCCGGCGCTGGCGTGCTCACGATCGTCTGGCCGTATTTGGCCTGCAGCGGACTAGATTTCGCCGCAGCGGATATCGCATCGGTGCCGATCGAGGCCATCAGCGACCGGGGCACCCGCATCCGGGTCCACGCGACCGGCGTCGGTGCACCCTTCTCGGACAGCACCGTGACAACAGCCTCGCCGATTCCCAGCGACGTCAACGCCGACTCCAGGTCGTACACATCGGTTTTCGGGTAGGTACGCACGGTCTTGCTGAGCGCCTTCTGGTCGTCGGGGGTGAACGCCCGCAACGCGTGCTGGACCCGTGCCCCCAACTGGGAGAGCACGTCGTTGGGCAGATCCGTCGGCAACTGCGTGCAGAAGAACACCCCAACACCCTTGGAGCGAATCAGCTTGACGGTCTGCTCGACCTGTTCCAGGAAGGCCTTGGAGGCGTCGGCGAACAGCAGGTGCGCCTCGTCGAAAAAGAACACCAGCTTCGGCTTGTCCACGTCACCGACCTCGGGGAGGACGGTGAACAGATCGGCTAGCACCCACATCAGGAAGGTCGAGAAGATGACCGGACGCAACGACTGACCGCTGAACTCGAGCAGCGAGATGATGCCGCGGCCCTGGTCGTCGACGCGCTGCAGGTCGTGCGGATCGAGCTTCGGCTCGCCGAAGAACGTGTCGCCACCCTCGCCGGCAAGGTTCACCAGCGCTCGCAGGATGACACCCGCTGTCGTCGGCGACACCCCACCCAGGGATTTCAGGTCGGCCTTGCCCTCGTCGCTGGCCAGGTAGCTGATGTGACCGCGCAGATCGTCCAGGGTAACCAGCCGACGATTGTTCTCCTTGGCCCAATGAAAGATCAGACCGAGCGTCGACTCTTGAGTAGTGTTGAGCCCCAACACTTTTGACAACAGAACCGGACCGAAGCTGGCGACGGTCGCGCGCACCGGCACGCCCACCCCTCCGGTACCCAGCGAAAAGAACTCCACCGGAAATCCCGTCGCCGCCCAGGTGTCGCCGGTGTCTTTTGCGCGTGCGGCGGTCTTGTCGTTGGCCTCCCCCGGCCGGGCCAGACCGGACAGGTCGCCCTTCACGTCGGCCATCAGCACCGCCACACCAGCGGCGCTGAGCTGCTCGGCAATCAGTTGCAGCGTCTTGGTCTTGCCGGTTCCGGTTGCTCCGGCCACCAGACCGTGCCTGTTGATGGTGGCCAGCGGGATACGAATCTGCGCGGTCGGGTCGGCTTCGCCGTCGACGACGACGGTGCCCAATTCCAGTGCCTGGCCTTGGACCGCGTAGCCATTGGCGATCCGCTGCGCGGGCCCGCCAAGCCCACCGGCCGCTGATTCGGTGCTCATTGTGCCGCGCCCCTCTCCCCCGTCGTTCGTTCGGCAACGCTCACACTACTTGCCGGGCCGGGCCGGGCCACGGCCCGGCGGGGCCCGACATGCGCCTACGCTGAGCGCTGTGCGGGACGAATTGGTGTGGATCGACTGCGAGATGACCGGGCTGGATCTGGGTTCGGACAAGTTGATCGAGATCGCGGCTCTGGTCACCGACGCCGATCTGAATATTCTCGGCGACGGCGTCGACGTGGTGATCCACGCCGACGATGCCGCATTGTCGTCGATGATCGACGTGGTCGCCGAAATGCACTCGCGCTCGGGCCTGATCGACGAAGTCAAGGCATCCACCGTCGACCTGGCAATCGCCGAGGCGATGGTGCTGGACTACGTCGGCAAGCACGTCAAGCAACCGAAGACCGCGCCGCTGGCGGGCAACTCGATCGCGACCGATCGTTCGTTCATCGCGCGCGACATGCCCCAGCTGGACTCGTTTCTGCACTATCGGATGATCGACGTCAGCTCGATCAAGGAACTCTGCCGGCGCTGGTACCCGCGCATTTACTACGGCCAGCCGGTCAAGGGGCTCTCCCACCGGGCAGTGGCCGATATCCACGAATCCATCCGCGAATTGAAGTTCTACCGACAGACCGCATTCGTGCCCCAGCCAGGGCCTTCTACCAGCGAAATCGAGGCGGTAGTCGCCGATCTCGGAGGCGGCGAGAAGGGCGTATCGGGTCCAATCGATTCGGCCGCCGAGCCACCGACCGGCTAGTATCGACGTCGCCGCTCGCTGGCCCGGATCGGGCCGGCTCACGGCGATGGTGAGTGTAGTTCAGTTGGTAGAGCACCAGGTTGTGATCCTGGAAGTCGCGGGTTCGAGCCCCGTCACTCACCCCACAGCTCAGAGGGTATTTTTACCCTCCCGGCTATCACCTAATTTGCAACGTTAGGTGTGGACAAAAGCCCAGGTAACTATCCACTTGTGGACACGCTAGCGTTGCAATAGCGTTGCGGACATGCCCTCAAGAAGACGCCCAGGATCGGTGAAAAAGACCCCCAGGAAGGCCCAGAGACGGACGTGGGGCCAACTACGCACAATGCGCAACGGGCGCATCCAGGCGTCCTATATCGCAGACGACGGGGTGCGGTACTACGCGACCCACCCCTTCGACAACCGCACGGACGCGGAGGGGTGGCTGGCAAACGAACGCAAGCTGATCGAGCTTGGCGGGTGGTCACCACCCGAGGCCAGGGCAGCGGTGAACATGGCCGAAGGCGTCACGGTTCGCGAGTACGCCGAGAAATGGCTCACCCTCCGCCTTCTGACACCCAAGACACACGCCCTCTACCGCGATCTACTCGGCAGCCGGATTCTGCCCGTGCTCGGGGACGACATCCTTGTGGCTCTCACGCCGGCCAGGGTGCGGGCGTGGTGGATCGGGCTGGGCAAGGAGACGCCTACGCGGAATAGGCACGCCTACCAGCTTTTGAAAGCGATCTTCAACACGGCCTGCGAGGACAAGCTGATTACCGAGAATCCGTGCCAGATCAAGACCGCGGGCAGACCGCCCAAGCCGCGTGACGTTCACGCTCTCACGCCGGCCGAACTTGAGAAGGTTGCCCTAGCGGTGCCGGAAACGTATAGGGCAGCGGTCGCTGTGGCCGCATGGTGCGGTCTGCGGTTCGGGGAGTTGATCGAGTTGCGCCGCAAGGATGTTCACGACACCGCCGGTCGTATGGTGCTCAAGATCCGTAGGGGGGCAACGCTTGTGGGTAACAAAATTGAAGTTGGGACACCGAAGACGGATGCCGGTATGCGCGATGTGACGGTTCCCCCGCATGTTGCCGATCTTCTGCGGGTCCATATGTCGGCACACACGCGCAAGGGACCGGAGTCGTTCGTGTTCACCACGACGAGGGGTAAGCGCCTGTCAAAGACGGCATTCACCAAGTCGGTCAAGAACGGGTTCGCCAGCGTGAACAAGCCGGACATGCGCGTACACGACTTGCGCCATATCGGGGCCACACTGGCAGCGCAAGCGGGCGCGACCACCAAGGACCTGATGAGTCGGATCGGGCACACGACGCCAGCAATGGCCATGCGGTACCAGATCGCCGCCGCGGAGCGTGATGCCGCCATTGCCGAAAAGCTATCGGAACTGGCGAAGGGCTAGCGTACGCCTACTGTACGCGTACGAGATCGCTTGTGGCGCACACGATCTCATGGCATGTACCCTGCACGCGAACGGCCCGAAACCTTGGAGTGAAGGAGAAGCGACCAATGGCCGATGGTCACGAGGAACGACTAGCCGAGCTGACTGCCCGCGCAGAACGCATGGGATTCCGCGTTATCCACGATCACACATGGGGTTACGTCCCATGGCGAAACGACAAGCCGACAACTAATCCACATACCCGCTCGAATGTGGACCTAGACGAATTAAGCGAAATGCTCGATGGCATCCGGTGGGGCCGCGCGCATGGGACGGCCAGTGATTAACGAAAGCAACCGGGTGTGACTTGTGCGTCCAGTCCAGGGCCGCCTGGCCTCGCCGCATGCGAGATCGGGAGACCATCGACTCCGAGCTTCGGCTAGTGGCGGCCCTTCGCCAAGCAGCCAGGGAGCGGCGCGGTCCGCTGCCGTCGATAGACATCGCGGGCGCGCTGCTGGATGACCGCGAGCGGACCAGCTCGCCGACTGCGGGCATATTGCCAGGTTAGGCTGCGGGTCGCAGGTCTCACCTGCAGCGTCTCTGGGTTTCGATGGGCATCAGTCGGGTACTGAATCTCGCATGAAAAATTTCGCACGTGTTGCAGGACCAACACTCGTAATGACGGCTGGTTTGGGACTCGCCGGTTTGGGCATGGCCCCGGTTGCCCAGGCACAACCGGCGCCTTTCCCGAATTATCACTGGTGCCCAGGCCAGCAGTGGGATGGGGGCTGGGGCAACAACTGGGACTGGGGCCGCTGTCACGACGAGCACTACTACGACGGCGACCCCCGCGACCAGGGTCACTGGCATTGAGTGGTCCAAGCGGGATCGCGGTGACCTTAGTGTTGCAGCCTGAAAGCTGAATGCTGCTATCGGCGATCGCGGCGGTTTCGTCGCTTTCGCTAGCGGGTAGCTCAGGTCCGCCGGGCACGAGTGCCCGGGTTTCTTCGTCCAATGGCGGGTATCTCGCACCGCCAACGAACAAGTCGTGGATGTCCGGCGCGGTGGAACGCTGCCAGAAGGCCGACAAGACGTTCCCAAGGGTCACCGCGCATGCTCTTCGTTACACCGCAGCGTCGTTGGCGGCCTCGGCGGGCGCGGATGTGAAAGTCGTGCAACGGACGTTGGGGCACGCTTCGGCCGCGATGACACTCGACGTGTACGCCGAGTTGTTCGACGACGACTTCACCCAAGTTGCCGACAAGTTATCTGAAACTGTGGGCAACTTGCGGGCACGGGGGTAATACGGCAATCCAGCAAACATGAAAAACGCCATCTACCTGCCCTAACGCTGTCACAGTTTGTGTGCCCTCGGTGGGATTCGAACTCTAATCCTGGTGCTGGTCAGAGCCCCGAACGGCTCCTGACCTGCGAAATAACATTTCGTGGGATTCTCTGAGATTCCCCAATTTTGTGCCCAAGTGTACCCAGAATGTGCCCACGTCGCGCAGGCGCCTCGGTTCGCGGCGATGATCATCGAGGCCGCCGACGAACTCGACCGACGCAGCGGTTAAACGCTGTCACGGCCTGGCCACGTGTGGTCGATTGTGAATCGCTTCAATCCTTGGGCGCGGTGTTGCCGAGCGTCCTATTATCCGTGCCATGAAGCTGCTGCTCGCGGCGCTCCCCGTCGTCATCATCGCCTTCGCGGCGCCAGCCCAGGCTGACTCTAACGACAGGCGTTTTGAACGCAGTGCACAAATACGGCATCTCATCCAGCGGCGGTGATCAGGATTTGATCGGCCTCGCCCACGACATTTGCACCCTCCTCGGCGCCGGCTATAGCACGAACGCGTTGGTCGCCAACGGGGCGCTGCACGCGTTAAACATGTCGACCGACGATGAGAGGTTCCTCGTTCAGACATCGGAAGCCGCGTACTGCCCCCAGTACATCAACTAGCCCCGGACGATTAGTCCTCGGCGGACGTAACAGGGATGTCGCTGCCGAACCCAGTGCCAACTTGGCACAGGGTAAAACCCTGTGCCCGAAGACGGCGGGAAGTGGGCCATGCGGCCCCGGCTACCGCCGCCCGTCACGGATCTGATAGACGCGCGTACTGACAGCCTGGCCGCTTCGGCGAGTTGCTCGCCGGGGATGTCACACTCGAACCCCTCGCGGATTAGCCGACGTAGCTCAGCGTCGACGGCGTCGAATGCGTCTCCCCGGCGTTCACCGCAAGCTTTGCCGTGACAGATACGCCCCCGCCAAGTCGGCCCGTGTCCACGTCACCGCGTGAGCAACTAAGTGGCAGAACTCCGGCTGCCGGTGGTTGGCGAGATTGTCACCGGCGAGGCTGCCGAAAGGGGGATCGATCTACGACATGGCAAAAGGCTATCCATGACGGTGCTACACGGGGTGCGCCACCTTCTCGACATGAAATAATCCCCGAAGTCGGGATCGACGCTCTCGTGGGCGAAATCCTGCCGCAGCCTTTGGCTCGTCCGGATGGTCATTTGCTGAGATTTGTATACCCCCAGCATGACGTGCATATCTGCGTTTGACACCAATCGCTGATTTGAACAGCGCCCGTTGTCGCCTGACATGTTTAGGTACATCGGCGGTAGAGCGTGGACCGCAGGCAATCGGGCGTGCCGGGAAGAAGTTCGCCTGACTGTGGAGGAGGACTGGCTCCGCCCAATAGTTCCTGTTTACATTCTCGATAAACACTTGAGCAGCAACCAAATTCTCCATGACTTCTACGACGCGCTGGCTGCAAATATTCGTGTATTCGACGGCCCATACCTCCGTAGGCCACTCCGTTGCAAACAACACGGTCATGGCGTTGGGCCGATCGCCTCTGTGTCAGCACTTACGCTCGCTGGCTCATCCCGACGGTCGTTTGCAGGGGATTTGCAAACCCCGTCGTAGCAAAACTCGTTTACCGGCACGGTGTAGAACGGCGCTGTTAGCAAAGGAGGTAACCACGGTGGTGCATGCAAGAAGCCAGTGGCTGTCGATGCTGCTGACATTCCAGTCGCGAGTGCAAGAGCGCCGGTCATAGCCATTTTCTTGACGTTCATCGAATAACTGTAGGGACAGCAATCGCCAGACTCACCGATCTTCTTTCCTTCGTAACTTATTTGGAATGCTTCTTTAATCACACCGGTGAGTTGCCTTCTTTAGAAGAAAGGCATTTAGTCAGCGCTCTTGGCGGTGACGCGCGCTAGTACTGCGCACATAGACGTGCTGCTGGACGAGCGCTTGGCAACCCTCAGCCGCGTTGAGGTCCAGTCGGCCTAGGGAGTGTGCCCGGCAAAGACGCCGAGTATCCGAACGGATGGGCTTTTGCCTGGGGGTGGTCCCCCGCTTCACGTGGGTCGCGGCATCGCACCGCACAAGTTCGACGCGAAGTCACAACCAACAAATCAGGAGACAACAATGCGCCGAATCGATCTCGACCCGCAAACCACATCCGACTACTGGGCACACTATTTGCGTGTCATGAAGCAGGCGAAGACATATCACGAAATTACTTGTCACCGCCGCGATCGCTCTCGGCTCCTGCGTTGGGCTAGCAGCACCAGCCAGCGCCGACACGAACCCGATCGGCACCGACCCGAACCCGTTCGGCGCCCTCAGCTGTAGCTGCCGAGAGACAGCTCCACCCAGCAGCCCAGCTCTGAGGGAAGAGATGGAGCGGGGAACCCGCGCGGGTCTCTCTGCCAGCCAAGCCAACCGCAGCCGCATTTAAAGTGCGGTCCGCCAAGGAGCTACTCCGACGTGATCGGAAACCTCATCAAACGCGCCTTCGCAGGTGATCGTGCGGGCAGCTCTGCGGCGGCCGCGTCATCCATGAGCCATCGGTGCAGCGAACCATTCCTCGGTCAGGGCGAGTTGCCCCGTTGAGTAACCGCCCGACCGCTCTTGGGCTTTGTCGCGGTGACCGTCCCGTGCCGCGCCGACGTGACCGCCACCAACGGCGCCACGAACACCGCCCACGAAGCAACCGACTTCCGCCGCGATCGCACGCACCGACTGCCCGGCCGAAGGTCGCCCAGGGTAAACAAATTCCAAGGTTAGCAAGCAAATCTATAGAGCTCGATCTGTGATCGTGTCGTGTTTCAATTGTGATTCTTGACTAGCAGTGTTACCGGAGTGACTTGAGTGTCTGAAGCACTCGCTGCTTCAGCTGAGTTTGAGGAGTATCCCGTTGTTCCGGAACATGTTTGCGATTTCGAATGCTCGCAGGCCACTAACCCGAGCGACGCTGGGTATGGCGCTCGCGCTGGCCGCAATTGGCGCAATTGGGTTTGGCAGCGGGATCGCTGGGGCGGCTCACATACTTAGAACGGTCGAGTGCGCATAGGGGGACGCTGGGGTGCACGCCCGGCCGTCGAGGCGGTCCGGAAGCGGGCACTTGGCGTTTGGCGGACACCGGCATTCGGAGTAGCTGCGATTACTCCGTTGGTATTGGTCGGAGCAGTCGGTGGCGCGGCTCCGCCATTCCACGGAAAGAGCCCAATCCCGTCTGTGCATGCCGTCGTCACCCCGGTAGCCGCGGTTTCCCCGTCCGTCCCTGAGCTCTCCGGCCCCGTTGTCGTCGCCATCGAGCATGCGCCGACCGCCTTCCATGTCGCCGCGCCGGCCCTATCCGCACCCCCTCCACCGATGATCGCGAATTCACCTGGCGTGCTGGACATTCCAGAAATAGCACTGTCGGCCTACCGCAACGCCGAGCAGAAGATGGCCGTCGAGGCCCCCGCCTGCGGCGTCAGCTGGAACCTGCTGGCCGGGATCGGGCGCATCGAGTCGGGCCACGCGGGCGGCGGCGCCGTCGATGCACGCGGCACCGCCGTCGTCCCGATATACGGTCCCGCACTGGACGGCACGCTGCCCGGCAACGAGGTCATCCTGCAGAGCAGCGTCGGCAATCGCGTCACCTACGCCCGTGCGATGGGCCCAATGCAGTTCTTGCCCGGCACCTGGGCGCGGTAC
>DASZLQ010000096.1:0-6880 GCA_035552295.1 Mycobacterium sp. | reverse complement strand
GCGATCGTCTACACCAACTGCTACGGATACGGCCGCCGCGGACCTGACCGGGACCTACCCGCCTATGACGACACGATCCAGGCGGACTGCGGGTTACCGGCGATCCAGAAACAGCTGACCGGTGAAGCCACGTTCGTCGGCACGATCATGGCCGACAAGGTCGGCGGCCTGACGGCAATCTACGCCACGATGATGGCGCTGTTCCACCGCCAGCGCACCGGCGAGGGGCAAGAGGTGGAGGTCAGCATGTTCGAAACAATGGCGTCGTTCATGCTGGTCGAACATGCCAACGGCGCCATCTTCACGCCTCCCCTCGGCCCGGCGGTCTATCCCCGCGCGGTGGCGCCCAACCGCCGGCCTTATCGCACCAGCGACGGCTACATCGCCGCGCTGATCTACAACGACAAGCATTGGTCAGCGTTCATCGAGGCCGTGCGGCCGCCGTGGGCCAGCGATCTGTACGCCACCCTCGAGCGACGGGCGCGCCAGATCGACAAGGTGTATGCCCTGCTGGCGGAAACGCTGAAGGAGCGAACGACCGAGGAATGGTTGACGCTTTTCCGCCAGCTCGAAATACCCGCCGCGCCCCTTCGCACACCCGACGAGCTGTTCGACAATCCTCACCTGAGCGCGGTCGGCTTCTTCGAGACGGTGGATACCCCACACGGTCCTGTGCGGTTTCCCGGTGTGCCGACGTGGTTTTCGCTGACACCGGGCCGCGTCGCCGGGCCCGCCCCGGAGTTGGGCGCCGATACGGCGGACGTGCTCGAAGAACTTGGATTGGCCGGCGCGGACACCGAACCCGCGCGGGACTCTGGATAGGGAAGGTACTGATCATGGGTGTGCCCGTTTACAAACGCATTCTCGACCTCTTCGAGGTCGAGGGTGTCAACACGCTGTTCGGCATCCCGGACCCGAACTTCGTCCATATGTTCCTCGAAGCGGAATCCCGCGGCTGGACGGTGGTTTCGCCTCATCATGAAGAGAGCGCCGGCTTCATGGCGGAGGCCGTCTCGCGCATGACGGGCAAGCCCGGCCTGTGCATCGGCACGCTCGGCCCGGGTGTCGCCAACCTGGCCGGGGCGATGATGTGCGCCAAGGTCGAAAACTCCCCGGTGGTCTACCTCGGTGGTCAGCGGGCGCGCATCACCGAACGGCGCGTACGTCGCGGGCGGATCCAATTCATCCGTCAGGAAGGCCTTTTCGCGCCATCGGTGAAATACAGCGCGTCAATCGAATACGCCGACCAGACCGACGAAATCGTTCGTGAGGCGCTCCGCCGCGTGATGTCCGGCACGCCTGGCCCGGCTTATATCGAGTATCCGTCGCATGTGCTCCTCGAAGAGCTCGACGTGCCTGACCCGTTGCCGCCCAGCGCCTATCGGCTCGTCAACCAGACTGCTGGCGCACGGGAGGTCGCCCACGCCGCGACGTTGATCCGCGAGGCCAAGAGTCCGATCCTGCTGGTCGGCCACGGCGTGCACACGTCGCGCACCGGCGAGTCCGTCAAGGCGCTCGCCGACCTGATGGCGTGCCCGGTGATCCAGACGTCGGGCGGCACCTCGTTCATCCCAGGACTCGCGGATCGCACCTTCCCCTATGGCTTTTCGCCCGCGGCGGTCGAGGCGGTGGTCACGTCGGATCTGTGCGTCGCGCTCGGCACCGAGCTCGGCGAGCCGGTGCATTACGGCAAGACCCGTCACTGGGCGGACAACAACGCGACTCGAAAGTGGATCTATGTCGAGCAGGATCCGACGGCGATCGGCGTAAACCGGCCGGTCGACGTGCCACTGGTCGGTGACCTGCGCGGTGTCGTGCCGCAGCTGGTGGAGGCACTCAGAGAAAGTCCGAGGCAGCCCTCCGACCGTCTCGAACGCTGGATCAGCCAGGATGCGGACCGGCTCGCCGAGTTGGCAGACACCGCGCCCAGCGGCCAGGCGCCCGTCCATCCCGCCCGGTTCGTGGTAGAAGCGACGAAAGCCTTTCCGGCCGACGGCATCATGGTCCGCGACGGTGGAGCGACCGTCATATTCCAGTGGACCTACTCGCAGGCCAAGCCGCGGGACGTCATCTGGAACCAGAACTTCGGCCACCTCGGCACCGGGCTGCCCTACGCGGTGGGTGCTTCATTGGCCGACGGCGCCAAGCGCCCGGTCATGCTGCTAACCAGCGACTCGTCGTTCCTGTTCCACATCGCCGAACTCGAAACCGCCGCTCGTCGCAAACTGCCGCTGGTGTGCGTGGTGGGCGTCGACCACCAATGGGGCCTCGAAGTCGGCGTCTACAAGCGCACATTCGAGCAACCGTCGTCGCAGCCCGGCGTGCACTGGAGCAAGAACGTGCGCTTCGACAAAATCGCCGAAGGTCTGGACTGCCATGGCGAATATGTCGAGAAGGAGGACGAGATCGGTCCTGCGATCAAGCGGGCGTACGCCAGCGGCAGGACCGCCGTCGTACACGTCTGCATCGACCCGAAGGCGAACTCGGAAGAGATGCCCAACTACGGCGAATTCAGAACCTGGTACGCCGAAGGCACGCAATAGAGGAGGGTGGCTTTATGCGCGAATACGTGAAGTTCTACATCGATGGACAGTGGGTCGATCCGGTCGAGCCGAAGGCAATGGACGTCGACAACCCGGCCACCGAGCAGGTATCCGGGAAGATCTCGCTGGGCTCCGTCGCCGACGTCGACAGTGCCGTCGAGGCGGCGCGCAAGGCGTTCACCAACTGGTCGCAAAGCAGCCGGGAAGAGCGCCTCGACCTGTTGCAGGCGATCCTCGCCGAGTACCAGAAACGGGCCGGCGATCTCGCCGAAGCAGTGAGCGAGGAGATGGGCGCGCCGGCCTCGCTGGCCTCGGGCCCTCAGGTCCAGCTTGGCCTCGGTCATCTGGTGACCGCCATCGACGTGCTGAAGAATTTCCCATTCGAGGAACAGCACGGGGCGACACTGGTGGTGAAGGAGCCGATCGGCGTTTGCGGTCTGATCACGCCGTGGAACTGGCCGCTCAACCAGATCGCCGTCAAGGTGTACCCGGCGCTGGCGACGGGCTGCACCATGATCTTGAAACCTTCCGAGGTTGCGCCGTACTCGGCCTACATCTTCACCGAGATCTTGGACAAGGCAGGCGTGCCGGCCGGTGTGTACAACCTCGTCAACGGCGACGGTGCGGGTGTGGGCGTGGCCCTTGCGAGCCATCCCGACATCGACATGGTCTCGTTCACGGGTTCGACCCGCGCCGGCGTGGATGTGGCGAAGAATGCCGCCCCAACGGTGAAGCGGGTGACCCAGGAGCTCGGCGGCAAGAGCCCGAACGTCGTTCTCGACGATTCGGAGTTCGCAAACAGCGTTCGCAGCGGTGTGGTCAACATGATGCTGAACTCCGGCCAGAGCTGTAATGCGCCGTCGCGCATGCTGGTACCGAACTCGCGCATGGAGGAAGCCATCGCCGTCGCGCGCGAGGCCGCGGAGCAGGTTGCCGTTGGCGACCCCAGCAACAGCGACGCCATCGGACCGGTGGCGTCGAAGGCTCAGTTCGACAAGGTTCAGCGCCTGATCCAGCAGGGCATCGACGAGGGCGCGACTGTCGTCGCCGGCGGGGCCGGGCGGCCGGACGGACTGGACAAGGGTTACTACGTCAGGCCCACCGTGTTCGCCGGCGTCACGAACGACATGACGATCGCCCGCGAGGAAATCTTCGGGCCGGTGCTGTGCATGCTCGGCTACGACGGCATCGATCAGGCCGTCGCGATCGCCAATGAAACCGACTACGGCCTGGCCGGGTTTGTCTCGGGAGCTGACCTCGACAAGGCGCGTGCTGTGGCCCGCAAGATTCGTGCCGGCTGGGTGACGATCAATCACGCCTTCGACATGAACGCGCCATTCGGTGGTTACAAGAAGAGCGGCAACGGTCGCGAATGGAGCGGATTCGGCTTCGACGAGTACCTGGAGATTAAGAGCACCCTGGGCTACGCGCCTGAGAAAACTGCGCAATAAGTCTATTTTCGGCTGAGGAGACATGTGGTACGGATGTTTTCGGACGCCAACGAGATTCGCGCGTTCCTGCGGCAACGATTGGCCAGTTACAAGGTGCCGCGCCATGTGCTTTTCTTCCGTGACGATGAAATCGTCCTTACCGGCGACGCGAAAATCAGATCCGGCGACCTTCGCCAGTTGGCCGCCGACCGGCTGCGGGGGTAGGTGCCGGCTGGCTGGAAAACCGGCCGCGCTAGAGAGATTCAGGAAGGGGCAGCGAAGATGACGATCGCGAACAACACCAACAATGTAGCTCTCGATGCCTAGATTGATCACGGGACCAGAGGCGAAATGGACGTCAGCGCAGAGGAATTGAGAGTATTCCTCGATCGCGGGAAGATTCGCGACTGCATTGCGCGGCTCGCTCGCGGCGAGGACCGCCGCGACGCCCAACTCATCTCCGCATCGTTTTGGCCCGAGGCGATGATCGATCACGGGGTGTTCGCGGGCTTCCTCGAGGAATACCTCTCTTGGGTCGTGCCCGGCTCACCGGCGATTCCGGTGACGCAGCATATCTTGGGGCAGAGCGTGTTTGACGTGCGGAGCGATACGGCGCTCGTCGAGACGCACGTGATGTCCTATCATCGCGTGACCGTGGGTGACGAGGACCGCGATACGGTCATCGGCGGCAGGTACCTCGACTGGCTCGAAAAGCGTTGTGACGAATGGCGTATTGCGCAGCGCACTATGCTCTATGATTGGTACCAGGATTTCGGCCAGTCGGTCGACTGGTCGCAGGGCGTGATGGGCATGCCCTTGCGAGCCGGTCACTACACGGGCAGGGCGGTCGACGACTACAGCGAAACCTTCTTCGGCAAAGACGCGGAATGGGTTCGCTGACCGGCAAAGTCGCGGTGGTGACCGGCGCCAGTCGCGGCGTCGGCAAGGGCATCGCGGTCGCGCTCGGCGCGCACGGCGCGACCGTCTACGTCACCGGCCGCACGGTCACTGCGGGCTCCGGTCCGCTGCGCGGCACGGTTGGCGAGACTGCGGCGGAAGTCGACCGTCGCGGTGGCACCGGCGTTGCCGTCCAGGTCGACCACGCCGATGACCACCAGGTCGCGGTCCTGTTCGACCAAATCCGTTGCCAGCACGGTCGGCTCGACATCCTGGTCAACAATGCCTTCGCGCTCCCGAACGATCTGACCGAGGCGCTGCCGTTCTGGGGGAAGCCACTGTCCAACTGGGAGATGGTTGATGTCGGCGTCCGCTCCAACTTCGTCGCGGCCTGGCATGCGGCGCAGATCATGGTCCCGCAGCAAGCAGGCCTGATCGTCGCGATATCGGGCTATGTCGGGGTCACTTACACGTATGGCGTCGTCTTCGGGCTGTGCAAGGCGGCGGTCGACCGAATGGCACGCGACATGGCCGTCGAGCTGCAGCCGCACCGGGTCGCCTCGCTCTCGCTGTGGCAAGGCCTCACGTTCACCGAACGGGCCCAACGCAATCTGACCCGCAACCCCGAGATGACGGAGGCGGCCGTCACGAATCCCGCCGTCGGGTGTTCGCCGGAATTTCCAGGCCGGGTCATCGCCGCGCTCGCCAGCGATCCGGATGTGATGAAGCGTTCGGGGGGCACGTTCATCACCGCCGAGGTGGCGCGGGATTACAGCATCACCGACATCGACGGCAAGGTCGTCCCGTCGCTGCGCGCCGTGCGCGGCTCGCCGATCTGGCGTCCGATCGCGGAGGCGGGCGATGGACGCTGAGCGCCTGGCCCGGCTGTTGGATCGGCAGGACATTCTCGACTGCCTCACCCGCTTTAGCCGCGGCATGGACCGCTTCGACCGCGAGCTGGTCCTTTCCGCCTTTCACCCGGACGCGGTCATCGCGGCGGGCGATTTCGTCGGCGGCCCAATGGATCTGTACGCCTGGGCATCGGGCCTGCACGAGCAGGGACAGGTGGCGACGCAGCACCACCTGCTCAACAACACCTGCGAGATCGACGGTGATACCGCGCATTCCGAGACCTATTACCTGTTCGCCGCGCGCAACCGCGACGAGACTAACTCGATCACCGGTGGACGCTACGTAGACCGACTGCAACGACGCAACGGGCAGTGGCGGATCGCCGTCCGGATCAATGTCATCGAATGGTCCGGCATGGTGCCGGCGATGCCGCTGCCGTTCGCGGACGTGCCGGACATCCACGGCAACGGCGCACCGACGCGCAGCAAGGCGGATCCGTCCTACCAGCGGCCGCTGGTCAACCGGCGTGGGCGGCACAATCCGCTTGCCACCTAAGCGCCGCACGAGAGCGGGCAAGCCGAGGTGTTTCGTCCGCCGTTGACTCCCAAGATCTGTCGCGTGACGTAGCCGTCACCGACTAATTCACCCCCCGGGTCGAACTACCGGTTAACTCCCCGCCGTGTCGTCGCTTGGATCGGGCTGCGCCGCCTCTAAGCTTGCTGAGATCAAGAGGAGGGGCAACGACGTATCGGCAGCAACTACGGCGCCGGGCGACAGGGTGGTCAGGGCGCGTTAAAAGGGAGCACTGAGCCGGGCGGGACGCACCCCGCACCGGCGCGTTCTGCTCGGCGGCCCCGATGGGTTGCTCCCATGCGACGTGCGGGTCGGCTGGCGATTTGGGATCAACCGGAACGGCGTAGCGGCATTCCCGCGCTGGACGGGCTTCGGGCGATAGCGGTCGCGCTGGTGCTTGCCGGGCATGGGGGCATCCCCGGGGTGACCGGCGGGTTCATCGGCGTCGACGTCTTCTTCGTCCTCAGCGGGTTCCTGATCACCTCGCTGCTGCTGGACGAATTGGGACGCTGCGGACGTATTGAGCTGACCGGCTTCTGGATTCGCCGTGCGCGACGGCTGCTGCCGGCGCTGGTGCTGATGGTG
>DASZLQ010000095.1:0-6660 GCA_035552295.1 Mycobacterium sp. | reverse complement strand
GCTTCCAGAACGATCACATCGAGGAGATGCACGCCCGCCGCGACGACGGACCGACCTATCCGATCTATGTCGTGCCCGAGTTCGCCTGCATCACGCTGTTCGAACACGTCGGTGCTGACGACGAGTCGGTGATCGACGTGGGACCCGGCGAGCTTCCACCCGGATGGGCGGATCGCAGCAACTGACGACCCTGTGAGGTCGCTAGGACGGCCCGATACTGCTGTGCCACAGCAGATCCCGAAGTCTCCGACCAGGTTTCCCTAATCGGACCGGCTATGAGGCCGCCGCTCGCATTCGGCCTTGACCACCTCGCGTAGCGCCGCTACGGTAGCATCGCTACCTTATTGGGGAGGATGCCGATGCTGGAACGGTTGGCGCGGTTTGTTGTCGGGGCTCCGCGGCTGGTGTTGGGGGCGGCATTGTTGGTGGCGGTGGCTGCCGCCGTATTTGGTCTGCCGGTCACAACCCATCTGGCCGCAGGTGGACAGCAGGATCCGACGTCCGAATCGGCGCGGGTCGCACAGATTCTCGTAGAAAAGTTCGGTATCAGTGATCAGTCGCTGGTATTGATGCTCACTAGTGAGGGAGGCGCAAAATCTCCTGCGATCACCAAGGTCGCCGGCGAGTTGGAAGGCGAGCTGCGCCGCTCTGGTGTGGTGCTGAACCTGGAATCTGCGTGGAACGTGCCACCCTCGGTAGCCGCGCAGTTGTTCAGCAAGGACGGCATGTCAGGGATGATCGTTGCCGGCCTTGCCGGCGGCGAGAATGACGCGCAAAAACATGCCGCCAGGTTGATCAAGAGTCTCGGGCACGATCGTGACGGGGTATCGGTGCGCGTGGGCGGCATGGCCACTGTTTACAGTCAGATCACCAGGCAGACCGAGCGCGACCTGCAGACCATGGAATTGATCGCCATCCCGGTGACTTTCGTTGCGCTGGTGTCGATTTTCGGTGGTCTCAACGCAGCGCTTCTTCCGCTGGTGGTGGGGGTGTTCTCCATCCTGGGCTCGATGTCGATACTGCGTGCTCTGACCTATTTCACCGACGTTTCGGTTTTTTCCCTCAACCTGACCGTCGCGATGGGGCTTGGGCTGGCGATCGACTATTCGCTGCTGATCATCAACCGCTACCGCGAAGAGGTCGCGGCTGGGTTGGCTCGAGAGGATGCGCTGGTGTTGACCATGCGCACCTCGGGACGGACCGTGTTGTTCGCTGCCCTGACAGTGGCCCTTGCGCTCGTTTCGTTGGTGCTTTTCCCGATGTATTTCCTCAGGTCGTTCGCCTATGCCGGGGTGGCGGTAGTGGCGATGGGCGCGGTGGCGGCGCTGTTGATCGTTCCCGCTGTAATCACGCTGCTCGGCGATCGCATTGATGCCCTCAACATCGCGGCCCTGATTCGACGCATCATGCGTCGTCCAGAACCCGTTGCCGTGGCCATCACCGAGACGCCTTGGTATCGGATCGCTAAACGTGTTATGGCACAAGCTTTTCCGATAGCGGTGGCCATCGTCGCCGTGCTGCTGTTTCTGGGATCGCCGTTTCTCCACGTAAAGCTTGGCTTCCCCGACGATCGGACGTTGCCTGCGTCGGCGTCAGCCCGCCAAGTGGGAAACGAATTGCGGACCAACTTCAACAATGACGATGCCACGAACCTTTCCATCATCGTCGAGCACGTGACAGAGCCTGCACGGCAACAGCTTGACGGGTACGCCGCTGATCTCTCGCGTGTGCAGGGTGTTGCGACCGTTTCGGCGCCTACCGGCGCCTACGTCAACGGAAATAAGGCTGGTCCGGCGGTCATGCCAACCGGAATCAAAGATGGCACGGCGCTTTTCACCGTGCAGACCACCGCCGGGCAGTACACCGCAGCCGCTAAACGCCAGCTCGATGCCCTACATGCAATACCTGTACCTTGGGGTGCGCATCCGTTGATCGGCGGTGGAGCGCAACTGGACCGCGATGCCGTTAACGGCATACTCTCTCGGCTGCCGTGGGTGCTGGGCATTATCGCCGCTGTCACCTTTGCGTTGCTGTTCATGCTGACCGGCTCAGTAGTGCTTCCGTTGAAGGCTTTGGTTCTCAACGTTTTATCTCTCACCGCGACGTTCGGGGCGCTGGTGTGGATATTCCAGCAAGGGCACCTGGGCGCGTTGGGTACCGAGCCCACCGGAACGATCACCTCCAACATGCCCATTCTGATGTTCTGTATCGCGTTCGGGCTGTCCATGGACTACGAGGTATTCCTGATGTCCCGAATCCGCGAGTACTGGATGAACTCCGGTCGCACACGTGCCGACAACGACGAATCAGTCGCTCTTGGTGTGGCCCGAACAGGCCGCGTGATCACCGCCGCCGCGGTGATCATGTCGATCTCATTCGGCGCACTCATCGCCGCCCAGGTGTCATTCATGAGAATGTTCGGCGCCGGACTCACCATCGCAATCCTGATGGACGCCACCATCATACGAATGCTCCTGGTGCCTGCCTTCATGCGGATCATGGGCCGCCTCAACTGGTGGGCACCGCCGGCATTGGCGCGGTGGCACGCACGCTGGGGCATCACCGATGAGCGACTCGAACAAGACGTCCATGCGTCCTAACACGCGCCGGCAACGTCTGCCCCGGGGATCCGGCGGGCAGCTACGCGAGCAAATCATCGACACCGCAACAGAACTGATCATCGCGTCGGGAGACATCAAACCGCCCTCGACCCGCGAAGTAACCCGCGCGCTGGACATCACCGCACCCTCGCTCTATCGGCATTTCGCCGACAAAGACGAGCTCCTAGACGCCGTGTGCGCGAAGTACTACCGCCAGCTCGGCGAGGTCATGCAACAAGCCACGCGCGACCTACCAACGGCCCTGGAACGACTGCATGCCCTGGGCATGGCCTACGTGCAATTCGCCGTCGCGACACCGCTGATGTATCGGGTGGCGACCGGTGCTCCCCCTCGGCGAGGTAGCGACTTCGACGAAACGCTCATCAGCTCAGCCTTCGTCCACCTACGAGAGACCGTGCAAGAACTCATAGATCAAAAGTTCTTCCCACCGGGTGATTCCGTCGCACCTGCCCTGCAGCTCTGGGCAGCAGCGCACGGTGTCGCCTCTCTGCTGATCACCAAGCCCTACCTTCCATGGGGGGACGCAGAAGCCTTCACAAATAATGTCCTGCGCGCTGTCTGTATCGGACAAGCAGTCGACGGCCTCGACCTATCGGTGCTACTGCCGCGTCCGTAATGATCTCAGCGTTTTCTCAGCGTGGCTGTCGTAGGCATGCAGAGAAACCGACACGCTGCGGGAGGTCTCAGCCTGTCGGTAAACTCATCCGCGGTTGTTCGGCCGAGATGGCGGTCACTCGCTCGCGCCCATTGAATGAGACCGGAAGGTCACTACCTGATGAATGACATGACGAAACAGGCATTGACCAAGGTGCCGGCGGTCACCCTGGGCTTCTGGGTTGTCAAGATCTTGGCGACAACGTTGGGCGAGACCGGCGGCGACACCGTAACGATGACGCTGAATTGGGGCTACGTGGCCGGAGTCGTGCTCTTCGGCATCGCGCTGGTCGTGCTGGTTACCGCGCAGATCTTCGCCAAGGGTTTCCACGCGAGCCTGTACTGGGCGACGATCGTGGCCTCGACAACTTTCGGCACAACGTTGGCCGATTTCGCCGACCGACAGCTCGGGATCGGCTACACGGGCGGAACGCTTCTGCTGCTTGCTTGTCTCTTGACCACCTTGGGGCTTTGGCGTTGGACGCAGGGAACAGTATCGGTAAGCACCGTTTCGACGCCGAAAGTAGAGGCGTTCTATTGGGCGACCATCACGTTTTCACAGACGCTGGGCACCGCGCTCGGCGATTGGCTCGCCGATACTCGCGGATTCGGTTACGAACGCGGGGCGTTGGTGTTCATCACGGCTCTCATCGCGGTCGTAGCCCTGTATTACTGGACCGGTGTGTCGCGTGTGACCTTGTTTTGGGTCGCATTCATCCTGACGCGGCCCCTGGGCGCAACCGTAGGGGACTACCTTGATAAGCCAGTCGCCGACGGCGGCCTGGCCTTGAGCCGCCCGCTGGCCTCGGCGGTCATCGCGGCCATCATCATCGTGTTGCTCATTGTGCTGCCACAACGCCCAGGACGTCACCCTGGCCAGATGGAAGGTCGTAGAGCGGCAGATTCGCAATCGTTGCGCGCCGACGATCGGCAGTCAGCCCCGGGCTCGGGCAATCCTGAATACCGCAACATGCCTGACGGGCCTGGCCAGTAGCACCGGGACCCACCTGATCCGCCGGGCGGTGCTTTTCGCGCACGCGGCCGCGAAGTAGCGTGGCGACATGAGAGTCCTGCTCGTCGAGGACGAGCCACGCTTGTCGGCGACGCTATCGATGGGACTGAAGGCCGAGGGCTTCGTCGTTGTGACCGTCGGCACGGGCGTCGCGGGCCTTCACGAGGCCGTCGAGAACACCTTCGATGTTGTGGTTCTCGACATCATGCTCCCCGGCTATAGCGGATATGAGGTGCTGCGCCGAATGCGGGCGCAGGATGTTTGGACACCGGTGCTGATGCTGACCGCGAAGGACGGTGAGTTCGACGAGACCGATGCGCTCGATCTCGGAGCGGATGACTATCTGACAAAACCGTTTTCATTCAGGGTGCTCGTGGCGCGCCTGCGCGCGTTGATGCGTCGTGGCGCGCCTGAGCGGCCGGTGGTGCTGACCGCGGGATCGCTGTCACTGGATCCCGCTCGGCACACGGTCCAACGTGGTTCGACTCCGATCACCCTGACGCCCCGTGAGTATGGAGTGCTGGAGTTCCTCATGCGCAACAAGGACACGGTGGTAACGAAGGCCGAGATATTGCGCAACGTGTGGGACGCGCACTATCAGGGTCCTGACAACGTTGTTGAGGTCTATGTGGGATATGTGCGTCGCAAGATCGACGTTCCCTTCGGCACCAACACCATCGAGACGGTCCGTGGCGTCGGTTATCGATTGGTGTGCTGAGGCAAGGTCACGATCATTTTGGTCCCGCCGCCGGGTCGGTCGCTGACGGTTACCGAGCCACGGTGAGCGGCGACAACCTCGGCGACGATCGCTAGGCCCAGGCCAGTTCCTCCGCCGCTCCGGGAGCGGTCTGAATCCACGCGCACGAAGCGTTCGAATACCCGGGACCGTTCGGCCGCGGTGATGCCGGGGCCGTCGTCGCTGACGGTCAGTGTGGCGGTTCCGTTTCGGCTGCCGACTTCGATGGCAATTAGCGAGTTCGCGTGCCGGACAGCGTTGTCCACGAGGTTGCGGATCATCCGGGACAGGGCCGCAGGGTCACCGGTCAGACGCGCCGGGCAGATGTCGGTGTGGATCGAGCATTCCGTTTCGCGCCGCACGCGAGCCGCTTCGACCTCGGCAAGGTCACCGAGAGCCATCTCTTCTTTGCGCAGCACCAGGCTTTGCTCGTCCGCGCGGGCCAGCAGAAGCAGATCTTCGATCAGCATGCGCATGCGCTGCGCCTCGGGAAGTAGGGTGTTGACCGCCAATTCGGCATCGAGTAGCTCGGGATGGGCCTCGGCGACTTCCAATCCGGAGATGATGGTGGCCAGCGGGCTGCGCAATTCATGAGAGGCGTCGCCAAGGAACCGTTGTTGCGCGCGGTGGCCGGCTTCGATGCGCGACAGCATTTCGTTCATAGTGACTGCCAGGGCTGCAATCTCGTCGCGACTGGTGGGCACCGGTACCCGTTCGGCTAAATCGGATGTGGAGATTTCAGCGACCCTGCTGCGGATCGCGTCCACCGACTGCAGGGAGCGGCGGACGAGCCAGTAGCTTGCAGCTGCTGCCACCGCGATGATGATCGGGGCGCCGCAAGCCAACAGCAGCGCGACCGTCCGTGCAGTCGCCTCGACCGCCTCGCTACCCCCTCCGACGAGCACCGTGTAATCACCGGATGGAGTGTTGACCCTTTGACCGCTGACACGCATATCGTCATGCGGTACCGCATCGTCGGACATGCCGCGGTGCAAATTGGAGTCAAACCCGGTGATGGGGAGTAGCGCTGTCTGAGGCGCGGACCCGGATCGCTTTACCACCTTGCCGTCCGGCGCGATCACCTGGATTGCGACCACGCGTTGGTCGGTGGTCAAAAGGGCGCTGTCGACGTCGTTGAGTGAATTGGACTGCAGGGCCTCGGCAATGTCGCGAACTCTGCCGGCGGTGGCATCGTCGACACCGGCCAACAACGACCGGTACAGAACCGCGTCCAAGCCCGCGCCTGCGAAAGTAAGTGCAAACAATACGACGATCGCCGATGCCGCGGCTGAGCGAGCCGAGATGCCCAAGTTAAGTGGTCGCAGCGAACGCACGAGCCCCGCTCGGCGAAACGGCCACACGGCAGACATCCGCACAGTCTGATTCTGCCGGGCTGGGAATCGGCTGAGAACACCGAAGCTGGGATATGGCGTGGCGTGCGGGCAAAGTCCGAGGTCAGTGAACTTCTCAGCGGCTTCTCAGCGACCCCCTCCTATCCTGGCGCTCCCATGTCGAGGACAGCTCGCCCTGCCTTTCGGGCACACAGATGCGGGATGGACTGCCACCCGCGCTACGTCATCGACGGTCAGCGGGCAGGTCACACGGCAGACGCGGGCGGCCAGCGATGAACGTCGAGC
>DASZLQ010000094.1:0-14517 GCA_035552295.1 Mycobacterium sp. | reverse complement strand
GATGTACTTCGGTGCCGAGCTTGTCAAGGTCACGCCGGTAGACTTCTTGCGCGATATCTTGTTGTGGGCCAAGCTGATCGGCAAATACAGGGGCACCATGACGGCGGCCCCGAACTTTGCGTATTCGCTATTGGCGAAGCGCCTGCGCAAGCATGCCCAGCCCGGTCAATTCGACCTGTCCACGCTGCGGTGGGCGCTCTCGGGCGCCGAGCAGGTGGAGCCAGCCGACGTCGAGGACCTCTGCGAGGCGGGCGCGCCGTTCGGGCTCAAGCCGGAGGCAATCCTCCCGGCCTATGGCATGGCCGAGACCACGGTGGCGGTGTCATTCTCCGAATGCGGCGCCGGGCTGGTGGTCGACGAAGTGGACGCCGACCTGCTGGCGGTGCTGCGCCGGGCGGTGCCGGCCACCATCGGCTGTACTCGCCGTTTGGCGTCGTTGGGCCCGCTGCTGGAAGGCCTGGAAGCCAGGATCGTTGACGAGGACGGCAGCCTGTTGCCGGCGCGCGGTGTCGGGGTGATCGAGCTGCGCGGTGAGCCGGTGACGCGCGGCTACGTCACGACGGGTGGATTGGTCGCCGCCCAGGATGACCAAGGCTGGTATGACACCGGTGATCTGGGCTACCTGACCGAGCACGGACATGTCGTGGTTTGTGGCCGGGTGAAGGACGTGATCATCATGGCCGGGCGCAGTATCTATCCGACGGACGTCGAGCGGGCTGCCGGACAGGTCGAAGGAGTTCGGCCAGGGTGTGCCGTCGCGGTGCGCCTGGATGCCGGACGTTCGCGGGAATCGTTCGCCGTCGCGGTGGAGTCGAACATGTTCGAGGATCCGGTGCAGGTGCGCCGCATCAAACACCGGGTGGCCCACCAGGTCGTCAAGGAGGTCGACGTGCGGCCCCGCAATGTCGTCGTGCTGGGTCCGGGTGTCATCCCAAAGACACCCTCAGGAAAACTGCGCCGCGCGCACGCGGCGGGATTGGTCAGCTGAGCGGCATTTGCAGAGCTAACGGCAACTGGACAGCTGGTGGGGTAGCGTAGGTAACGAGCCGTTTCGTTGTCAACGGTGGTCCTCAAGCGTTAATGGGCGCCGACAAGATCAACGGGCAATGCGATTCCTCCGTCGTCCCACACCCGCGGGCGGTCGATCTCCAATGTGAAGGGTTGTTCCGTGGACGGCACAGCATTGTTCGCTCATCCCATTGGATCCCAACCAAATCCGTTAACAGACGCCGCCTCGAAGGCTGTGAAGGACCCGGGCCGCGCCGATGCGCGTGCACCGGCGGCCACGACAAATCCGCGATGACTACTGCGGCAGGGGAACGGCGCCTGGCAAGCCCAGTGCGGCTCACTCTGGCGTCCCAGCTCGGTCACGACATTGATGGGGCGTGGTGGCTGCGCACGGGGCGTGTTGCCCAAGAGCTGCCCGAGCTTGTCGCAGTCCTCGGCAGGCGTTTGGGTGAAATCGTCGATATTAAGGTCAATTGGTCATCATTTGAGAGTCCGCCCAATTTGAACTTGCTTAGTTGGGAAGGCAAGCGCCAACACGTCATAACGATTATCGGCCGTAATGCCTGCGCGAATCTTCTCATCGTTCCGGATAGGACTAGCACCGCTCTTGCGGTAATGGTGCTGCGCCGAGCTGCTGGCCTAACCATCGACTCTGCACATCGCGAGACCCCGGCATTTCGGACCGCCGAGTGCGTAGTGCGCGCCGCCCGGACTCAATGTGAACAGAGTCCGCTGCGTCTGACGAGAGCCGGACGAGATACGTCACAAAGCGCTGACGTCGCAACCCCTCAGATGCCGTCGCCGCCCCGCTAGCGGCATCACGCCAATCGCGCGTTGCGGCTCGAAGTATCTTCTCGGCAAACGGATTACTGACCAGCGCCCGACATGATTGATGTGATTTCAAATTTCTGTAAAGTCGGCAGAACCCAGAGCCGACGCCACGGCCGCGTACCCGAAGATCTGAGCAAGCAGAAAAAGTCTTCGCGCGCGTCGCGCCCGGCTGATGGGCGCTCATCGCATCGATGATGTGCCGCACCGCGACGCTTAACAGGCCTTCGACACAACGGGTTCCTATGTATCGATTTGGCCCGCTGGCCGGTGGGACTCTTTGGTCAAGGCGGCACTTAGTCGGCGGGTCGCAGAAGAGAGCTGCACCCCCAGGCGGGTGACCGCCGCGCCGCTCATCGGCTCGGCGCTGGGGACCAGGCTGAGCATCAGGGCGATCCGCGACCCCGGCTCCAGGATCGGGGCGTCTATGTGGCTCACCTCGTAGGTGCGCTCCGGGGTCAGGGTGATCGGGAACCACTCCTCCTGATGAATTAGTTCGTCGGTCAACTCCTGCGCCAGCTGGCTCAGCCGGGTGGAACGTACCTCGGCACTACGCACGATCTGCGCCAGTTCCCGCAGACGCAGATCGGGCAGGATGTGAAGACCGACCGCATAGCCACGTTGCTGGGCGGTGGTGATGGCCTGGCGGTAACGATCGCGCACGTCCTCGGGCAGGGCGGCCAGCCAGCGCTCCCGGGCCTCTGGCCCGGCCCAGGCAACGATCGACGCCCCATACGGCGGGCGGTGGGGGAACTGGGTGCCGACGGGCATCGGGTGACCGCCGCCGTGGCGGCTTCGGACCTGATCGACGACGGTGGAGTAGTCATCGCTTACCGAGAAGGCAACGCAGTGCGCGCCGGTCGCGGCCGACAGCTCGGCCATCGCGGAGCGGGCCAACACCAGGGCCGGATAGCGGCCCGCCGCCTCTCGGCCGAGGCGGACCAGAGCGGGACCGAGGTGGTAGGTCCTGCGAACCGGGTCGCGCAGCAGCCAGCCGGCCCGGAGCAGTTCGGACAGCATCGCGTGGCAGCTGGCCTTATGGACGCTCAAGTGGCGCGATACCTCGGCCAATGTCATCCCCCGGCTTCCATCCCCTGCCAGATGCTCGAACAGGTTCACGACCCGCTCGGTCTGCGGGGAGGGACGGGGAGCCATAGACCCCAATAGTCGCATAATGCGACTGCTTGCGGTGCCATGCGCGACCATGTGACGATGGCCACGATGACGGACCTTCAGGGCAAGGTGGCGGTCGTAACCGGTGGAGCCGGAGGCATTGGCCGGGCCATGGGGCGGCGTTTCGGCCGGGAGGGCATGAAGGTGGTGCTTGCCGACGTCCTCGCCGAACCCCTGGACGAGGCAACCCGCGCACTAACGGGCGAAGGCATCGAGGCGGTCGGGGTGGTCACCGACGTCAGCGACTATTCCTCGGTGGAGTCGCTGGCCAAGGAGGCGCTCTATCGCTTTGGCGCGGTGCACGTGGTGTGCAACAACGCCGGCACCGGCGGGGTCTCCGAGGGCTACATGTGGGAACACGACCTGGCCGATTGGCGCTGGGGGATCGACGTCAACGTGCTGGGCGTCATCCATGGCATCAAGGCGTTCGTGCCCATCCTGCTCGAGCAGGGCGAAGGACACGTGGTCAACACCTGCTCGGGCAACGGCGGGTTCGCGCCGATTGCCCGGGGGGCCATGGGCGGACCGGCCACGGCGGTCTACCCGATGACCAAGGCGGCAGTGCTCTGCCTGACCGAGAGCCTCTACACGCACTTGGAGATGACAGGGACGCGGGTGCGGGCGCACGTCCTTTTCCCCGGCGGCTTCTTGAACACCGGCATCTGGGAGTCGTGGCGACACCGGCCGAAGCGCTACGCCGCGACCCAGGAACGTCGCGCACCCGACCAGACACTGGCAAAGGTTATGGCTCGCTTCGAGGCGGCCGGCGCACAAGTCGAGTTCACACCGCTCGAGACGGTCGCTGACCAACTGGTGGACGGAATTCGGGCGGATCGCTTCTGGATGATGGGTCCGCCCACAGCGGCCGATCAGGTCGTGAGCAGCAAGGCGGCATCGATCCTCGCTCGCGGCGCCCCCGACTACCTGGTCGACGTCCTCAGCCAACATGCCGGCAGGGAGCCGGAAACCGAAGGAGGAAAGCGTTGAGCACCACCGCAGTTCGCTACGGTCCTCGCCCACCCGAGGCGCAAGTCGATCACGAGATCGATGCCACCAAGGCGCCCATCGCCACCGAGGCGGTGACCATCACGTACCTCACCGATCCGGAGATCGTGGCGGCCGTGTTGCCCAAGCCGCTCGAGCCGGCGGACGAACCACTGGTGCGACTCCAGCTTCAGCGGGTCCGGATAGAGGGCAGGCCGCCGTTCGGATCGGCGGTGTTCTCGGTGACCGCGCGGCACGGCGAACTCCAGGGCGACTATCCCCTCTTCATGCCCCAGTCCACCGAACAGTCGGTGACGGGCGGGCGCGAAACGTTCGGCGAGCCAAAGAAACTCGCTCACATCGAGGTGGAGCGCGACGGCGATCGCGTCACCGCCACCGTTGACCGGCTGGGCTATCAGCTCATAAAAGTGAACGGCCACATCACCGGCCCGGCGGAGTTGCCGCCCGACCAGATGAACACCGAGTTCTACTTCAAGTTCCTGCGTGCCCCCGACGGTACCGGCATCACAGACCCCCACCTGGTCTACGGCGAATACCACCGGCACTACGAGCTGCTGGAGAACATCGACGGCACCCTCGAGTTGGGAGAGTCGCCGTTGGATCCGGTGGCCGACATCGTGATCCGCCAGATCAGGTCGATCACATGGTGTCGCCGGCGCACCGTCCAGGTGGGGCGGATCGCGGCGCGGGTGCCGCAGGAATGGCTGCTGCCGTACGTGCACCAGCGCTACGACGACGTGGCCCTGCTCGCCGCCCCCAGGCCCGAGCCGGCGCGGGCATAGCGCATGGATCGGTACACCGTCATTTCGGCCGACTGCCACGCCGGCGCCGACCTACTCGACTACCGCGAGTACCTCGATCCGCAGTACAGGGACGAATTCGACGGCTGGGCAAAGGCATACGTCAATCCGTTCGGCGATCTCACCGAGCCCGACGCCGAGCGCAACTGGAACAGCGATCGACGCAACTCGGACCTGGATTCCGAAGGCATCGCGGGGGAGGTCCTTTTCCCAAATACCGTGCCACCGTTCTTTCCTCAGGCGAGTCTGGCCGCCCCCCAACCGGAGACCACCCGGGAGCTCGAGCTGCGCTGGGCCGGCCTGCGTGCGCACAATCGCTGGCTGGCCGACTTCTGCTCGTTGTCGCCCGAACGGCGCGCCGGGGTCGGCCAGATCCTGCTCGGGGACCTCGACGAGGCCATCGCCGAGGTAGCGCAGATCACCAAGCTGGGCCTGCGCGGCGGTGTGCTGCTGCCCGGGATTCCCCCTGGAACCGGCATCCCCCAGCTCTACGCCGAGCACTGGGAGCCGCTCTGGGCGGCCTGCGCGGAGGCGGGCCTCGTGGTCAACCACCACGGCGGTAACGCCGGACCAAACCCGACGGACGGGTGGGGCAGCTCGTTTGCGGTGTGGGTGTACGAGACACACTGGTGGGCGCACCGGGCGCTGTGGCACCTGATCTTCAGTGGCGCACTGGATCGCCATCCGGACCTCACCGTGGTCTTCACCGAGCAGGGCGCCGGGTGGATACCGGCAACCCTCGACTCGCTCGACGTGGCGGCGGCCCGTTACGGACGAGCGAACTCGGCGATCGCCCGGTTCGCCGGGCCCACCGCCGGATCGCTGACCCTCAAGCCCAGCGAGTACTGGGCCCGCCAGTGTTACGTCGGCGCTAGCTTCATGCGACCCGTCGAGTGCGCCGAGCGCCACCGGATCGGCGTCGACCGGATCATGTGGGGAAGCGACTACCCGCACTTGGAGGGCACCGCTCCCTACACCCGGGAGGCGTTGCGCCACACCTTCAGCGGCGTTGCGGCAGCCGAGGTGGCGGCCGTGGTGGGCGGGAACGCGGCGGCCGTCTACGGCTTCGATCTCGAGACCCTTGCACCGTTGACCGACCGAATCGGCCCGACCGTTGCCGAGGTCGCCGAGCCGCTGGCGGCCGTGCCCGCCGGCGCGAGCAGCACCGTCTTCGAGCCCGACCCCATCCGTGCCTGGTAGCGAAAGGACCACCGTGGACCCCCTGAACCGCTATGTCATTATCTCCGCAGACTGCCACGCCGAGCTCCCGACCGAGCAGTACCGCGAATACGTCGACCCCGAATACCGGGAGGACTTCGAGGCCTACCTGGCCGAGAAGGCCGCCGCCTCGCAGGCCGGCGGATTCATCGACGAGCAGTTCGCCGAGCAGTGGTTCTCCGAGCATGGAGACGGCATCGCCGGCGGATGGGATGTAGCTCTGCGGGACAAAGAGCTCGACGGCGACGGGGTGGTCGGCGAGGTCGTCTTCCCCGACGCCGACGCCGTGACCGGGGTCGCAGGGGCTCCGTTCGGGGCCGGCCTGGGCCAGTCGGGCGACCTCGACCCGGGGCGCGCCATGGCTGGGGCGCGGGCTCACAACCGCTGGTTGGCCGAGCTGTGCAGCCACAGCCCCGAGCGGCGCGCCGGGGTTGCGGTCGTGCCGATACTGGCGGACATCGACGCGGCGGTAGCCGAGATCGCTCGAGCGGCAGAGTCCGGGCTGCGGGGCGGGATCCTGATCCCGGCGCGCTGGGTCGGCTACCCGCCGTACCACGACCGTCGCTACGACAAGGTCTGGGCCGCCTGCCAGGACCTGCAGATGCCGGTACACACGCACTCCGGTCCGGCTCCGCAGGAGGAGTACGGAGGGCACCTGGGCATCTATGTGACCGAGGTGCGCTGGTGGGGGGCCCGGCCCCTGTGGTTCGCGTTGTGGTCGGGCGTGTTCGAGCGATTCCCCCGGCTGCGATGGGGGGTCACGGAATGCGGTGCCTTTTGGGCCAACGACCTGCTCTGGCTGATGGACACGCGGTACCTGCGTGAGCACTCGGCCAAGAAGATGAGCCACCTGATGGAGGGCGATCTGACGATGCCGCCCTCGGCCTACTTCGACCGGAACTGTTTTATCGGGGCGACCACCACGGAGCGCAGGGAGCTGGCGCGGCGCTACGAGATTGGCGTATCGAATATGTTGTGGGGCAACGACTTTCCTCATCCGGAGGGGACCTGGCCGCGCACCCGCGAATGGCTGCGTCGCTCCTTCTGGGACATCCCCATCGAGGAGACCCGGCAGATGCTGGGCCTGGCGGCAGCCGAGGTGTACAAGTTCGATCTGAGTGCCCTCGCTGCGCTGGCCGAGCGCATCGGCCCGACCCCCGAGGACCTGGGCCAGGACGATGCGGTGAGCGTCCCCAAGTGGGACGCGGCCCGCCGGACCGGACGCCACTGGCTGACGGACGCGGAGCCTTTGCCCGACCTTGTGGAGAACTGAGGAATGCACGCTGGGGAAACGGAAGTTCGCCGATGGTGCTCGTTGGTGCGCACGACCGTGGCTTGGTGACGCTGCACGTGAGGCGGCGACACCGGCCAGGCCGTCAAGCGACCAGGCGGGGGGCGCGACGCGCCGACCAGCGGTCACTTGACGGCCGCGCTGTTTAAGCCGTCCGTCCGGACCGGGCCGATATGCGTCGCGCAACCTCGCCATATCGCTCGAAGCGTTCGGGATCGGCGAGAGCGTTATAGAGGACGATGCGCGTTGCGATTCCTTCGTACTTGTCGACGAGCGCGTCAGCCAAGCCGTCCCACGTCGACTCGGTAGCGAAGGTAGCAATGTGGTCGTCGCTGTTCTGGGCTGCCATACCTGTGAAGTCACCGGCCTTCTGTTTCTCACGGATACGGGCGGTCGTACCTTCGAATCCGGCCTCGTTCATGATGAACGCGTAGTTGGGTGTACTTGCGTAGAAGCTGAGGCTGGATCGCACGAGTTCACGCTCGGTGCGGCATTCTTCTTCGTTTTCGCCGACGATAGTCATGACTGGCACGATGACCGCGATGTCCGACGGTGCGCGCCTCGAATTGGCTGCCCCCGCGGCAACATTCGGCATCGCGTGGCGTGCGAGATAGCCGGGCTCACCGAGTGGATGGATATGAACACCGTCGGCCACCTCGCCCGCCATGCGCAGCATCCACGGATTCACTGCGGCGATATCGACGTGGGGATCGGGCGCGTCGATGGGTCCCGGGCTCCACTGTGGAGTGATGAAGTCGAGGTCGTAGAACTCGCCGTGGTGGTCGAGTGCCCCCGATCGGAAGGCGGTGAAACACGCTTTTACGGCCAGCACGTAGTCGCGCAGACGCGGGCCGGGGCGATCGAAGGTCATACCGTACCGCCGCACTACATGCGTGCGAACTTGGGTGCCGAGACCGAGCCGGAACTTCCCGTTGGTCGCTTCTTGGAGTTCCCACGCGGTTGCCGCCGTGACGAACGGACTGCGCGGAAAGGCGACCGCAACGCCGGTCGAGAGTTCGAGACCCGGTGCGGCCTGAGATGCCACGGCGGCGTCGAGATAGGCGGTCCGGCCGGTTTCGGTGAAAAGAAGACCGCTGAACCCCGAGGCCTGCGCACGTCGGGCAATGTCGGCGACCTGCCCTAGAGGCTGCGGTACAGTCATCACGTCGACGTGCACTGTCGAAAGGTACCTCTAGGGCACTGCAGGCATGCGCAAAGCCGCCGATCTCGCGGCTCATGTAGCCTCGGACATCAAGCAACGTCTAGAGCCCGATAAGGCAGGTGCTCAAGCAGATGGCTCAGCCGTCCACCGGACCCGTAGGTTCCGGGCAGGTCGCCGTGCCGCCCGACTCCGGTGACGAGGGCGACGACGGTGACCGAACCAGCTGTGCAGTCGTGTTAGCGGCCGCGCTCGAAAGTATCGATTGTGGCTCGATGCCGCGGTTCTGCTGTGCCGATTGAGAAGTTCCTGCTTAGCTGACCTCGCCCCAATCCTTTTGCGCGCAAACAATCACCCAGAACATCGGACGTAACCCAGAATGCTGCGGCTCGCAAACCTTCCCTGGCGGCGCGTCGTCGCGCGAACGCCGCACGCCACCGTGCGCGAATCGGGTTGAGCGTCGATGGCCATCACTGAAGTACCTGAATACGCCCATCTGAGCGACACGGACCTCGAGGAGCTCGCGGCCGCGTTGGAAGCGATCCGTCGCGATATCGAGTCTTCGCGCGGCACCAGCGATCGGGAATACATCAAGCGCGCCATTGCTTTTCACCGAACCCTCGAGATCGCGGCGAGGCTAGTCATCGGCACCAGCAAAGGCAAGTTTGGCTGGGCTGTCGGAACCGCCGCCTTGGCCGCGGCAAAGTGCATTGAGAACATGGAACTCGGCCATAACATCAGCCACGGTCAATGGGATTGGATGAACGACCCGGAAATCCATTCCAGTACGTGGGAGTGGGACATGGCCGCTCTCACGTCGCAGTGGCAGAACTCCCACAACTACCGGCACCACGTCTTCGCGAACGTCGTCGGCGTCGACGACGACCTCGGTTTCGGAGTCTTGCGGGTGACTCGAGACGAAAAGTGGCGGCCGCGCGCATTGATGCAGCCGTTGCGCGCGGTGCTGCTGGCGCTGTTATTCGAGTGGGGCGTCGCACTGCACGGCTTGTATTCAGTGCAGGAGCGGGAGACGACGAGCGCCGGTAAAGCTGCTCACAAAACAGCGCTTATCCGCAAGATCGCTCGGCAGGTCGGCAAGGACTATGTGCTGTTTCCTGTGCTGAGTCGCCGGCGGTGGTGGCGCACGCTGGGGGCCAATGTGGTTGCCAACGGACTGCGCAATGTGTGGGCGTACGTAGTCATTGTCTGCGGTCACTTCGCGGACGGAGCGGAAAAGTTCACGCCGTCAGTACTAGAGGGCGAGACAAAGCCCGAATGGTATCTCCGGCAAATGCTGGGTACCGCGAACTTCCGGGCCGGGACGGTGCTGGGGTTCATGAGTGGAAACCTCTGCTACCAAATCGAACATCACCTCTACCCTGATCTGCCGAGTAATCGATACCCAGAGATCGCCAAGCGTGTGCGCGCTTTGTGTGTCAGCTATGACCTGCCGTATACGACGGGTCCGTTGCTTCGCCAGTACCTGCTCACCGTGCGCACAATCTGCAAATTGGCGCTTCCGGACCGGTTTCTTTTCGCCAGCTCCGACGACGCACCAGAGACCGCGTCCGAGCACAGATTCCGGAATGCTGCGAAACGGTCGCACGTATCAAGCGTGGGCAACGATGTGAGACGAAGCGGATTGGCGACAGCAATACTCACCGGCAGTAATCGACGCCAGGCCAGAGGCCGGTCGGCCTAGCAGTCGAATTATGCTGCAGCACGACCTAATTCAGTCAATACACCGCTCAGTGGGTCGTTGATGGGAGGAGCGGAACTCGGCCTTCTTGGCCTGCAGTCGAAACCTGCAAGCGGGTCGGTGGCGCGCCGCCTCCACGGATGCCCAAACCCCGGGGCGGACCACAACGTCGTCCGGTCACGAACCATGACGATACCGGCTCAGCCCCGGGGGTTTTAGTGCTACATCGCTAGACGGCCGTCACTCCCACCGCCTGAGGGCCTTTGGGTCCCTGGGTGATCTCGAACTGGACTCGTTGATTTTCCTCAAGGGTGCGAAAACCGCTCCCTTGGATCTCAGAATGGTGGACGAACACATCTTTTTCGCCGCCGTCAGGGGCGATAAATCCGAAGCCCTTGTCGTTGTTGAACCATTTCACAGTTCCCTGCGTCATA
This sequence comes from Mycobacterium sp., assembly GCA_035552295.1. Taxonomy (GTDB): domain Bacteria; phylum Actinomycetota; class Actinomycetes; order Mycobacteriales; family Mycobacteriaceae; genus Mycobacterium. The sequence goes on along the minus strand of DASZLQ010000094.1, from coordinate 3,902 downwards.
CTAACTTCTCTCTTTTTCAAAGTGAATGTAATTTGGATACATCCACGGCCAACCGTAACACAAACCAACAAAGTAGTTACCGGCGGAATTTGCCGGTCACCGTCGGGCCTACCGAGTGTTGTTCGACTGCTTGTGGCGAGATGCCTTGGTAGGTCACGGGTTCGGCCCCTCTTGGTTGATTACGCTGGAGTCAAGGTCGCCACACGGGGACATTGCGAGACCGTGGCGGCTTTCATTCTGCTGACTTTCTGGCGCCCGCGTGACGACGCTGCCGTGCACGTTTTTGCCCAGCGGCATCGACGGTTGCGGGCACCTGGAAACGTTCGGCCCCAATGTGTTTGCGCTTTCTGGCAGCTGCAGATCGACTCCTTCGCGATCGGCTGGCCGTCCGGTCTGTCGAGTTGGGTGTCCGCTCGGCCTTCGGGGCGGGAGCCTGGTAAGGCGCAAGGTCACCGACTAGTGCTTGCACCGGCGCGGAGTGAGCGGCGACTTGTTGGGGGCTGACGTCGATGTTTGCTCTGCGCATCATTGCCTGAAGTTCTTTGCGTTGTTCGGGAAGCACCAGGGTGACGACATCGCCCGCGCTACCGGCACGCGCCGTGCGGCCAGAGCGGTGCAAGTAGGCCTTGTGGTCGGCCGGGGGATCCACATGCACGACGAGTTCCACAGCGTCAACGTGCACGCCACGGGCGGCGATGTCCGTGGCCACGAGGACTCGCGCCTTGCCGGAGGTGAAAGCCGCAAGGTTACGGTCGCGTGCCGGTTGAGAAAGGTTGCCGTGCAAGTCGACCGACGGAACTCCGGATTCGGTGAGCTGCTTGGCAAGCTTGCGGGCTTGATGCTTGGTACGCATGAACAAGACCCTGCGCCCAGTGCCGGACGCGAGATGGTGCACCAGTTCCTTCTTGGCTTGAACTCCCGCGACATGGAAGACGTGGTGAGTCATGGCTGGCACCGGTGAGTCGGCCGCATCTACAGAGTGCGTCACTGGGTTCCGGAGAAAACGCTTGACGAGCTTGTCGACGTCGTTATCGAGGGTCGCGGAAAACAACATCCGATGCCCGCGGCTGGGTGTCGCAGCCAGGATGCGGGTAACCGCGGGTAAGAAGCCGAGGTCGGCCATGTGGTCGGCCTCGTCGAGTACGGTGACCTCAACTGCGTCGAGGCTGATGAGCCGCTGTTTCATCAAGTCCTCTAGTCGGCCCGGGCAGGCTACCACGATGTCGATGCCCGACCTGAGGGCAGCTACTTGGCGGTTTTGCGGCACCCCGCCGAAGATCGTGGTGACCTTCAGCTGGTAGGCGGCCGCCAACGGCTCAAGGACGGCGGCAATCTGGGAGGCCAATTCGCGAGTGGGCGCAAGGACCAAACCTGTCGGCCCCGACGGACGTCGCATACGTGCCAGCCGGTCAACAAGCGGCATGCAAAAGGCGAGTGTCTTCCCGCTGCCGGTCTTCCCACGGCCAAGCGCGTCTCGCCCCGCGAGAGTGTCGGGCAGAGTCGCGACCTGGATAGGGAAGGGAATGGTGATTCCTTGCGCGGTGAGCACATTAATCATCGGTTCGCCGATGCCGAGATCAGCGAACGATTGCTGTGGGGTCATGTAGTGGTGCTTTCAGATTTCGGGTTGCGCCGTGCTCAGGAGAGCGTCAAGAGACATACGGCACAAGTTGGCGAGATTGCCGGCAGGCAATATCGATCGCCGCAAAAGAGCCTGTGCGGATGTATGACATCTGCGTTCGGAGCTTCGGGGGCGCAGTTCAGGATCCCCAGTAAGCAGCGAGAAGTACGTTCTACGACGCGCAGGCATCAGTACTCGCAATGCCAACGTTTGATGAAACCATACACGACGTGACCACCGCCCCCAATTCTGCGGCATTGTTTGCGCAGGCGAGCGACGGTGAGCCGCAGTACGGCCGCGTCCGCGTAGGTGCCTGCTGCGGGCCCCGCCAGCCTAGTGTCACTGGTCTCGAAGACGTTAAATATGAACAGCACCAATAGATTTAGCGAAGCCACACCTGCTGACGTCGTACGTCGGGAGCTGGCTCGTGAGGAATCGACGACGACATGGCCTTGAATAGTCACGTACGAGGTAACGTCGATGGCTCCGACGCTACTCCGGTGGTCCAGCCCGAACGGGAGCGCGAAAAGCAAAGCTTTCGACGTAGTAGGAATCATGCTGTGGCGCAGCTGCTTTCAACCGCAAGATGCTTGTCAATGATCAGCCGGTTGCGCGTGCGCACTCAGCGGATGGAGACCAGTTGGTCGATCGAATCCCGAGGCAAGTCGCCGTCAACCACGGCGGTCACCACCAGCTGGTTCAGCGTGATCGCGCCTTTGTGATTGTCCAGAAACGCCGTGTCAGAGGCGTCGCGACCGGTGGCTATGCGCACCAGGGTCTGCCGCGGCGCTAGCAGTGTCGCATCGACCACCCGCCATTGCCCCTCGACGAAAGCCTCGGCCACCGCGTGGAAGTCCATCGGATACACGCCTGGCGCGTACACGGACACCAAGCGGGCCGGGACGTTGACCGCACGCAACAGCGCCACCACCAGATGTGCGTAGTCGCGGCACACACCTTCGCCGGCGAGCAACGTTTCCACCGCCCCGTCGATCGGATCGCTCGAGCCGGGCACATAGTTCAGCCTGGTACCCACCCACGAGCTCACGTGCTCCAGGAGATTCGCCGAATCGCCGTCGTTGCCGAACTCGGTTGCGGCAAAACCGTAGAATTTATCGGCCTCGGCGTAGCGGCTGGGCCGCAGATACATCGACTGGTCGTATTCGGTCACCGAAGCCGGGTCGGTCTGACCCACGATCGTCGCCGCGTAGTCGACTTTCAGTGTGCCCACCGCCGCGTCGAACTTATGGATACGGTTGCCGTGCACTCCGCTGATTTCCGAAGGCCGGATTGGCCGTCCGTTCAAGAGGAAGCGCAGCGACTCGAAGACCTCAGCGCGGGGATGCGGCGCAACAGCAATCTGAAACTCCAACGTCGTGGCTGCGGTGATTTCGACTTCGATATCGGCGCCCACTTCTCGTCTCATAGCGCGATACTGCGCCAGTCGTTCCGGATTCGCCAGCCGTGCGGGGGCGCCGCGGTTGACGTTCATCACCACCCGCTGCGAGGTGCGCCACGGATTCCACAGCGCGTGGTACGCCTCCGGTTGTGCTGCTCCCGGTCTGCGGCCGTCAAAGTCCCATGTCGTCATACCAAATGCGCCCTACCGTCGCGCGACCTCGCCATATCGCTCGAAGCGCACCTCTCGGGCACCACGGGCGTGCCCGCGACCTGAGTACCCCGACCGGAAACGCAGCGCGTACTCGCGGCTTTACCGACGCTTAACGTCGGCAACTTGACGAACGCCGGCGCAAACCGGTAAACGGATAGCGGTAGTGTGCTCGCCGCGAGAACGTCACGTTATCCAGCGAAATGCTGGCGACGCGAACGCGGTGAATGGTTGTCTTGAAGGAACGACGCTGACCGCAAAGGACAGCGTAGGCGACCGCCCCTGGGCCTGGTCACCATTTCGAAAGGGACGGCAGTGGTTTTCCAGGCAGACCAGGAGAGCGGGCGCGATTTAGCCGCACTTGCACGCGGGGATCACCCGATGGCCACATCACTCACCCTGAACAGCGATCGGGGCCCTGACGGGACGCCGAGAGTGATTGCGACGGGGGAGATCGATCTCAGCAACATCGACCACTTCATCGGGGCGCTCACCACCGCCAGCGCCGGAACTCGCAGGCCAATGACCGTCGATCTCAGCATGGTCAAGTACCTGGACAGCAGAGGAATCAATGCGCTTTTTGATCACGCCGACAAAGTCGACGGCCTGCATGTCATCGTTCATCCCTTGCTGGTTCGCGTCCTCCACATCAGCGGTCTCAATAAGATTGCG
>DASZLQ010000093.1:0-3058 GCA_035552295.1 Mycobacterium sp. | reverse complement strand
CTTGAGCGCGAGCCCGCGGTGGACACCATCGTCGGGATGGCGCGTCGGCCGTTCGACCCGTCGTCACGAGGCTGGGTGAAGACCACCTACCAGCAGGGCGACATCCTGGATCGCGAGGCGGTCGACGCACTGGTCGCGCAGGCCGACGTGGTGGTCCACTTGGCGTTCATCATCATGGGCTCGCGTGAAGAGAGCGAACGCATCAATCTGCACGGCGCGCGCAACGTTTTCGAGGCAACAGTGGGCTCAGTGCGGCCACGGCGCCTGGTTTACACCTCGTCGGTGGCGGCGTATGGCTACCACTCCGACAATCCCGTCCCGCTCACCGAGGATGTGCCGCCGCGTGGGTCACCCGAGCACTACTACTCCGCTCAGAAGGCGGCGTGCGAGGCGTTGCTTGCCGACATCAGCAAAGGTTCGTCGCTTGAAGTATTCATCCTGCGGCCGTGCATCGTCGCCGGGCCCAAAGCTCCGGCCCTGGCCGACTCGATGCCGTGGAACCGGTTGCCCGGCCCGGTGCGCGCCGTGTCCAAGATGGTGCCGGTGTTGAAACCGGTCGTGCCGGACCCCGGTTTTCCATTGCAATTGGTCCACCATGACGACGTCGCGGCCGCCATCGCGCTGGCGGCCACCGCTCCGACGCCGCCGGGTTCGTACAACATTGCCGGGGACGGCCTGGTAACGGTGGGCGACGTGGCCAAGGCGCTGGGCGGCCGGCCGGTACGGGTTCCCGCCGCCGCTGCCTCGGCGGCGTCGGCGGCGATTTCGCGGGTGCCGTTCGCCCCTTCCATGCTGGAATGGCTGCACGTAGCGCGGACGTCGGTGGTGATGGACACCGCCAAGGCGAAAAAGGAACTCGGCTGGCGACCGGTGCACTCCGCGGCGGAGACCTTGGCGTCGTTGGCTTCGGCGGTGTGACTTCGGCGGTGTGACTTCGGCCAATGTAGTTTGAATTCGTGAGGTTTCACCGTTCGGCCGCGTCGGGCGACATCCCCGCCGACTATGACGAACACGGGGTGACCGTTGCGCCCCGTAAACACGAGGCGGCGGGCATGCGGGCGGTGATGGTCACGTTGCAGCGGGGGCTCGAGCAGATGGGTGCGCTGCGTACCGCGGTCACGCTGGCGCGGCTCAATCAGCGCAACGGCTTCGACTGTCCCGGCTGCGCATGGCCGGAGGAGCACGGCGGACGCAAGTTGGTCGAGTTCTGCGAGAACGGCGCCAAGGCCCTCGCCGAGGAGGCGACCAAGCGCACGGTCACGCCGGAGTTTTTCGCCCGGCACTCGGTAGCCGAGCTGTCGGCAAAACCCGAGTATTGGCTTTCCCAACAGGGTCGGCTCACCCACCCCATGGTGTTGCGGCCCGGTGACGACCACTACCGGCCCATCAGCTGGGATGCCGCTTACCCGTTGATCGTCGAGCAACTCAATGCGCTGGAGGACCCCGACCAAGCGGTGTTCTACACGTCGGGTCGCACCAGCAACGAAGCCGCATTCTGCTACCAGCTGCTGGTCCGCTGTTTCGGTACCAACAACCTGCCCGACTGCGGCAACATGTGCCACGAGTCTTCGGGCTTGGCGCTGACCGAGTCGATCGGCATCGGAAAGGGATCGATCAGCATCGACGACGTCGAGCGTGCCGACCTCATCGTCATCGCCGGACAAAACCCGGGCACCAATCACCCGCGGATGCTCTCGGTTCTTCAGAAGGCAAAGGCCAACGGCGCCAAGATCATTGCGGTCAACCCACTGCCCGAAGCCGGATTGATCCGGTTCAAGGATCCGCAGAAGGTGAACGGGCTTGTTGGGCAAGGCGTCCCGATTGCCGACGAATTCGTGCAGATCCGCATCGGCGGCGATATGGCCTTGTTCGCCGGGCTGGGCAGGATGCTGCTCGCGGCCGACGACCGCGCCCCGGGCACCGTCATCGACCGGGCATTCGTCGACGCGCATTGCGCCGGGTTCGACGAGTACCGGCGCCGGACGCTGCAGATCGACTTCGACACCGTGCTCGCCGCCAGCGGCGTCGAACGCCAACAACTCGAACGCGTGGCCGCGATGCTGATGGCGTCGCAGCGCACTGTCGTGTGCTGGGCCATGGGCCTGACCCAGCACACCCACGCCGTGGCCACCATCGGTGAGATCACCAATCTGTTGCTGCTGCGCGGCATGATCGGCAAGCCGGGCGCGGGAGTGTGCCCGGTGCGCGGGCATTCCAACGTGCAGGGGGACCGCACGATGGGCATTTGGGAGAAGATGCCCGAGCGGTTCCTGGCCTCCTTGGATAGTGAATTCGGCATCACCAGCCCACGCAAGCATGGGTATGACACCGTGGCCGCGATCCGCGCGATGCGCGACGGACGGGCCAGGGTCTTCATGGGCATGGGCGGCAACTTCGCGTCCGCCACTCCCGACACCGCCGTCACCGAGGCCGCCTTGCGCAGTTGCGCGTTGACGGTGCTGATTTCGACCAAACTCAACCGCAGCCACCTCGTGCACGGGAATACCGCGCTGATCCTGCCGACGCTGGGCCGCACCGACCGTGACATCCGGGGCGGTCGGAAACAGGTTGTCTCGGTCGAGGATTCGATGTCGATGGTGCATCTGTCGCGCGGTAGCCTGCATCCGCCCAGCGACCAGGTGCGCAGTGAAGTGGAAATCATCTGCCAGTTGGCCCGCAGGCTGCTCGGCGTAGCGCATCCGGTGCCGTGGGAGCGGTACGAAGCCGACTACGACACCATCCGCGACGCGATCGCCGCGGTGGTCCCCGGTTGCGCCGACTACAACCACAAAGTGCGCCAGCCGGATGGATTCCAGCTTCCGCACCCGCCGCGCGACACGCGCGAATTCCACACCAGCACAGGCAAAGCCAACTTCGCAGCGGGCCCGTTGCAGTGGGTGCCGGTGCCGCCGGGCCGGCTGGTGCTGCAGACTTTGCGTAGCCACGACCAGTTCAACACCACGATCTACGGGCTCGATGACCGTTACCGCGGGGTCAAGGGTGGCCGTCGCGTGGTGTTCATGAATCCCGCCGACATCCAGACGCTGGGTCTGACGGC
>DASZLQ010000092.1:0-10913 GCA_035552295.1 Mycobacterium sp. | reverse complement strand
GCGGGCACACTGATCCAGAGCCGTGGTAGGAAAGGTGATTGTGACCCGTGCGACGACTGATCCGCGCGACCCGAGTGAACCCAGCGACGACGTCGCCGAAGTTGTCAGCAGGCTGATCCGGTTCGACACCACCAACACCGGCGATCCCGAGACCACGCAGGGTGAGGCGGAATGCGCGCGGTGGGTCGCCGAGCAACTCGCGGATGCCGGCTACCACCCCGAATATCTCGAATCCGGCGCGCCCGGTCGGGGCAATGTGTTCGCCCGCCTCGAGGGCGCAGACCGGTCCCGGGGCGCACTGCTGGTCCACGGGCATCTCGACGTGGTGCCGGCCGAACCGGCCGACTGGAGCGTGCACCCGTTCTCCGGAGCAGTCGAGGATGGCTATGTCTGGGGCCGCGGCGCGGTCGACATGAAGGACATGGTCGGCATGATGATCGTGGTCGCTCGCCAGCTGAAGCGCGCGGGCATCGTGCCGCCGCGCGACTTGGTGTTCGCGTTTGTCGCCGACGAAGAGCATGGCGGTCACTACGGCGCGCGGTGGCTGGTCGTCAATCGGCCCGACCTGTTCGACGGTGTCACCGAGGCAATCGGTGAAGTGGGTGGGTTTTCCCTGACCGTGCCGCGCCCCGACGGCGGTGACCGTCGCCTGTACCTGATCGAGACGGCCGAGAAGGGCATCCGATGGATGCGGCTGACCGCTCGGGGCAAGGCGGGGCACGGCTCGATGGTGAACGATCAGAACGCGGTCACCGCTCTCGCCGAGGCTGTCGGACGAGTTGGCCGCCACCGGTTTCCGCTGGTGCTTACCGACACAGTCGCCGAGTTCCTCGCCGCCATCAGCGAGGAAACCGGTCTCACGTTTGACACCGAATCCGCTGACCTGGAGGGGACGGTCGAAAAGTTAGGTCCGATGGCTCGCATGCTGAATGCGGTGCTGCGCGATACCGCGAACCCGACCATGCTCAAGGCCGGATACAAGGCCAACGTCATCCCGGCAACCGCGGAAGCGGTGGTCGACTGCCGGGTTCTGCCTGGTCGGCAGGCGGCGTTCGAGGCTGAGATCGACGAGTTGATCGGCCCCGACGTGACTCGTGAGTGGATCAGGGACTTGCCGGCGTATCAGACCACCTTCGACGGGGATCTGGTCGATGCCATGAACGCCGCGGTGCTGGCGGTCGACCCGGACGGCCGAACGGTGCCCTACATGCTTTCCGGTGGTACCGATGCTAAATCCTTCGCGCGCTTGGGTATTCGCTGTTTCGGCTTCAGCCCACTGCGATTGCCGCCGGATTTGGACTTCTCTTCGTTGTTCCACGGCGTCGACGAACGGGTACCCATCGACGCGTTGCGGTTTGGCGCCGACGTGCTGGCCCACTTCCTGACACATTGCTAGGACAGAACCAAGCCCCGAAAACACCATCAAGTCACGAGAGGATCGTCCATGAGCTTGCCGACCGACCCGTATGACGCGCTGCCCAAGCTGCCGTTTTTCAGCCTGACCTCAAACTCGATCACCAACGGCCAGCCGCTCGCCACGCCGCAGATCAGCGGGGTCTTGGGCGCCGGCGGAGAAGACGTCAGCCCGCAGCTGAGGTGGTCGGGATTCCCGGAGGAGACCCGCAGCTTCGCGGTCACCGTCTACGACCCCGACGCCCCGACGTTGTCCGGGTTCTGGCACTGGGCGGTGGCCAACCTGCCCGCCGAGGTCACCGAATTGCCCGACGACGCCGGTAACGGGGGCGAGTTGCCCGGCGGCGCGCTGCAATTGGTCAACGACGCGGGGATGCGCCGCTACGTCGGTGCGGCACCGCCGCCCGGCCACGGGGTGCATCGCTACTACGTCGCGGTGCACGCCGTCGACGTCGACAAGCTCGACCTCCCCGAGGACGCCAGCCCCGCATTCCTGGGATTCAACCTGTTCCAGCACGCGATCGGGCGGGCCTACATTTACGGCACGTACGAGCAAGGTTAAGGATTTGCTGGCCGGGAGTCCGGACCGCGTCGACACCGGCTCCGAATAAGGGTTGTGGAACCGCGCGGGTGTGTATTGGTCCTGCCGGGCGGCAAGTCGCGCAGCGAAGAGGCCTCTCGATGGTGGCAATTGGCCAACATCCGGATGATGTTGGTCGCCGCCGCGTTGCGTCGCCGGCTTGGGCCTGACGTCGAGGTGCGTCGGGTCCAGTACCAGTACCGCGGGTGGAATGGCCCCCGTTTGGACGCGGTGCGCGACGCCAAGCATGTGCTCTACGCGGTCCGGCACCGGTTTGAGCCGAAAAGCATTGTGTTGGTGGGGCATTCAATGGGTGGCCGGGTCGCGGCGCACCTGGCCGGCGGTGCTGACGTCGGCGCGGTGGTTGCGCTTGCGCCGTGGTGGGTAGGCGGCGATGGAGACCTCATTCCCACGCCTACCCGACTGTTGGTGCTGCACGGCACCACCGACACTTGGACCGATCCGGGCAGTTCACGCATGCAGACGTTGCGGGCCCGCGAGCGCGGCCTGGATGCACAATGGGCGGGCGTCGAGGGTGCCGGTCATTACATGGTGCGGCGGTGGACTGAATGGCACCGCCGCACCGCCGATTTCGTCGCCGACCATTTTCAGCGGTGATCGCTTGGTCAGGGCGGCGTTGTTGGATCGCTACGAGTTCCTGAGGGGTAGGTTGGCGGCGGCCAAGTATAAACTGACCAGTCCGTTCGCGCGGGCACGGCGGCCTCCGCAAGCGTGATGCTTAGCTCTGGGTACGCCAACTCAAGCCGGCATGGGATTTCTGTCGGTGCGCCGCCGTAATATTCGAACATGCTTTCGAGTAGTCGTGAGGAGATCCAACAGGACTTCCAGGCGCTGCGCGCCATGGTGTCCCGGGTCGTGGGGCGTTCATTTGACGTGCTGACCACCCCGGAGCGGCTGGCATTGCTCGAGCAACTCGAGCATGAGACACGGCGGCTTCGGGTGCCGGGACATCAATTGATCAATCAGCTCGCCGAGCAAGCCCCGCCCGAAGAACTGGGCGGCAGGCTGTCCCACGCGCTGGCGGACCGGCTGCGCATCACCCGCGGCGAAGCCAGCCGACGAGTGGCCGAGGCCGCTGATCTGGGTCCGCGCCGCGCAATCAGTGGGGAACGATTGCCGCCGCTGTTGAACGCGACCGCCGCCGCTGAGCGTGAGGGCACCATCGGTGCGAGCCATGTGAGGGTGATTCGCCGGTTCTTCGAAGAGTTGCCCTGCAGCGTCGATATCGAGACCCGCGAAAAGGCCGAAGCCCACCTGGCCGCGCTGGCCACCGAGCATCGCCCGGACGACCTCGCCAAGCTGGCCGAGCGGCTCGCCGGCTACCTCAACCCGGACGGGAACTTCAGCGACGACGACCGCGCCCGCCGCCGCGGACTGACCCTCGGCAGTCAAGACCTCGACGGCATGTCAAAGCTCACCGGCTGGTTGACCCCCGAAGCCCGCGCCACCCTCGAGGCCGTGTTGGCTAAAACCGCCACTCCGGGCCTGTGTAACCCCGACGACGACACCCCGTCGTCGACGGCCCACCCGATGAGGTCGCCGTCCGCCGCGATACCCGCAGCCCGGCGCAACGTAATCATGACGGTCTGAACGCCGCCCTGCGCGCGGTGTTGGCATCGGGAAAGCTGGGCCAGCACAACGGACTACCGGCGTCCATCGTCGTCACCACCACCTTGAAAGACCTCGAAGCCGCTACAGGCAAGGGCCTCACCGGCGGTGCAGCCTGCTGCCCATGTCCGACGTCATCCGCCTGGCCCGCCACGCGCATCACTACCTGGCCATCTTCGAGAAGGGCCAAGCCCTGGCGCTGTATCACAGCAAACGGCTGGCTTCATCCGGACAACGGATCGTCCTGTACGCCAAGGATCGCGGCTGCACGCGGCCCGGCTGTGATGTGCCCGGCTATTGGAGCGAGGTCCACCACGTCGAAGACTGGGCCAGCACACACCGGACCGACGTCAACCAGCTCGCGCTGACGTGCGGCCCTGACCACAAACTCGTCGAGCCCGGCGGTTGGATCACCCGAAAGCGCGCCAACGGCGACACCGAATGGATCCCACCGCCCCACCTGGACCACGGTCAGCCAAGAACCAACACCTTCCAGCACCCCGAGAAGCCGCTCTGCGAGGAAGACAACGAAGAGGGGGCGGCCTGACGCCTAACCGGGCGGTCTCTCCGGTTTAGTCGCTGCCGACCCGACCGCATCGGTAAGCGAGGCGAACCCGCCGTCGTGCAACCGTCGGGCAATGCCGTCGTGAATGTGCTTGGGCCACAGGCCCCCGCCGTAGATGAAGCCGGTGTAGCCCTGTAGCAGCGACGCGCCCAAGGTGATCCGCTCCCAGGCGTCGTCGGCGGTCTCGATGCCTCCAACGCTGATCAGCACCAAGCGATCGCCGACCCGCCCATAGAGCCGGCGCAGCACCTCGGTGGCGCGGTGCGCGACCGGCGGCCCCGAAATGCCACCGGCGCCAAGCTCGTCGACCCCCGGTGTGAGCAGGCCGTCGCGCGACACCGTGGTGTTGGTGGCCACGATGCCGGCCAGGCCCAATTCGACTGCCAGGTCGGCGATGTTGTCGATGTCGGAGTCCGACACATCCGGTGCGATCTTGACCAGCACCGGGGCCGACGTCTCGGCGAGGACGCCAACCAGGATGGGCCGCAGCGCCTCGACCGCCTGCAGATCGCGCAGTCCCGGAGTGTTCGGTGAGCTGACATTGACCACCAGATACGACGCCAGCGGGCCGACCAGCCGGGCGCTTGCCCGATAGTCGTCGACGGCGTCGGCGGCCGGCGTTGCCTTGGTCTTGCCGATGTTCACCCCGATCGGCACCTCGGCTCGGTGGCGGGCCAGCCGGGTCGCCAGCTGCGCGGCGCCGTGGTTGTTGAACCCCATCCGGTTCAGCAGGGCCCGGTCGGCGGGCAGCCGGAACAGCCGCGGGGCCGGGTTGCCGGGCTGGGGGTGGGCAGTGACGGTCCCGACCTCGGCATACCCGAAACCCATCGCGCCCCAGGTCTTCAGCCCCTTGCCGTCCTTGTCGAACCCCGCGGCCAGCCCGAGCGGTCCGGGAAAGCGCACCCCGAACACCGGGCTAGCCAGCACCGGATCAGTCGGGCCCAGCAGCCGGTGCAGCAACCGCCGCACCAAGGCGAGGGCCGTGACGCCGCGCAGAACGGCGAAAACCAGCGTGTGGATACGCTCCGGCGGTACCACGAAAAACATCCGGCGCACAAGGTGATACAGCGGATGACCGCTCTGGCGCCGGTCGGCCACAGTCACAGTCCCGGCTGGTCGGGCCACCGCCCCGCGGAGCTCGTACCGTGCAGACGAGATTTCTTGCGGCGCAACAAAACCCGCCTACTGCCGTCGGTATAGAGCCGCACCCGGGTCAGCTCCCAGCCGCGATATTCGGCCTCGATGGACAGCCGGGTGGACGCGCTGAGCCTGGTCACTTCGGGCGGCAGGCGCAACGGTATCCACTCGTATTCGTCGGACATCTCGGTGTCCCAGCCCACGGGCAGCCGACTCCACCGTGGCGCGGTCAACGGGTACCCGCCGCGCGCTCGATGATCTGGACGCCCGCACCCGATCCTGACACCACGTACAAGGTGTCCGACGCTTCGTCAAAGGCCAACGAGTTGGGTTGCTGCACGGTTGGGTATCGCACCCTTTCGACGGGAATTCCAGTGGACAGATCGTAACCAATGACCATGTTCGACGCGGTTTGGGACACCCAGGCCAACGCACGGGAGCCGGCCAAGCCGTACGGGGACTGCCGCACCGGGTAGGCCTGACGCAGGATCAGCGGGTCGACGCCGTAGACCAGCAGTTCGCCGCCGCGAGTATCGGCGACCAGTACTCGGCCCAGCGGATCTGCGGAAAGGGTCGTTGCGCCCTGGCCGGCCCGCAGCGCAAGCTCGGGACGGCCGTCGGCGCCGATAGTGGTGACCGAGGTCTGCCCTCGATCCAGAGCAACCGTCGTATTTCCCTGTGTCACAAGGGAATCGACGCGAGCAAAAATCTTATGCCGGCTCTCGACGGTCGCGGTGCCGCCGCTGCCCAGAGTCTGGGAGGCAAGCGTGTAGACGGCGCCGTCGGCGCTGCCCAACACCAGCTTGCCGTCGGCGCGGCGCGCGATCGCGGTGAAGTCGACCTGCTGGGCCCCGGCGACATTCACCTGTGCCGTCTGGCCGCCGACACCGAGGTGGCCCTGCAGATCGACCACAAAGTAGCCGCCACGGGTTGCCAGGTAGACCATGCCGTGGCCGTCGCCGGTCAAGGCCGGTGCGGGCCCCGGCAGCACGATCACGCGGGGCGCGACCGGTGCTGCACCGAACACCGTGACGCTGCCGGGTGCCGCCGAGTCGGCGCCCGCGACCAACACCACCAATTCGTGAGTGCGGTCGTCGAAGACCGTGGCCTGCGCCCGACCGGGCAGCGGCCGCAGCACACCGGCCGGATTCGTCGATACCGGCGGCGACTCGGCGGCCTGCGCCGGCTCGATCGTGGGCGGGTTTGGCGACGAGAACGAGTTGAGCGGATTCGATGAACAACCGGCGACCAGCGACAGCAAAAGCAGCAGGCCAACAAAACGGCCGACAAAACAGCCTTGACCTAAGCGTTTCAAACAGCGTTTCAAACAGCTATGCCGTGACAGCAACAATCAACTTTCGAATCGTGAACATGAACTTCGCATCTTAAGGAACGGTTTCGCATCCAATTTCGCATCCGATGTGGCCATGTTGCCAACATCCCGTCGTCCTGGAGAGGTATGGTCACGATATGACCGTCATCGTTGACCGGCATACCGCAGACAAAGAGTTTGCTGTCGAAGACATTTCGACAGGCATTTTTGCCAGCGGATACGGACAAGTCGGTGATGGACGCAGTTTTTCCTTCCACATTGAGCATCGGTCGCTCGTCGTCGAAGTTTACCGGCCACGACTTCCCGGGCCAGTTCCGCAGGCTGAGGACGTGGTCGCGAGGGCGGTCCGCAGCTTGTTCGACATTGACGTCACCGATGAGCGCAGCCTTACCGCAGCGGTGCGCGACTCGGTCGCGCACGCGGTGCCGGTCTCGCGCTAGTTACGTCCGGTAGCAAGCCATCCGCACCAGGTACGGTCGTCGTCGTGCTGATCCTGCTAATTAACGGGACGGTCGCGGCGACATGACCGTCATCCTGCTACGCCACGGCCGGTCCACCTCGAACACCGCTGGGATTCTGGCGGGCCGTTCCGAGGGGGTCGACCTCGACGACAAGGGCCGCGAGCAAGCCGCGGGGTTGATCGATCGGATCGGCGACCTGCCGATCCGGGCGGTGGTGACTTCGCCGCTGCTGCGCTGCCGGCGCACCGTCGAGCCGCTGGCCGAATCGCTGTGCCTCGAGCCCCTCATCGACGAGCGGATCGCCGAAGTGGACTACGGGGAGTGGACGGGCCGCAAAATCGGCGATCTGGCGAAAGAAGCGTTGTGGAGGGTTGTCCAGGCGCACCCCAGCGCCGCGGTATTTCCCGGCGGTGAGGGTTTGGCGCAGGTGCAGATGCGAGCGGTGACCGCCGTTCGCGAGCACGACAAGCGGCTCGCCGATGAGCACGACGGCGACGCGCTGTGGTTGGCGTGCACCCACGGTGACGTCATCAAGGCGGTGATCGCTGACGCCTACGGCATGCATCTGGACGGGTTCCAGCGCGTCACCGCCGACCCGGGGTCGGTGAGTGTGGTCCGTTATACCCCGCTGCGTCCGTTCGTCTTGCACGTCAACCACACCGGCGCTCGGCTGTCGGCAGCGTTGCGCGCCGGGCCCCCGCCGAAGGAGCAGTCCACCGATGAGAGTCAAGCTGAGACTCAAGCTGAGTCCAACGAAGAGCCCCAGAAAAAGGCGGAGAAAGAAGAGCCGGAGAAAAAGGCGGACGGACACGTGCCGTCAAGCGACGCGGTGGTCGGCGGCTCCACCGACTAGTTCAGCTGGGACAACCGAATCGGATTCCACGGCGACGGCCAACTGCCGGTATTTTAGAAGTGCCATGGCCCGCGCAATTCACGTTTTCCGTACCCCCGACCGCTTCGTGGCCGGGACCGTTGGCCAGCCCGGAAACCGCACCTTCTACATACAAGCGGTGCATGATGCCCGGGTGGTATCCGTGGTGTTGGAGAAGCAACAGGTCGCGGTGCTCGCCGAGCGAATCGGTGCTCTGCTGCTCGAGGTGAATCGCCGGTTCGGCACGCCGGTCCCGCCGGAGCCCGCCGAGGTCGAAGACCTCAGCCCGCTGATCACGCCCGTCGATGCGGAGTTTCGGGTCGGGACCATGGGCCTGGGCTGGGACTCGGAGGCGCAGACCGTGGTGGTCGAACTGCTCGCCGTCACCGACGCCGAGTTCGACGCCTCGGTGGTGCTCGACGACACCGAAGAGGGACCCGACGCGGTCCGGGTGTTCTTGACGCCGGAGTCGGCGCGGCAGTTCGCCACCCGCTCCACTCGGGTGATCTCGGCGGGACGTCCGCCCTGCCCGCTGTGCGATGAACCGTTGGACCCGGAGGGTCACATCTGCGCGCGCACCAACGGCTATAAGCGCAGCGCGCTGCTCGGGCCTGACGATGAACCCGAGGAATGACGATCGTGAAGTGTTGCGGAACGGCGAGCTGACGGTCCTCGGACGCATCCGCTCAGCCAGCAACGCCACCTTTCTGTGCGAGTCGACGCTCGGTGAGCACAGCGTGCACTGCGTCTACAAGCCGGTCGCCGGTGAAGCGCCGCTATGGGATTTCCCCGACGGAACGCTGGCCGGCCGCGAACTGGGCGCGTATCTGGTGTCGACGCAGCTGGGTTGGAACATCGTGCCCTACACGGTGATTCGTCACGGGCCGGCAGGTCCGGGCATGCTGCAGCTGTGGGTGGAGCAGCCCGGCGACACCATCGACTCCGATGCCAGGCCCGGACCCGACTTGGTTGACCTGTTTCCCGCCGACAAACTGCAGCGGGGATATCTGCCGGTGCTGCGGGCCTACGACTACGCCGGCGACGAGGTAATCCTGATGCACGCCGACGACATTCGGTTGTGGCGGATGGCGGTCTTCGACGTGCTGATCAACAACGCCGACCGCAAGGGCGGCCACGTCCTGCGCGACATTGAGGGCCACATCTATGGCGTCGACCACGGGGTGTGCCTGCACGTCGAGAACAAACTGCGCACCGTGTTGTGGGGCTGGGCGGACAAGCCGGTCGACGACAAAACCCTGGAGGCGGTCGCCGGGCTCGCCGAGGCGCTTGGCGGCTCGTTCGGCGATGAACTGGCGGGGCACATCACCCGGGCGGAAATCGCGGCGCTGCGCCTCCGCGCGCAGGCGTTGCTGGACAATCCGGTGATGCCTGGACCGAACCGACATCGTCACATTCCCTGGCCGGCCTTTTAGGGCGCGCTGGGCCGTCGGTGATCTCGGCCGTCGGTGATACTGAAGCAGTGAGCTCGGCCGCCGATGACGAGAGGGACGCGTCACATAAGGCATCAGATAAGGCATCAGATACGACGGATGCCGCACTGGCCGCCGGTCTCGCCGCGGACGCGGGGGAGTTGCTGCTGAAAGTGCGCGAGGAGATCGGTTTCGGTCATCCCTGGGCGCTCGGCGACGCAGGCGACAGCCTGGCAAACGCACTCATCCTGCGGCGGCTGCGGGCCGAGCGGCCCGATGATGCGGTGCTCAGCGAGGAAGCTCACGACGATCTGGTCCGGCTGAAGTGCGACCGGGTATGGATCATCGACCCGTTGGACGGCACTCGTGAGTTCTCCACACCGGGGCGTGACGATTGGGCGGTACATATCGCGCTGTGGCAACGGCCCACCGACGACCAACGCGAAATCACCGATGCGGCGGTGAGTTTGCCGGCTCGCGGCAACATCGTGTATCGCAGCGACACCGTGACCGACGGCTCCGCGCGCACTGGCATTCCCCATACCTTCCGCATCGCGGTCAGCGCCACCCGGCCGCCCGCCGTCCTGCATCGCATGCACCAGAAGCTGGCCATCCAACCCGTGGCGATCGGTTCGGCGGGCGCCAAGGCGATGGCCCTCATCGACGGCGACGTCGACGCCTATCTGCACGCCGGCGGTCAATGGGAATGGGATTCGGCAGCGCCGGCCGGCGTCGTGATGGCCGCCGGTATGCACGCGTCGCGGCTGGACGGCTCGCCATTGCGCTACAACCAGCTCGACCCGTATCTGCCCGACTTCGTGATGTGTCGCGCCGAACTGGCGCCCATTCTGCTGGGCGCCATCCGCGACGCGTGGCGCTAATCCACCGGGCTTAGAGTCGAGACATGCAGTCGTGGACTTCCGCACAAGTTCCGGTGCTACCCGGACGCGGCCCGGAACTACGGCTTTACGACACCTCTGACCGGCAGGTGCGCCCGGCGGCAACCGGGCCGACGGCTTCCATGTACGTCTGCGGGATCACGCCCTACGACGCCACCCATCTGGGGCACGCGGCCACCTATCTGGCGTTCGACCTCGTCCACCGTTTGTGGCTGGACCTCGGTCATGACGTGCACTATGTGCAGAACGTCACGGACGTCGACGACCCGCTATTCGAGCGAGCCGAGCGCGACGGCGTCGATTGGCGTGAGCTCGCCGAGCGCGAGGTCGCCCTTTTCCGTGAGGACATGGCGGCGCTGCGGATACTGCCGCCACGCGAATATGTAGGGGCGACCGAGGCGATCCCTGAAGTAGTTGAACTCGTCGAGAAAATGCTCGCTTCCGGGGCGGCGTACGTCGTCGACGACGAGTACCCGGACATCTACTACCGGGCCGACGCCACGCTGCAGTTCGGCTACGAGTCCGGCTATGACCGCGACACCATGCTTCGGCTGTTCGCCGAGCGCGGTGGAGACCCGGACCGGCCGGGCAAGAC
>DASZLQ010000091.1:0-2148 GCA_035552295.1 Mycobacterium sp. | reverse complement strand
GCCGCCTCCTCGGCTTCGGCGATGGCCCGTTCCCGGTTGACGCCGAGTGGCATTTCCTGAATCTTCTCGTGCAGCTTGAGGATTGCGTGCAACAGCATCTCCGGGCGCGGTGGACAGCCGGGCAGGTAGATGTCCACCGGAACGACATGGTCCACGCCCTGCACGATCGCGTAGTTGTTGAACATCCCGCCGGATGACGCGCACACGCCCATGGACAGCACCCATTTCGGCTCGGCCATCTGGTCGTAGATCTGGCGCAGCACCGGCGCCATCTTCTGGCTTACCCGTCCGGCCACGATCATCAGATCGGCCTGCCGCGGCGTCGCCGAGAAGCGCTCCATCCCGAAGCGTGCGATGTCGAACCTCGGCCCCGCCGTCGCCATCATCTCGATCGCGCAGCAGGCCAGCCCGAATGTCGCAGGCCACAAGGAGTTCTTGCGGACGTAACCCGCGACTTTCTCGACCGTCGACAGCAGGATGCCGCCGGGCAACTGTTCTTCCAGACCCACGCCCTACCTCAATCCCATCTCAGCCCTCAATCCCACGTCAGGCCGCCGCGGCGCCACACGTACGCGTAGGCCACGAAGACCGTGAGCATGAACACCACCATCTCGACCAGCGCGAACGTTCCGAGGGCGTCGTAGCTGACCGCCCAGGGATACAAGAACACGATTTCGATGTCGAAGACGATAAACAGCATTGCGGTCAGGTAATACTTCACCGGAAACCGCTGGCCGGGCCTCGCCTGCGGGCCGCTCACCGATGTTTCGGTGGGCTCGATTCCACACTCGTACGCTGCCTGTTTCGACTTGTTGTAGCGCGACGGGCCGACCAGGCTCGCGATCGCAACCGAGCCGACGGCAAAGGCGGCGGCAATCGCGCCTAGCACCAGGATGGGTATGTAGACGTTCAATTCGCTCCATGATCCGTCGTGTGGGCCGCCTTCCAAGGGCGGAGTAGCGGCCGGGCGGTACACCGGGCTGCTGTGACGAACCGGGTCTGTAGCGCGCCACAGTGACCTTCAACATAGCGTCGCGACGGCCGGTGCCTTTGCCCGGGGTAGTGCTTTCGCCCGGTTTTTCTCTGGCCGCAGGCCCGCGTCTCGCTGCGGTACGCCGATGCCGGCGGCGTCACGGCAAACGGGAGCGCACGAGGGGCGTGTCGCCGCAGGTGAGGGCGGCAGTTGCGGCGAGCGCGTCGGGCTAGCGAGCGGGGGTGCGGAGCAGCCCGAGCGCCGTTCGGCCCAACACGATGGGGTCGAGGGGATGCGGGACCGCGGCTTCGGCGCGCGACCAGCTGGCCAGCCACGCATCGTCCGGGCGCCCGGTGAGCACCAAGATCGGTGGGCAGGTCGCGAGTTCGTCTTTGAGTTGTTTGGCGATTCCCATACCCCCGGTGGGTGTCGCCTCACCGTCGAGGATGGCCAAGTCGATGCCGCCCTCATCCATCGTGCGTATCACCATCGGGCCGGTGGCCACCTCGACATAGCTCAGCTCGGGCAGATCCGGGTGCAGCCGCTTACCCAGTGCCCGCATCACTTGTTCGCGCGTGCTCGCGTTGTTGCTGTAGACGAGGATCCGCAGGGCATCGCTGGTTTCGGGGCTGGTTTCGGGGCTCGAGGCAGGCACGGTGCAGATGGTACTGCTGTCGCGGCGGCCTTACTGGGGCCCCCGCACGAAGACGGCGTCCGCTGCCGCCGTTGCCGTCGTGCCAATCATGCCGAACTTGTTCCAGCCCAAGTCGAACTGGGACCGATCAACCTCGGTTTGGCCGGAGATCTGGATGGAGCCGTCCTCGAGCTCGGTAACCGTTACCGGTAGGAGTAGCGGTGCGGTGACGCCTTTGATGGTGAAGTTCGCCCGAAGATCGGCGGCCTTGCCGTCGGTGGGGTGCACCGCCGTGATGACGACGCTGATCTCACCGAAGCGTTCGACATCGAAGAAGTCGGCCGAGCGCAGGTGCTTATCCCGGCGACCGATGCCGGTGCTCAGCGACGCGGCACGGATGTCGAGGCGACCGAAGACCGCGCCTTTGCCGGTGAGCTGTCCGTCGCCGTTGAACTCGGTGAAACGTCCTTTGACGTTCAGCAGGCCCCACATGTTCTTGACTTTGAAGGTGATGGCCGAGCGGTCCGGAACGATGTTCCAT
>DASZLQ010000090.1:0-3233 GCA_035552295.1 Mycobacterium sp. | reverse complement strand
GCGCTCGCGGCGATGGGCCGCGAGGCAGCGCTGTTTCCCGGGTCGTGGTCCGAGTGGTGTTCGGACCCGAACCGCGCCGTGAGCCGCGGTCCCGAATAGCACCTTCCTGGCGTTACGGGAGGCGACAAGCTTGCCAAGGCTCCCGAGCGCGGCGCCCACTCCACCGATGTAGGCCTTGACCATGTCACGGGTGGACACGTCAGCGCCGTCCGGGAGCGAGGTCAGCCACGCGACGGCGTCACCGCGTTCGTCGTTGTGATACACCCGCACCGGGCACGGCATCCAGGCGCCGATGCCGCGCGTCGGCGTCCGAATCCAGCCGATGTCGCTCACGACAGCGCAGCCGTCGAGCAGCCGCAAGTAGCCCAACCCGAGTCGGGTGTCCGCCCACAGCGCACCCGGCGTGATGCGCTCGAAGCCCGGGCCGAATTGGTAGAGCAGGCGCATCCGGCTTCCCGTTCGTCGCGCCTGATCGACGAGCGGCGCAAACACCCGATTGTAGTCTTCTGCGGTAACCGTCCCGACGGCTTCTAGGGCCTGGATGCCGGCAGGCACGCCCGTAAGTTCTTTCAGCACAACGGCCCTCTCCAGCGTCGACAATCTGACTCTATTTCCTAGTGCAACTATTGCATAGTGCTATAGTAATTGCGACTCCGCCAACTGGAGAGGTACCCACATGAAGATCGCCATTGTCGGTGCTGGCATCGCCGGCCCAACGCTCGCGTACTGGTTATGGCGCTATGGCCACGAGCCGACACTGATCGAAAAGGCCCCACAACTCCGCACCGGTGGTTACGTCGTCGACTTCTGGGGCGGGGGATATACCGTCGCCGAGCGCATGGGACTCACCGCTGAACTACACGCCACCGGGTATGTGGTTCACGACGTGCGGCTGGTGGACCGGTACTCGCGGAAGGTGGGCGGATTTTCGGCGGATTTGTTCCAGCGGAACGTCGATGGCCGGTTCGCCACTGTGCCGCGCGGTGATCTGGCGGCCATGATCTACCGCTGCATCGAACAGCATGTCGAAACCCTGTTCGGTGAAAGCGTTTCGGCCATCACACAAGATGACTCAGGCGTCCGGGTCACACTCGAGCACGGCCAGTCACGACCGTTCGACTTGGTCATCGGCGCCGGTGGCATCCATTCGCCTGTGCGCCATTTGGTATTCGGCCCGGAATCTAGATTTGAGACCGACCTCGGCTACCGAGTCGCCGCCTTCGAAGCCGACGGCTATCAGCCGCGCGATGAGCTCGTCTACCTCGCCTACAGCGTGCCCGGGCGAATGGTCGCGCGATTCGCGATGCGCGACGAAAAGACCATGTTTCTTTTCGTTTTCACCACCGCGCACATGAGCGGCCCCGATCCACAGGACTTGTCGGAGGTCAAGACCACCTTGCGTCAGGTCTTCGGCAACGCCGACTGGGAATGCCCCGCGATCTTGGGCAAACTCGATGGGGCCTCCGAAGTGTACTTCGATCGTGTGAGCCAAATCGTCATGGACCACTGGTCGAAGGGGCGGGTAGCGCTCATCGGTGACGCCGCGGCCGCGGTCTCTCTGCTCGCGGGCGAGGGAGCGGGTCTGGCAATGGTGCAGGCCTACGTGCTGGCCGGCGAACTCAGCCGCGCGGGTGCCGATCACCGCGAAGCGTTTCGTCGCTATGAACGCCAGCTGCGGCCGATTGTTGAAGCCAGGCAGCGGTCGGCGCGCGGATTCGCCTCAATGTTCGCCCCAAAGACGTCGCTCGGCCTGTGGACCCGCAATCAGGCGTCCAAATTGCTGAACATCCCGCGGGTGGCCGATTGGGTCATCGGGCGTGAATTCCGCGACGACATCGCTTTACCCGAGTATGTCGCGTAGCGGCATGCGATTCAGGCGCCCCAGCTCCGCAGGAACGCCGCGGTCACCCGGGCGGCGTTGCCGGCCGCGATCTTCTTGTAGTAGAAGAACTGAAACGGAAAGCCCGGCAGATGAAGTGGGTCACCGGGTCCGTCCGAAATCCCGCGGATACCCAGGAATGGGACGCCGTGTGCGTCGGCGACGGCCTGCGCGGCCGCGGTCTCCATGTCCGTCGCGTCGAAGGCCGGGTTTGACGTCGATCTGATCTTCAGGTTGCTGACCAGCGCCTTTTTCAGCCAGGGCCCCGCCGCCTGGAAGAAGTTGCCGGTATGCAGACGTGAACGGTCGGGCGCACTGCAGGGTTGGCAACCGAAAACGTTGCCGCCGTTCGGGATGCACGGGAACGCCACACCGTTGTTGTTGTCCGAGCTGCAACCGTCGCCGCCGACGAACACTTGGGGCCGGCGCTGCAGGTTGACGTGTGTTAGTGCGACAGAAAGCTTCTCAGCCGTAGCCAGCATGTCGGGATCGACCGGATGAAATGTTGTGCCGTCGTCCAGTGTCCAGCGCGCCGGTATAGCCACATCCGCGATGCTGGTGCGCCCGGCGCCGCCCGCGACCCCCGAAAACACCACTGCGGCAATGGCAATGGAAGACGCATCGCTGAAGCGGGCGACGGCGGTCTCGGTGGTGTCGGTAGCGTTCACCATGCCGATGCCGGTCATCGCCACGATCACCTTTTTGCCGCTGATCGAGCCGAGATAGAAGTGCCGGCGGTCAGCGACCACCACCGGGTCGGGGTCGAGCGTGGTGTGGGACAGCACCGCGTCGGCCTCGGCCGGAAACGCGGTCAAGACCAGCGCGCGCTGTTCGCATGAATCCGGCGTCACGGTGGGCACTTCCTCGGGCTCTGCAGCGGTCACATTCTAGTTTCCGCCTCGCCAAGGGTGGCCAAAAGCTAATCTCAGCGGCGTTACAGCTAAGCACCCCGCAGGGCGCGGCCATAAGGAGTCAGGCTCATGCTCGATGTGATCGAAAAGCGGCCCAGCCGTGAATCTGACAAAGCGCCAGTGCTCTTCGTCCATGGTGCCTGGCACGGCGCCTGGTGCTGGGACGAGCATTTCCTCGACTTCTTCGCGGAAAAGGGCCACCCGTCACTGGCCGTGAGCCTTCGCGGCCATGGCAAAAGCCCCGCACCCAAGCCCATGCAATTTTGTTCGATGGCGGATCTCGTTGACGATGTCGATTCAGTCGCAAGGAGCCTGCCCAGACGACCGGTCGTCGTCGGCCATTCCATGGGCGGCTTCGTGGTGCAAAAGTACCTGGAATCGCACGATGCCCCGGCCGCCGTGCTGCTCGCCCCCGCACCCGTGAGCGGGGTTGCCGGATTCCT
>DASZLQ010000089.1:0-5151 GCA_035552295.1 Mycobacterium sp. | reverse complement strand
GGGCTACGACGTGGGCGCCGCAGGCTTCGAACTCGTGCTGTCCAAGGACGTCGCGACTATCGTGCAGCAACATATCGGTGAGAACGTCACCAAGTTTCTGGTCGGGCACAACCTGACCACCGCCGACATCGGCGCCTGGGTCACCCACCCCGGCGGTCCCAAGGTCATCGACGCGATCAACGAGGCCCTCGACCTGCCGCCGGAGGCCCTGGAGCTGACCTGGCGCTCGCTCGGTGAGATCGGCAACCTGTCCTCGGCGTCTGTGCTGCATGTGCTGCGCGACACCCTCGCCAAACCGCCGCCTAGTGGCAGCCCAGGCCTGATGATCGCGATGGGTCCCGGCTTCTGCTCTGAGCTTGTGTTGTTGCGCTGGCACTGATGCGGGATTGTGGACTCCTCCTCGTCGCATAGGCATCGCCATACAGTTTCCGAAGGCGCGATCCGTGTTCGGCGCAGCGAATAAGCCCGCGGCTTCGCCCGTTCGGTTGAGCAGCACGAAAGGCCGGGTCCTATGAACAGCACTCAGGAAGAGCTCGTCACGGCCCTCCGGAAGTCTCTCAAGGAAAACGAGCGGCTGAAGCGAGAGAACCGCGAGTACCTGGCCGTAGCGACCGACCCGATCGCGGTGGTGGGGATGGCATGCCGCTATCCGGGTAGGGTGGATTCCCCGGAGGCCCTGTGGGAGATGGTGGTTGACGGCCGCGATGTGGTGTCCGATTTCCCGGCCGACCGTGGCTGGGACCTGGGTGGTCTGTTTGATCCGGATCCCGACGCGATAGGTAAGTCGTACACCCGGTGTGGGGGATTCTTGGCGGGCGCCGCCGATTTCGACGCCGCGTTCTTCGGGATCGCGCCCAGCGAGGCGCTGGCGATGGACCCGCAGCAGCGCTTGTTGATGGAAGTGTCGTGGGAAGCGTTGGAGCGGGCCGGGATTGATCCATTGGCGCTGCGCGGGTCGACGACGGGCGTGTTCGCCGGGATATTCCACGGTTCCTATGGTGGCCAGGGGCGGGTTCCCGGCGATCTGGAAAGATACGGACTGCGTGGTTCGACGTTGAGCGTGGCCTCGGGACGGGTCGCGTACGCGCTGGGTTTGGAGGGCCCGGCGGTGTCGGTGGATACGGCATGTTCGTCGTCCTTGGTGGCATTGCACTTGGCGGCGCGCTCGTTGCGCTCGGGCGAGTGTGATTTGGCGTTGGTCGGCGGGGTGACCGTCATGGCCACTCCGGCGATGTTCATCGAATTCAGTCGGCAGCGGGCGCTGGCCGCCGATGGACGGTGCAAGGCATATGCGGGTGCGGCCGATGGAACCGGCTTCTCCGAGGGCGTCGGGGTCTTGGTGCTGGAGCGGTTGGCCGATGCGCGGCGGATGGGGCACCCGGTGCTCGCGGTGGTGCGCGGCTCAGCGGTCAACCAGGATGGCGCATCCAACGGGCTGGCGACCCCTAATGGGCCGGCACAGCAGCGGGTGGTGCGGGCCGCACTGGCCAACGCGCGGTTGAATGCGGCCGACGTGGATCTGGTGGAGGGCCATGGCACGGGCACCACATTGGGCGATCCGATTGAGGCGCAGGCGCTACTCGCGACATACGGGCAGGATCGGCCGGCGGACGGGCCGTTGTGGTTGGGATCCATCAAATCGAACATGGGTCACACGTCGGCCGCCGCGGGCGTGGCCGGGGTGATCAAGATGGTGCAGGCGATCCAGCACGGGGTGATGCCGCAAACATTGCACGTGGATGCGCCCACGCCGCATGTGGATTGGTCGGCAGGGGCCGTCTCGTTGTTGACCGAGCAGCGGTCGTGGCCCGCGCAGAACCGGCCACGGCGGGCCGGCGTGTCGTCGTTCGGCATCAGCGGGACGAATGCGCATGTGATCTTAGAACAGTCTCCGGAACTAGAAAGCATTGGCGCTTCGGGTGATAGCGAGATGCCGGCGGTTCCGTGGGTGTTGTCCGCTCGTTCAGCCGAGGCGTTGTCCGCTCAGGCGGAGCAGTTGTTGGCGCATGTGGGTGCTGGCCCGGATCTGGATGTGGCCGACGTGGGTTGGTCGTTGGTGTCGACACGTTCGGTGTTCGAGCATCGGGCGGTGGTGGTGGGCGGTGACCGTGAGCACCTGATGGCCGGATTGGCCGGGTTGGCGGCCGGTGAGCCCGGCGCAAATGTCGTGGTGGGGCGTGCGCACGCGGTGGACAGGACGGTGTTCGTATTTCCCGGCCAAGGCTCGCAATGGGTCGGCATGGGAGCCCAGTTACTAGACACCTCAAAGGTATTCGCTGACCACATGCACCGATGCGATAAGGCGCTCGGTGAGCACGTGGAATGGTCCCTGATCGATGTCATCCGGGGCGCGGCGGGTGCCCCGGGGCTCGACCGTGTCGATGTGGTGCAGCCGGTCCTGTGGGCGGTGATGGTGTCGCTGGCCGAATTGTGGCGGTCAGTGGGCGTCCGCCCGGATGCGGTGATCGGTCACTCGCAGGGCGAGATCGCGGCAGCGTACGTGGCGGGCGGGTTGTCGCTGGAGGACGCCGCCCGGGTTGTGGCGTTACGAAGCCGGCTGCTGGTGCAGTTATCGGGCGCTGGGGGCATGGTCTCCCTGGCGTGTGGGCTGCCGAAAGCACACGAGTTGCTGGCGCGGTGGGGGGATCGACTCAATATTGCTGCCGTCAACGGTGTTTCAGCAGTCGTCGTCTCCGGCGAGGTGATCGCCCTAGCGGAACTGATGCAGCGTTGTGAGGCCGACAACGTGCGGGCCCGCAGGATCGATGTCGACTACGCCTCTCACTCCGCGCAGGTGGATGCGATCCGTGAGCCCCTGGCCCAGGCGCTGACCGGCATCGAGCCCCATTCGTCCTCGGTGGCGTTCTTCTCAACCGTCACCGGTGAGCTGATGGACACCGCCGGTTTGAACGCCGAGTACTGGTACCAGAGCATCCGGCGGACGGTCCAGTTCGAAAGTGCAGTACGCAGCGCGCGCGATCGCGGGCATCAGGTGTTCATCGAATCCAGTCCGCATCCGGTGTTGATCGCCAGCATCGAGGAAACTCTGGCCGATCGAAATGCCCCGAACGCCACCGACGCCATCGTCATTCCATCGCTGGGCCGCGATGACGGTGGGCTTGACAGGTTTTGGCTGTCTGCGGGTCAGGCTCACGTCGCGGGCGTGGCTGTGAATTGGCGGGCAGCCTTTGTGGGCGGGTGTCAGGTGCCGCTGCCGACGTATGCCTTTCAGCGGCAGCGTTTTTGGTTGCCGGAGATGGGCGTCGGTGTCGGTGATATGGGTGGTTTGGGTTTGGTGGGGGCCGAACACGGCTTGCTTGGTGCAGTCGTGCAGCGGCCTGATTCGGGCGGGGTGGTGCTCACCGGCCGGCTGTCGATGGTTGCTCAACCGTGGTTGACCGACCACGCGGTGGCCGGGGTGGTGTTGTTCCCGGGCGCCGGGTTCATCGAGTTGGTGTTGCGCGCCGGTGACGAGGTCGATTGCACGGTGGTGGAGGAGCTGACGCTATCGGCACCGCTGCTGTTGCCGGCAGCTGACGAGGTGCAGATACAGGTGGTGGTGGGCGCCGCAGCTAGTTCGGGCGGTCGGAGCGTGTCGGTGTATTCGCTTGGAGCTCAGCCCGGTTCGGAGTGGGTGTTACACGCCGAGGGTGTGTTGAGCGCAGGAACCGTCAAGCCGGCCGCGGATATGTCGGTCTGGCCGCCGGTGGGGGCGACGGCGGTGGATGTGACCGACGCATATGAGCGACTGGCCGAGCGAGGCTATGAGTACGGTCCGGCGTTTCACGGTTTGCACGCGATGTGGCAGCGCGGAAACGAAGTATTCGCCGAAGTCGATGTCCCAGAGGTCGCCGGAGTAGAAGTCGGCGGGTTTGGGATTCATCCGGTGGTGTTGGATGCGGCGTTGCACGCGATGGGTGTGGCCGGCGAGCAGGCCGAGACGATGTTGCCGTTCTCCTGGCAGGGAGTGTGTTTGCACGCCGCGGGAGCATCGCGGGCACGGGTCCGGATAGCCCCGGTGGGTGTGGCGGCGGTGTCGGTGGACTTGGCCGATGGTGCCGGACTGCCGGTCTTATCGGTGCGCGAGTTGGTGGTGCGTCCCGTCTCGGTGGCGCAGTTGTCGATACCAGCGGCACGCCCTCGGGCCGACCGCGGACTGTTCGACGTGACATGGTCGCCGGTGTCGGTGCAGCCCACTGGGATTGGCGACGAGGACGTGGTGGTGTGGCAGCCGGGTTCGGTACCCGAGGGTGTGGTGGGCTCGGTGTATGCGGCAGCCCATGAGGTGCTGGGGGTGTTGCAGTCGTGGCTGGCCGGTGATGGTTCCGGGATGCTGGTCGTGGTGACCCATGGCGCGGTGGGACTGCCTGGTGAGGACGTCACCGATTTGGCGGGTGCGGCGGTGTGGGGGTTGGTGCGGTCTGCGCAGGCCGAGCATCCGGGTCGGGTGATCTTGGTGGACTCGGATGGATCGATGGATGTCCGCGACGTCATCGGTTGTGGCGAGCCACAACTGGTGGTGCGCTCCGGTGTCGCGCACGCCGCTCGCTTGGCTCCGGCGGCGGAATCAACGCTGGAAGTGCCGACGGGCGCATGGCGGACGACCGCTGGCGGCGGGGGCACGTTGGAGGACCTGGTGGTGCAGTCGTGCCCACGAATGGAGTTGGCTGCCGGGCAGGTTCGGGTGGCGGTGGCCGCGGTGGGGGTGAACTTCCGGGATGTGTTGGTGGCCTTGGGCATGTACCCCGGCGGCGGGGAGATAGGCGTCGAGGGCGCCGGGGTGGTCGTCGAGGTCGGCCCCGATGTAATCGCGTTGGCCGTAGGTGATGCGGTGATGGGTTTGTTGGGGGTGGTGGGTTCTGAGGCGGTGGTGGATGCGCGGTTGATGACCGTGGTGCCGGCGCGGTGGTCGTTGGTGGAGGCTGCCGGGGTGCCGGTGGTGTTTTTGACGGCGCTGTACGGGTTGTCGGTGCTGGCGGGCGTCCAGGCCGGCCAGCGGGTGTTGGTGCACGCGGCCACCGGTGGGGTGGGCATGGCGGCGGTGCAGCTGGCCCGTTATTGGGGTGCGGAGGTGTTCGCCACGGCCAGTCGCGGTAAGTGGGATACGTTGCGGGCGATGGGTTTTGACGACGACCATATCGGTGATTCGCG
>DASZLQ010000088.1:0-12603 GCA_035552295.1 Mycobacterium sp. | reverse complement strand
AAAGGGACTTCCACGCCTTTTTGAAATGACATAGCCGTACTTTGAACTAGCAACGCGACAGTAAGCAGGACTACCCATAGCCAGGCTTCGCCTGGAGCGATATGTGCGGCTGGATTTGTATATCGTAACGCCACGACGGAGCGTGTTACCACGGCGGCAACGACGGCGACAGTAACGTACGGGACGACCAATCGGAAGTGTTGTGCAATGCGGCCGGCAGGTGATTCCGAACGCCGCCTCTCAATTCCGATGTACCACACGGCGGCGCATACGATTAAGACCGCCAGCGGTATCGCAGTCGAGAGCCGGTTGGCCCAGTCCCACAGCGGTTGAAGCGGCCGGTGCGTTTCCGGATCACCCAGCGAGAGCGCGAGATGCGTGAGCGTATCTTCAACGAAGAACACGACAATTGGGGGAACGAGTACCGCTACGAGAAATACGAGGTGTTTGGCGAGTATGCCAGCGGTACCCGAAAAAAACTGCACAATGGCGTAAAGCAACGTATAGATGGAAGCCGCGAACGATACGGCGGTCAGCACTTCCGCGGACGCGGCTCGGCCGTTGGTGAGGGCGCACCCGCTCTCGCCGGCAAGCAAGCTATATCGCAGGGTTGTCAGAAACAGGCCCAGAAAGGCGCACACCAGTGCAATTCCTACTAGGGTCTCATGCTCAACCTCACGCGGCTCCGGCGAACGACCATCGGCGCGGCGGCGATAGGCGCGGTCAAGCACGAGATTTATGACGACAAAGGCAAAACCGGCGAGGAGGCCGGTGAACTGCGCGTAGCTCCTGGCCACGATCGATATGTCGAAGCCAGTCCAAGGTACGCAGGAGTCAGCGATCTGTCTCATGGCCATTGTCGAATCGTAGTGGCACCGACCACGGCACCAGTGTTTCGACCCGCACTATGTTCGCCGTGTTTGATGTCAACGGCTGCGCCCGCCAGAGATCGCCGTAGGACGCCAAACCCATACCCGCCAGGCGATTTCAGCGTTGGAGACACGCGCTAGTTGCCATGTGGCGAGCGACGGGCGGTGCGGCTCAGATGTCGCTGGTGGCGTAGCGCGTCTTGACCGAGGGCGTGGCCAGCAGTGGAGGGAGCTCCGTCAGGCGACCTTCTCCGGCCCGGAATCTGCGATAGGCCTCGTCGTGCTCGACCGTGTCCCATAGTTCGTAGATAAGCCAGTGCGCTTCGTCGTCCGCGTCGACGAGCACGTCGGTTCGGAGGTTTCCGTCGAACGCCCGGGTATCTTGCAGCGCGCGGCCCATGACGTCGCGCGCCGCTGCTACCGATTCGGGCTTCAGCCTGAGTTCAAGTGTCACCGTGACTGGCATAGTCGCCTCCTCCCGTCGGGACATCGGGCCAGCGCTCCCCGTCAAGATAACTGAGTGTGCCTTCTGGGCGTTGATTGTGTCGTGTGGGCGCGAATTCGGCCTCAGTTCCGCCGTGGGCGCACATCGGACGCCCTGGCTGCACGCTCAACGGAAGCAGGGAGCCACGGCTACGAGAATGCGATTTCCACTTTTAAGGAATGCTGTTGTACCTTTCAGTGAGCGCATTGTTCTGTTGGCAGACTGTGGACGCTCCTGGAGGATCCTCGATGCAGAAGGCACTCGCCCCCGACATCTCCACCTGGCCCGACGAGAGCCCGCAACTGATCGGCAGTCAATGTGGCAGCTGTGGTGCCACCACGTTCCCCGTGCAGCAGTGGTGTCCGCGCTGCAGTGGGGGCGGGATGACTGAGTTGCGGCTGCCGCGCCGCGGAACCCTGGTGACGTGGACCACCCAGGGATTCCCGCCCGGGGCTCCGTACGCCGGTCCGGCCGGCAAGGATTTCGTGCCGTTCGGCGTGGGCCTGGTGCAACTCGGCGACGTCATCCGGGTCGAGGGCCGGCTGACCGAAAACGACCCGGCCAAATTGCAGTTCGGCCAGGAGGTCGAGCTCACCATGGTGCCGTTCACCACCGATGCCGACGGCGACGAGATCGTCACGTTCGCGTTCCAGCCGGTCTGAGGAAGGAGCCTGACATGACTAACGATGTGGCCATCATCGGCGTGGGCCTGCATCCATTCGGCAGGTTCGAGAAGACCGCGATGCAGATGGGCGCCGAGGCCATCCAGTCCGCACTCACCGACGCGGGAGTGCAGTGGAAGGACATTCAGTTCGGCTTCGGGGGTAGCCACGAGGTGTCCAATCCCGACGCGGTGACCCGCCTGGTCGGTCTGACCGGCATCACCTTCACCAATGTGTTCAATGCCTGCGCTACCGCCGCCAGCGCGATTCAGCAGACCGCCGACACCATCCGGTTGGGCAAGTACGACCTCGGCATTGCCATCGGCCTGGACAAGCATCCCCGCGGCGCCTTCACCGACGACCCCGCCAAGCTCGCACTGCCGCAGTGGTATGCGCAGAATGGGCAGTTCGTCACCACCAAGTTCTTCGGCATGAAGGCCAATAGGTACCTGCACGACCACAACATCTCCCAGGCTACCTTGGCCAAGGTGGCCGCCAAGAACTTCCGCAACGGTGCGCTGAACCCGAACGCGTTCCGCCGCAAGGCAATTCCTGAGGAAGAGATCCTCAACTCGGCCGTCCTCAACTACCCGCTGACGCAGTACATGTTCTGCGCGCCCGACGAGGGCGCCGCCGCCGTGATCATGTGCCGCGCCGACATCGCGCACAAGTTCACCGACAAGCCGGTGTACGTGCGTGCCTGCGAGATCCGTACCCGCCGTTATGGCGCCTACGAAGTGCATGCCACCTTCGCTCCGCTGGACGAGGACGCCTCCCCGACGGTGTACGCGGCTAAAGCGGCCTACGAGGCCGCCGGCATCGGGCCCGAGGACGTCGACGTGGCCCAGCTTCAGGACACCGACGCCGGCAACGAGGTCATCCACATGGCCGAGACGGGTCTGTGCGCAGACGGTGAGCAGGAGAAGTTGGTGGCTGATGGCGCCACCGAAATCCACGGCTCGATTCCGGTCAACACCGATGGCGGGCTGATCGCCAACGGCGAGCCGATCGGCGCTTCGGGGCTGCGGCAGATGCACGAGCTGGTGCGTCAGCTGCGCGGCGAGGCGGGCGAGCGTCAGGTGCCCGGCAATCCACGCGTCGGCCTGGCGCAGGTGTACGGCGCACCCGGCACCGCATCGGCGACCATCCTGTCGCTCTAAATCGCCGGCCCCAGTAGATCGTCCGCGTCGCGAATGATGTAGCCGTAGCCCTGCTCAGCCAAAAAGCGCTGCCGGTGTGCGGCGTACTCGGCGTCCAGACTGTCGCGGGCCACCACCGAATAGAAGATGGCGCCACCACC
The DNA here is from genome assembly GCA_035552295.1 of Mycobacterium sp. Classification (GTDB taxonomy): domain Bacteria; phylum Actinomycetota; class Actinomycetes; order Mycobacteriales; family Mycobacteriaceae; genus Mycobacterium. Next base: position 9,288 of record DASZLQ010000088.1, on the reverse strand, counting down.
GTCGGACTTGGGCCGCAACAATCGGCCCAGCCGCTGGGCCTCCTCTTGGCGTGAGCCGAATGTTCCCGAAACCTGCACCGCCACAGAGGCTTCGGGCAAGTCTATGGAAAAGTTGGCGACCTTCGACACCACCAGCGTGGGCACCTCGCCACGGCGGAAGGCGTCGAATAGCTCTTCACGTTCCTTGGTCCGGGTGGACCCTTGGATTATCGGAGCGTTCAGCTCAGCGCCCAGCTCGTCGAGCTGATCGAGGTAGGCGCCGATCACCAGGGTCGGCTCGTCGGGGTGTTTCTCCAGAATCGATTTGACCACAGCAATTTTGGTGTGCACTGTCGAGCACAACCGGTAACGTTCTTCGGGTTCGGCGGTGGCGTACATCATTCGTTCGTTGTCGGTCATGGTGACCCGCACTTCGACACACTCCGCCGGCGCGATCCAGCCCTGCGCCTCGATGTCCTTCCACGGCGCGTCGTAGCGTTTCGGTCCGATCAGGGAAAACACGTCACCCTCGCGGCCGTCCTCGCGAATCAATGTGGCGGTCAGGCCGAGCCGCCGCTTGGACTGCAGGTCGGCGGTCATCCGGAACACCGGCGCCGGCAACAGATGCACCTCGTCGTAGATGATCAGACCCCAGTCGCGGCTGTCGAAGAGGTCCAAATGGCGGTACTCGCCCTTGGTGCGGCGGGTGATCATTTGGTACGTCGAGATGGTGACGGGCCGGATTTCCTTGCGTTCTCCGGAGTATTCACCGATCTCGTCCTCAGTCAGCGAGGTGCGTGCGACCAGCTCCCGTTTCCATTGCCGGGCGGCGACGATGTTGGTGACCAGGATGAGCGTCGTCGCACTCGCTTTCGCCATCGCCGCCGCGCCGACCAGCGTCTTGCCGGCGCCGCATGGAAGTACCACCACCCCCGAGCCGCCGGACCAGAACGAATCTGCGGCCATCTGCTGATAATCGCGCAGGTGCCAGCCTTCCTGGTGCAGGCTGATCGGGTGTGCCTCGCCGTCGACGTAGCCGGCGAGATCTTCCGCGGGCCAACCGATCTTGAGCAGCATCTGCTTGACCCGACCGCGCTCGCTGGCGTGGACGACGACGGTGTCATCATCGATCCGGGCGCCGAGCATCGGTGCGATCTTCTTGTTGCGGAGCACCTCCTCGAGCACCGCGCGATCAAGGCTTACCAGCGTCAGGCCGTGGGCCGGGTTCTTGACCAATTGCAGCCGGCCATAGCGGGCCATGGTGTCGACGATGTCGACCAGCAGCGGCTGAGGCACCGCGTAGCGCGAGTAACTGACCAGCGCGTCGACGACCTGTTCGGCGTCATGGCCGGCCGCGCTGGCATTCCACAGTGCCAGCGGTGTGATGCGGTAGGTGTGCACGTGTTCGGGTGCGCGTTCCAGCTCGGCGAATGGGGCGATGGCGGCGCGCGCGGCACCGGCCAGCTCGTGCTCCACTTCGAGCAGCACCGTCTTGTCGGACTGCACGATCAACGGCCCGTCAGTCATACGCTCCATTATTCAGTCGTCGGCCGACACCACCGATGTGATGCGGTGGATGGCGAAGTCACGCAGCCGCCCGGACGCCGAATCAAAGGCCACCAGCTGCCCGCCCCGTATGGTGATCGGCGATACCACGCGCTGGGTGGCCACGCCGGCGGCGTCGAGGTAGCCCATTACCAACGTGTCCTGATCCTTGGCCGCGCGCTGCAGCAGCGACATGGTGACCGCGGGGTCGACGCGGATGTTGCCGAACGGTGCAGCGGTCACCTTACGCAGCACCGAGACGACCGCGTTCAGTGTCTCGGTGCTGGGGCGCGGGGGTGGGCGGTAGGGGCGACGGTGCTGCGGCGTGGGCACGCGGGCGCCGCGGGGCCGCACGTCGACGATGGCGCCCGAGGAATCCTCGGCGGCCGGGGCGAAGCCTGCGGCCCGCAGCGCACGGAGCACCTCGGCGATCGGCGCGGGCGACACGGCCACCGTCGGAGCCAGGGCTCGCAGCTGCAGATCTTCGGCGGCCGCTACCGCCTGGGCCAGCAGGGCCGGGTCTTCGCAGCGCACGAACGACCCGGCCATCCCGATCCGAAGCTGCCCGTGCCGGCGCGCAACATCGTCGATGAGGTATGTGAGTCCTTGTGGCACCGCCGTTTTGGAGTGCTTGGCGAAAAGTGCGTGCATCGAGTCACGGGTTTTGCCGATGTCGAGGGCGTGGCGGATCGACTGCTCGCTGATGCGGTACACCATGGCCGCGCCGGCCGATTCGACGGTGGCAACCGCGGCCAATTCCTCGGCGAGATCGCGTTGCAGTGGCCCCGGTACCACGACCGTGAGGTCGGCTTGCACGAAAAAGTGGTCGATCGGTTTGGGCAGTGCCCGCGTCACCGCATCGATCGCGACGGCGGGGTCGACGGCTTCGTCGAGCAGCGCGCGGCCGGCAGTGCTGATCGCCCCGCGACCCACCAGGCCCAGCGCGTGGCCCTCGGCCAGCAGGTCTGCTATCGGTCCAGGCTGCAGCCGCCTCGCCCAGCGCGGGCGCCGCCAGATCAACTCCGCCGACGCTGCTGCTGCGTTGACTCCGGCACCGCGAGGCAGCTCGGAGAGCATCCCCAGCAACAGTCGGCGATCCAGTGGAGCGGCCGTCGAGTACAGCGAATCCGTAAGGGCGCCATACGGTTTAGCGTCCGGACCCCGGGTGCCGATCAACGCCGGTCGCCCCGGCAGGTCAAGCCAGGTGCTAGCCAGCAGGTGCCAACGCTCAGCGGTTGACATCGCGCTGAACCGATTGGTGGCCACCGTCGGCGCCCAATACGGTCCGTCACCGTGGGCAGGCTTCGGATCGGGCATCCCGCTCGCGATCAATCCGGCCGCGGCCGCGACTTCCAGGATCAGGCCAAGTCGCGGCTCGTCGATGCCCGTTGCCTTGGCCAGCCGTTTGACTTCTCGAACTCCCAATCCGCCGCTGCGCAGCTCGGGAACCGGTGTGGTACCGAGGTTTTCGAGCAGTACGTCGAGTTCGCGCAGCAGGTCGATGATGGCTCCGGCAGCCGCCGCATCGGCGTCCTCTTGTGTAGTGGTCGACACCACCGGGTCGGGTGCCGTCAGTTGCATCGGACCGGGTTGCTCGCCGCGCAATACCTGTCCGACGTGGCGGGGCAAGATCACCGTCTCGGCATCGATCCGACGCAGCAGCCCCTTCGCCAGCAGCTGGGGCACCGGTCGATCCGCTGGGGCGCCGGGCGCGGCGTCACGGGTACGCCCCATCGGAGACCCCTGGAGCAGTTTGTCCAGTACATCCAGCTGGGCTTTGTCGAGCCCGTCGATGAGATCGGCGATCTGTTCGCCGGTGCGTGAGGTGTCCTCAAGCGTGACCTGGCCCGGCTGCCACGGCAACGCCGTGCCGGCGTCGGCGGCCACCCGGACCGCGGTCTCGCCCCAGACCAGGGCGCGTTGCCTGAGGTCGTCCAGTGCGCACACCACGTCGGCTTCGGGAGCGCGGTCGCCGATCAGCGCCAGCAGCTTTGCGGTCGGCACTGGCGCGGTGTCGGCCTGCAGCACCAGCAGTGCGTCGAGCATGGCCAGTCGCAAGAAGTCGAGCTCATCGGTGGCGGCCTTGACTGACTGCCGGGCCACGGCGCGCGCAGCCAGCGCGGCGATGCTGCCAGGCGGCGGCTGGGCAAGGTCTGGCCGTAGTTCCAGCAGTCGGATCAGCCGCTCGTCGGACAAGTCGGCCAGCCAGGACCCCAGCGGGATATCCGGGGTGTTGTCGGTCATTGCTGACCAGCGTAAAGCAGCGAGCGGACCCAACGTCACGGTGCGGACGCGGGAATTCAGCCGGTGCGGCCTAGCGTCACGTCCGCGGGCGCGACCTGTCAGAATGGACCTCGTGGCTGACATTGCTGAGGGCAAGGCGGACAAAACCCCGTACGTCGACAACGGCTGGCCGACGACGGACCCGGATGACCATGCGGTGAGCGAACTGGCGACCGATCGGACGGGTGCGTTGTCCCCCTTCGGTGACCTGACCTTCCCGCTGCCCTCCGACGACCTGCCATACGTTCACCCGGTAACGGTCGTCAACCGGTAGGTCGCCAGGATGGCCGAGGCATCCAAGGCCCAGGCGACCTCGGAGTCGGGGGAGTCCCGCTCGGGTTCGCTGTCGCACCTGGATGAGCGGGGGGCGGCGCATATGGTCGATGTCACCGAGAAGGGGGCCACCAAGCGCACCGCCGTTGCCGCGGGTGCCTTGCGGACCACGGCGCACGTGGTGGCGCTGATCTCAGCCGGCGGCCTTCCTAAGGGTGATGCGTTGGCTACCGCGCGGGTGGCGGGCATTCTGGCAGCAAAGCGCACCAGCGACCTGATTCCGCTGTGCCACCAGCTCGCGCTTACTGGGGTCGATGTTGATTTCACCGTCGGCGAGTCCGACATCGAGATCACCGCGACGGTGCGTAGCACCGACCGTACGGGTGTCGAGATGGAGGCGCTGACCGCTGTCAGCGTGGCTGGGCTTACGCTCTACGACATGATCAAAGCGGTTGACCCGTCCGCTCGTATCGATGACATTCGGGTGCTTCGCAAAGAGGGCGGCAAAAGCGGAAATTGGGCACGCTGATGGGCGCGCGATCCGCACGAGTGATCATTGCTTCGACCCGAGCCTCGGCCGGCGTGTATGACGATCGCTGCGGGCCGATCATCGCTGAATGGCTTGGACAACATGGGTTTTCTCCTGTGGAGCCGGAGGTGGTCGCCGACGGGAACCCGGTTGGGGAGGCGCTGCGCGCCGCGGTGGACGATGGCGTCGACGTAATCATCACCTCCGGCGGTACCGGCATCTCGCCCAGCGATAGCACCCCCGACCACACCGTGGCCGTGCTGGATTACATGATCCCCGGACTGGCTGACGCCATCCGCCGCTCCGGGTTGCCGAAAGCGCCGACGTCCGTGCTGTCGCGCGGTGTTTGCGGTGTGGCCGGCGGGACCCTGATCGTCAACCTGCCTGGCTCACCCGGCGGGGTACGTGACGGCCTCGGGGTGCTCGCCGATGTGCTCGACCACGCGCTCGACCAACTCGTCGGCAAAGATCACGAGCGATGACGCTCGTCCTGCGCGCCGCCATGACCGAGCAGCCGATCTGTCTGGCCGAGCATGAAGAGCTGGTGGGCCATCAGTCGGCGGGAGCCATCGTCGGGTTCGTAGGCATGATTCGCGACCACGACGGCGGACGCAGGGTGGTGCGGCTGGAGTATTCCGCGCACCCGTCGGCCGAACAGGTCATCGCCGACGTGGTGGCGGAGGTCGCCGAGGAGTCCAGCGGCTTGCGCGCCATCGCGGCCAGCCACCGGATCGGCGCGCTGCACATCGGTGAGGCGGCGCTGGTGGCCGCGGTCGCCGCCGACCATCGACAGGCGGCATTTGCCACCTGCGCGCATCTGGTCGACAGCATCAAGGCACGGCTACCCGTGTGGAAGCACCAGTTCTTCGACGACGGAACCGACGAATGGGTGGGCTCGGCCTAACAGTGCGCGACGACAATCTCGTCGACCGGGTTTGATGCACACACTCTCCCGCAAGCCGGGGAGTCATCCCTTACCGCTTGCGGGAGAGTCGAGCAATCCGACTAAGCGCCTGGGCGCAGATCCTCAGCGGGCGCCGGACGGTTGTGCAATCGCGTCCAGCGCGTCGTTCCCGTGGATGTCTTGGCCCTGGATCGCGTCCCACAGCTTCCTCGTGTAGCCGACTTGCGACACACGCTGTGGTTCAACGGAAGCGGTGTTGATGTCGCCAGAAACCGGCGGCGCGGGGGGTAAGGCGTCCGCGGGGGGTGCCGGCGGTACCGCGTCGGCGGGAGGCGCGGGCGGTGCCAGGTCCGCAGGAGGTGCCGGCGGCACATCCGCGGGCGGCGCCGGTTGGTCAAACGAGGCCAGCAGGACCGGCGCAGGCGGATCGGCCGGTGGCGGGGGAGGCGGCGGCGCAGGAGCATCTGGTGGAGGAGCGTCTGCCGGCGGTGGCGGTGGTGCCAGCGGCCCACCGTTGAGCCACGGCAAATCCAGGCCGGCCGGGACCGGTGCGGGAGCCTCGCGTGAGGTCGGTCCCGACAGCGGACCACCGCACACGGGCCAGGCGCCACGACCTTGGGTCGCCAGCACCCGCTCAGCGACCGCGATCTGCTGGTCCTTGGTCGCCATCTGGGCCGACGGGGCGTACTCGCCGCCGCCATGGGAGGCCCAGGTGCTTGAGGTGAATTGCACACCGCCGTAGAAGCCATTGCCGGTGTTGATTCCCCAGTTGCCGCCGGACTCGCAATGGGCTACTTGATCCCATTCGCCATCGGTGGCTGCGGCCGCCTGGCCAGCGAGAGCGATGCTGCCGCCACCAAGTACCGCCCCGGTAAAGGCGATCTTGGCGACGCTGATGTTTGAACTGGTGGGCTTACGGTGCTGTCCACTCATACGCGCCGAAGTTTCCTCTCTCTGCACGCCTACGAGGTCAGCTGTCGGGTTCGGGTTGGAGAGGCCACCCGGCCGGCGCCGTCCTGCGGAGAACGACGCCAACTTCACCCCAAGGAGCCGCAAGCGACTCCAGTCCGATCACGGTGGACCGGTGGGTCCCCCGCCTCCATCCAGGTACGGTTTCCCCCGCCTATTGGATGGAGCTCGGCGCGGATAGGAGGGGAGGAACGCCACCGGTAACTCGGCGAGCCTCGAGAGACGCTAGCGGGTTCTGTTGGTCTCGTCACGTCTCGCGAAACCGTGCGTTTCCCTCACCGTCATCCGGAAAAGCGCCAGGAAAGCCGCATAATTGCGCAGGTCAGAGAGCCCGAGATCGGAGCGTGTCCGGGCCGTTATCATTCCGTTACGTGACGTATTTCACACCGTCAGCCGCCGGCGAACGGCGGTAGCACGTCGATCGTGTCACCCGATCGCAACGCTTTGCCCTCGTGGCGAACGGCGATGCCGTCGCACAAATATGAGCAGCGACCCAGCACCGTTGCCAGATGCGTACCCGGGTCCGCGAGCCGCTTAACCAAATCGGCCACCGTGGTGCCCGGACGCAGTATCACCGACTCCGCTTCGGCTCCGGCAGCGGCGCGCGCGGCGGCGAAGTAGCGAACCGTGACCTGGATTCCGTCCGGTTCGACGGGCACCTCAGCCACCGATCGAGCTCATCGGCCGGTCAGGCTGGATGAAGTTGGGGTCGTTGATGCCGTGGCCGGCGGGCTTGCCCCACATTGCGGTACGCCATGCCGCGTCGAGCACGTCATCGTTTGCGCCGCCGCGCAGCAGGCCGCGAAGGTCCGTCTCCTCGGCCGCGAACAGGCAGCTGCGGATTTGGCCGTCGGCCGTCAGCCGGGTGCGATCACAGGTCGAGCAGAAGGCGTGCGACACCGACGCGATGACACCAAACTTTCCGGCCGGCGTCTTCGGGCCCGTGTCCGCCAGCCAGAGCTCGGCCGGTGCCGAACCACGTGGCGCCGGGTCCGGCCGCAGTCGAAAGTGCGGACGCAGCGCGGCCAGCACGTCGTCGGCAGTCAGCGCGGCCTCCCGGCGCCACTGGTGCCCGGCATCCAGCGGCATCTGCTCGATGACCCGCAATTGGTAGCCCTGGTCGAGGCAGAACCCCAACAGCTCGACGACGTCCTCTCGCCCAGTGGCGGGATCGAGCACGGCGTTCACCTTCACCGGCGTCAGGCCTACCGCCTTGGCGGCGGCCAAGCCGTCCAGCACGTCACCGAGCCGGTCCCGACGAGTGATGGCCGCGAACCGGGCACGGTCCACGCTGTCCAATGAAATGTTCACCCGGTCCAGCCCCGCCTCGGCGAGGGCGGCAGCGCGGCGCGCCAGGCCCACACCGTTGGTGGTCAGCGAGATCTCCGGCCGCGGCCGCAGGCCGGCCGCGGCGGCGACCACCTCTTCGAGGTGGCGGGCCAACAGCGGCTCACCGCCGGTAAACCGCACGCTGGTGATGCCGAGTCTGGTCACGGCGATATGCATCAGCCTGGCCAGCTCATCGGGTCGCAGCAATTGCTCTCCGGGCAGCCAGTCCAGGCCTTCGGCGGGCATGCAGTAACTGCAGCGCAGGTTGCAGCGATCGGTCAGCGACACGCGCAGGTCGGTGGCGGCCCTCCCGTACGTGTCCAGCAACGCGCCATCGGTTGGGGCTTCGGCGGTATGGTCGTGCGTCCGGCCCGCGTTGGGGCTGGGCACCGACGGCACACCGAGGGCGGTCAGGGTCATGCGGGCACCTGTCCGGATTGGGCCGGCGAGCTGACCGGAACGATTTCCTTACCCAGCGGCATCAGTGACACCGGGATCAATTTGAGGTTGGCCAGCGCCAGCGGAATGCCAATGATCGTGATCGCCATGGCCACCGCGCTCACCAGATGACCGATGGCCAGCCATATCCCGAACAGCAGTATCCAGATGACGTTTCCGATAAGGGCACCGGCCCCGGCGGTCGGCTTTTCGACGATCGTCCGGCCGAACGGCCATAGCGCGTACGAGGCGATGCGCAGCGACGCGAAGCCAAAGGGGATGGTGATAATGAGCAAGAAGCTGATGAGCGCCGCCACCAAGTATCCGACGGCCATCCAGAGGCCGCCGAATACGAGCCAGATAATGTTCAGAATCAGGCGCATATCTCCTCCAGCGGTCCACCCAGCCTACCGAGTAACGAGTAATCGGGGGTGCTCGCGGGGCGGCCATCCGAGTAGGATCTGGATCCACATCGCGTCCTGCGCAGGCGGGGCGCTTCTTGTGTTGTTCATCCTAGTGATCCGTCAGACAAGCAGGTGAGACAAGTGCCGACCGGCAAGGTGAAGTGGTACGACGCCGACAAGGGGTTTGGCTTCCTGTCGCAGGAGGACGGCGAGGACGTATACGTCCGCTCGTCGGCGTTGCCCGCGGGTGTCGAGGGGCTCAAAGCTGGGCAGCGGGTGGAATTCGGCGTGGCTTCGGGCCGGCGCGGACCGCAAGCGTTGAGCCTCAAGCTGATCGATCCGCCGCCCAGCCTTTCCAGGACGCGCCGCGAGGGACCTGCCGAGCACAAGCACAGCCCCGATGAGCTGCACGGCATGGTCGAGGACATGATCACGCTGCTGGAGAGCACCCTGCAGCCGGAGCTGCGCAAGGGCCACTACCCGGACCGAAAGACGGCTCGCAGGGTCTCTGAGGTGGTCAAGGCGGTGGCCCGGGAGCTCGACGCCTAACCGGTTGGTGACTCAGAACGTACCGGTGCGCCGTGAAGCTACCGAGTGGTAACTTCGACATCCGTAGGTCGTAGTATTCGGGCCAG
>DASZLQ010000087.1:0-8758 GCA_035552295.1 Mycobacterium sp. | reverse complement strand
TGGCGAAGTTGCTCCCCTACGTGCTTTACGAAACCCTCGGGCCGACGCTGCCGGAGGGATTGTCCGGTGCGGCCGCACTATGGGGCCTGGCCCAGAAGACCGCGATGACCTATCCCGACGCGGTGCGGCGCGCCGGCCATGCCGACGGCAACGCGCTGTTCGACGCCATCCTCGACAGCCCGTCGGGAATTACGTTCACCGCGCACAACTACGAGGACGACTTCGCGCTGATCAGCCACGCCGATCACAAGATCGCCCTGGAAATCCCCGAAATGCTGGACGACTTATCGGCGTTGACCGCAGCACCATCGCAGCTGACCACACCGGAGTTCCCCATCGTGCTGTCGGTGGGGGAACGCCGTGCCTACACCGCCAATGACATCTTCCGCGACCCGTCCTGGCGTAAGCGCGACGCCGACGGGGCACTGCGCGTCAGCGTCGAGGACGCGCAGGCCCTTGGACTCGTCGACGGAGGCAGGGCGCGGGTCAGCACGGCGGCCGGCGATGCCGAGGCGACCATCGAAATCACCGAGACCATGCTTCCCGGGCACGCGGCCCTGCCCAACGGTTTTGGCCTCGACTACATCGACGACGACGGGCATACCATCGTGCCCGGCGTCGCGCCGAACATGCTCACGTCCACGCGATGGCGGGACCGCTACGCCGGCACGCCGTGGCACAAGCACGTACCCGCCAGGATCGAGGCTTGATAGGGGTCAGTTCCAGATCCTGACCCTGCGCTGTGGCTCCAGGAACAACGCGTCGTCCTCGGCTACGTCAAAGGCGTCGTAGAACGCGTCCACGTTGCGCAGAACGCCGTTGCACCGGAACTCCGGCGGTGAGTGCGGATCCACTGCGAGCCGCCGAATCGATTCCGCTTCACGGGATTTGGTCCGCCACACCTGCGCCCAGCCGTACAACACCCGCTGCACGCCGGTGAGGCCGTCGATGACCGGAGCGGACTGGCCGTTGAGCGACAGCTGGTAAGCCAACAGCGCGATGGACAGCCCGCCCAGGTCGCCGATGTTCTCGCCGACGGTGAATGCGCCGTTCACACGGTGGCCGCTGTCCAGCTCTCTTGGCGTGTATGCCTCGTATTGCTCGATGAGCGCCTTCGTGCGCGCACCGAACTCGGTGCGGTCGTCGTCGGTCCACCAATCGACGAGATTGCCGTCGCCGTCGTATTTGGCTCCCTGGTCATCGAAGCCGTGCCCGATTTCGTGCCCGATCACCGCGCCGATCCCACCGTAGTTAGCGGCGTCGTCGGCCTGGGCGTCGAAGAATGGCGGCTGCAAAATTGCTGCGGGAAAGACGATTTCGTTCATGCCAGGGTTGTAATAAGCGTTGACGGTCTGCGGCGTCATGAACCATTCGTCCCGATCCACCGGACCGCCCAGCTTCGCCAATTCGCGGTCATGGTTGACCGCGTACCCGCGCTGGTAATTGCCGTAGAGGTCGTCGCGGTCGATCACCAGCTTGGAGTAATCGCGCCACTTCGTCGGGTAGCCGACCTTGGCGGTGAACTTGTTCAGCTTGGTCAGCGCCCGCTCCCGGGTCTGCGGCGTCATCCAGTCCAGCTCGCTGATGCTGATTCGGTACGCCTCTTGCAGGTTTTCCACCAGCGCGTCGATGCGGGCTTTCGCGTCCGGCGGGAAATGCCGCTGCACGTAAAGCTTTCCGACCGTGTCGCCCATCAGGTTCTCCACCAGCGACACCGCACGCTTCCAGCGGTCCCGGATCTCTTCGGCACCGGTCAGCCGGCGGCCGTAGAAGTCGAAGTCCGCGGCGACGATGGCATCGGTCAGCCAGGCGGCGCGGGCGCGAATCAACCGCCAACGCGCCCATCGCTTCCAGTCTTCGAGATCTTCGCTGTGCCAGAGCGCGGCGAACGCGCTGAGGTAATCAGGCTGGCGCACAACGAGTTCCGCGAATGCATCGGGGGTACTGCCCAACGCGGCCGCCCAGCCGGTCCAGTCGAAGCCGGCGGCTTCGGTCTGCAGCTCGGCGAAGGTGCGCAGGTTGTAGGTGAGGTCGGCATCGCGACGCTTGACCACATCCCAGTGTGCGGCAGCGAGTTTGGTCTCCAGCGCCACGATCCGGGCGGCGGTCTCGGCGTGGTCGCCCGCGTTGCCGCCACACACCAGGCTGAACATCCGCGCGATGTGTCCCGGGTAGGCGGCCAGCATCTCGGCGTGCTGCTCGCCGCGGTAATAGGACTCGTCGGGCAACCCGAGGCCGGATTGATTGATGTGCATCAGGTAACGAGTCGAGTTTTTCGAATCGGTATCCACATACACTCCGACGCCGCCACCCATCCCGGTGCGCTGCAGGTCGCCGACGGCTGCGGCCAACGCCGCGGCGTCGGCGGCGTTGTCGATGGTGGCCAGCTCGTCGTGTAGCGGCTGGGTGCCCCTGCGTTCGACGGCTTCCTCGTCGAGGAAGCTGGCGTAGAGGTCGCCGACGCGTTGTGCGTCAATATCCGCGGTTGCCACGGCGGAGGCACCGCTTCGGCTGGTTTCGATGATCAGATCGCGTACCTGCTCTTCGGCCCGGTCGAACAGATGGCGGAAGGCGCCGTCGGTGGCCCGATCGGCGGGTATGTCATATTCAGCCAGCCAGCGGCCGTTGACGTGACCGAACAGGTCGTCTTGGGGGCGGGCATTCTCGTCGACGTAGCTCAGGTCGATGCCCGAGCGGATGGCCTCTGCTGTCACCCCGCCATCCTTCCATCTCTTTTCAGGTGCAACGATCGGCCCATGCCTGACGGCGAGCAGACCGAAGCACCCGACGACGAAGATTCCGTCGAAGATTCCGGCGACGAGTCCGCAGCAGACGGGATGTTTTCCCATTACGGCATCGCATCGACCGTTCTCGGCCTGCTATCGGTCGCCGCGGTCGTGCTCGGGGTGATCATCTGGTCCGCACACCGCGACGAGGCGGGCGAACGCAGCCATCTGAGCCGCGTCATGCAGACGGCCGCCGACTGGACGGGCGTGCTGATCAACATGAACACCGGGAACATCGACGCCAGCCTGCAGAAGCTGCACGACGGCACGGTCGGTGAACTCAACACCGACTTCGACGCGGCCATGCAGCCTTACCGACAGGTGGTGCAGAAACTGCAGTCGCAAAGCAGCGGCCGGATCGAAGCCGTTGCGATCGAAACGGTGCACCACGACTTGGACACCCAGCCCGGTGTCTCGCGGCCGGTGGTCCCCACCAAGTTGCCGCCATTCGCCACCCGAACCGACCCGGTGATGCTGGTTGCGACATCGGTCAGCGAGAACGTCGGCGCCAAACCGCAGATCGTGCACTGGAATCTGCGGCTCGATGTCTCCGACGTGGACGGCAAGCTGATGATCTCCGGGCTGGAGTCGATTCGATGAGAAATCTCTGGCGGCTGCTGGCGTTCGACATCGTGGCCCCGCTGGCCGCAATCGGCGCGCTGTTGATGGTCGGAGTCATCCTGGGCTGGCCGCTGTGGTGGGTGTCTGCCTGCTCGGTGCTGTTGGTGCTGATCGCCGAAGCCGTAGGCGTCAACTTCTGGCTGCTGCGCCGCGATTCGGTGAGCGTCGGCACCGACGATGACGCCCCAGGGTTGCGATTGGCCGCTGCCTTCTTATGCGCGGCCGCCGTGACATCGGCAGTGCTGACCGGCTACACGCATTGGACGACGTCGGACCGCGAGTTCAAAACAGATTCCCGGCAGGTGGTGCAGGTCGCCACCGGGATGGCGGAGGCCATGGCTTCGTTCACCCCGAGCGCCCCGACGAGCTCCATCGATCGGGCCGCGGCGATGATGGTGCCGGAGCAGGCCGGGGCGTTCAAGGAGCAGTACAAAAAGACCAGCGCAGATCTGGCTCAGCACAACGTCACGGCGCAGGCCGCCACGCTGGCGGCCGGAGTCGAGGCCATCGGTCCATCGGCGGCCAGTGTGGCGGTGATCCTTCGGGTAACCCAGAACACGCCCGGCCAGCCTCCCAGTCGGGCGGCGCCAGCACTGCGGGTGGCGCTGATCAAGCACGGCAGCGACTGGCTGGTGTCCGATGTGGTGCCGATCATTTCCCGCTGACGGGTCAGTTGGATTCGGCTGGGCGTGCGGACTTCACCTTGACGAACCGATCCGATAACCGGCGAATCCGGATCATCAGCGAGGCCGACGGGGACAGGCTGCCGTCGAGGTAGGCGGCCAGATCTTCGGGTGCCACCCCGATGCGGGAAGCGAATTCTTGTGCTCCCAGCCCGGACCGGTCGATCAGGAGACGCACGTGGCGGGCCACCTCGGCGCGTTCATTGGCTTCGAGGTGGGCCCGAGCGCGTTCCAGCACCTCCCACAGCGCTTTGGAGATGCCGTATGGCCGGGTGCCCTCGAGGACTTCTTCGACCTGACGGGCCGTGCGCCCGTACGGGTCGCGCTTGAGCGCGGCGGCAATGCGCTTCCAGGTGTCGATGTCACCGCCCTGCAGGGCAGAGCGGATGGCGGAGGTCGGCCAGAACTCCACCGGCTGTTCGGGGTCTTGGGAAGATCCACTGCCGGGCCTTCGCTGTTCGCCGGCCGGCCGCTGAGGCGGCGGCATGGGGCGTCGGTCGGCTGCCAACGTCACCTCGCCTCCTCCAGCATCGCTACGGCCACCGACAGGCAGCGCTCCCTAACCTCTTCCCATTCCGCCTTCGCGTCTGGTTCAGACCACTGATCATCCGTGAAATCGGACGGATGCGGATCTGCGAGCCGACGGACCAACTGGGTGGCAATCCATTGCTGCCTGGGTGGTTGACAACAGTAATACCTGTCGATTCCGGCCAGCACTAGAGCGGCGGTTTCGGGTTCCAATGTGTCGACCATGTCAGCAAATTCGGCGTAATCGCGGCAACTGTTACGGCACATGATCAGGTAGCCCTTGAGGCGCAGCGCCTCCGCGCCGGTTGGCACCAGTAACCGGTCGCCAGTGGGCAATTGCACGTTGGTGGTCTCCACCGGGCTTCGTCGTGCGTACTTCTGCTCCTCGCCTGCGTCGGTGCCGGCGTCCAGGTCGGTCTCCAGCGCGTCGATGGCGACCGAAAGCCGCCCCCGCCACAGCGTGACCGGATGGACCGGCCGACCACCCCCGGCAATCGCCCGGGCAATGCCGTTGCGCGACGCCAGGCCGCCGACCAGCTTCTTGGCCGCCGAATTACCGTTGCTGCCGGTCTTCGAATCGGCTGGGCCCACCCCTGCGCTGTCGTCGTCGCATATGTTGACCTGGTGGGGGATCTGTCCGGGGCCCTGGCCGCGGCTGATTCCGGGGCCGTCTGCGGCCGCCTGTTCGGGGCTGAGCTCCGTCTCCTTGCCATTGCGCCCACAACCGGTGAAGGCCAGCGGATCCGCCACACAAATGGCGTCGGGCGCCAAGTGCTTGAGCTTCGCGGCCGACTTGAGGACCATCCGCAGGTCGGCATTGGGTGCGGCCAGTGCCGAGATGTCGTCGGGAATGACCACAATGTCACGCAGGTCAACCTCGGGTAGCGGCCTGTCGAAGTCCACCGACGGCAAGACACGGCGCAGCCACCGCGGCAGCCACCAGTTCCACTGGGCGAACATCGCCATCAGCGCGGGCACCAGGACCAGCCGGACCACGGTGGCGTCCACCGCGATCGCGACAGCGCACGCCACACCGATCTCGGCCACCAGCGGCATGCCGGCGAACGCGAAGCCGATGAACACCGCGATCATGATCAGGGCAGCGCTAGTGATCGTGCGCGCGCTGGTGCTCACGCCGTATGCCACCGCATCGCGAGTATTTCCGGTGTGCAGGAAGCGTTCCCGGATGCGGGTGAGCAGGAAGATCTCGTAATCCATCGACAACCCGAAGGTCATCGCCAGCACCAGCGGGGGAACGGTGCTGTCGATCGAACTGATCTGGGTGAAGCCGAGGTCCTGCAGCCATCCCCACTGGAACACCATCACCAGGCTGCCGTAGGCGGCGGCGACGGACAGCAACGTCATCAGCACGCCTTTGAGCGCCAAGAACACCGAGTGGATCGAGACGAGCAGCATCACGAACGCGATGAGTGCGACGAAGAGCAACACCAGGGGCTCGGTCGCCGACACCCGGTCATCGAAATCCTTGATCAACGCGGTGGGGCCACCGACGTCCACTCGCGCCGGACCCTGGTCGGGAACCTGGGGTAATTGTGTGCGCATCCAGCTGACGGCTTGCCGGGCGCCCATGTCCTCGGGGTCGACCGACAACACCGCGGACAGCAAGGCGCTGTTGTTGTCGTCGGCGAATTGCGGTGGTGCCACCGAGATGACTTTGGGAGCCTGCGTCATTCGTTGACGGATCGCGGCGATTGCCTGGCTGTGTTCGGTTGAGGAGGCACCGCCGTCGGGAAATGTGACCAGCACCTGAACCGGACCGAGCGCACCGGGTCCGAGCGCTTCGGATGCCGCGCCCACCCCGGCCCGGATCTCGTGCGAATAGTCGAATTGGCGCAGCAAGCTGTTGCCCAGCACCATCGATGTCGCCGGTGCCGCCATGACAAGCAGGACGATCGACGCCGCCAGCGCCGATATCCACGGCCGGCGCATGACCCAGCCGACCCAGCGGTTCCAGAAGCGGGATTGACTGCTCTCCGGGTTGCGCGACCAGTGCAGCAGGGCCGACCTCTTGGCGGCCGCCCGGCCGAAGGTCGCCAGCACCGCCGGCGTCAACGTGGCCGACGTCAGCATTGCGACCGCGACGGCCAGAATCGCTCCGGTGGCCATCGACTTCAGCGCCGGGGTGTTGATCAAGTAGATCCCGGTGAGCGAGGCGACGACGGTCATCCCGGACAACACCACCGCCAGCCCGGAGGTGGCCATTGCGGCGTCGACGGCTTCGCGTGGCTGACGGCCGGCACGCAGCTCCTCGCGGAAGCGCATCAAGATGAACAGCGAGTAGTCCACGGCCAGCGCGATGCCGAACATGGACACCGTCGACGTCACGAACACCGACATGGTGGTATGCGCCGACAACAGGTAGACCAGGCCCATCGTGACCAGGACCGTGCAGACGCCGAGGGCGAGCGGGATCGCCGCCGCAGCCAGCGAACCGAACACCGCGAGCAAGACGATCAGAATGATCGGCAGGTTCCACCGTTCCGCCTCGGCGATGTCGTGTTTGGTGTTTGCCGCCGCGGCAGCACTGAGCGCTCCCTGCCCGATGACGTAAAGCCGCACCCGGCCGTTCGCGGTCTGCCCGGGGTGGTCGCCGTTGATGCCCACCTTTTGCCGCAACTGCTTGGCGATGTCGCTGGTGCCGGAGTTGCGGGAATCCAGCCGCAGCGATACCACATACGGCCGGTCGGGCTGCGGCGGCCGCTGGGTGGGGTTGGGCACTTCTGCGACGCCGGGGAACTGGCTGGCAATCTGTCTCAGTTGCGCTACCGCGTCGTTGATGTCTTGGTAGCTGGCATCCGGCCGGGGGGCCGCCACCAGAGCCAACGAGGACGCCCCCTGCTCGTGATATTGCTCCTCGAGCTGATCGTGAACCAGCAGCGACTGCGAGCCGGCCACTTCGAAACCACCGCCGGTGAGATTTCCCGACTGCGTCAACGCCAGATAGACCGCCGGCACCAACGCCAGCAACCAGCCTGCGAAGACCAACCAGCGGTGCCTGCGCAGGCTGCGGCTTAGGCGCATCATGAACTGCTGGATCTCAGGCTCCCCGGTGTTCTCGCGTAACGCGTGAGGGCGACGATACCGCAGGACGCTGTGGAGGATGGCCGCTTATCTGGTTCCTGAGCTGCGCAGACGCCGATGTTGCCGAGACGCTGCGAAGCCGTTGTGAATCGGTGATCAAGCGGGATATCGGTCACATCAGGTGGCAGCCGCGATACCGGGGATGGCAGGATGTCGCTTGCCGCGCTGAGCCTTGGGGAACTTCGCGAGGAATCGGGCCCTCGATCGCAGCAGTTTGCGAAGTGTCAGAACTCGCGAGACTTCGCAAACCGTAAGGAGTTATCCATGAAGACAGCAACCGCGACCGGACGCCGCAGGCTCTTGGCTGGGCTGATCGCCGCCGCGTTGCCGGGCGCTGCTGTCGCGGTTCTGGCGGGGCCCCCGGCGACCGGTGCTAACGACCCGTGCGCGGCCAGTGAAGTCGCAAGGACGATCGGTTCGGTCTCCAAGTCGATGGGCGACTACCTGGACTCGCATCCCGAGACCAACCAGACGATGACCACCATGCTGCAGCAGCAGGCAGGCCCGCAATCGGTGACATCGCTGAAGTCCTACTTTGAGGCCAACCCCAAGGTTGCCGGTGACATGACGTCAATCGCGCAGCCGCTGACCAGCCTGTCGACGCAGTGCAAGCTGCCGATCACCATCCCGCAGGCGATGGGCCTTATGCAGCAGGCGCAGGGCGCGGCGGGCGCTCCGCCCGCGCCGACCGGGCCGGTCCCGCCCGCAGCAGGCGGCACGCTTGGAGGGCCGCCGCGGCAGAAGAACGTCGGCTAGCTGTACTTTTCTGGATTCCGATCAGGCGGCGGTAAGGGCCCCTGCAGGGCGGTCTGGGTCGGGTCGGCGGCGGGGTCGCTCTGGTGCTGGTGCCGCACAACAGGCAGCGGACCGGTAATCGGTTCGTCGTCGTCCGAGGCAGCGACGTTCTCGGTGCGGAACATGAAGAAGAACACCACCCAGCCGACCGCGGCGATGAGTAACCAGCTGATCAACCGGTAGATCAGCATCGCCGAGATGGCGCTCGGCAACGACATGCCGCTAGAGACCAGGCCGGGGACG
>DASZLQ010000086.1:0-4289 GCA_035552295.1 Mycobacterium sp. | reverse complement strand
GCCCGGGCCGACGAACTGAGGGCGCCGACTTGGTACGCGCCGCGCACCACCTGCTCGACGCCATCCAGCAGGGCGTGCACCAGGCCCTGGCCGCGGCAGTCCTCCCGTACCGCGACGCCTTCGACGTAACCGCAGCGCAGGGCGTTGCCCCGGTAGAACAATCGCCGCTGGACCACCCCGGCGTGCGCGATGATCGCGCCGTGACGCCAGATCAGGGCGTGCATGCCGCCCAGTGCGTGCTCCCAATCGTTCTCGGTGAACTCACCGGCGAAGGCAGTGGTGACCATCTGGCAGACGTCTTGCCGAGTCTCGCTGTCGAGATCGGCGGTGTGGACCAGGCGGGCGGTGTGTACCTGGGCGGTCACCTCCCTTGTCTACCAGCCTTGTCTACAGGCTTGCACTACGAGAACGGCCAGGCTCAGGAACTTGCGTGCGGCCGGGCCCCCACCGGAATGCGGGGCCGTGCCCAATGCAGCCGCACCCGCTGGCCGGGCCGCACCTGGGCGACTTTGTCGATGTCTTCGTCGATCACCACACCGACGACCGGGTACCCGCCGGTGACCGGGTGATCGGGCCCCAGGATCACCGGTAAACCGTTGGGCGGCACCTGGATCGCGCCGCGAGTGGCGCCCTCGCTGGGCAGCTGCCGGTCGGGGTCGCGGTACTGCAAGGGGCGGCCGACCAGCCGCATCCCGACCCGGTCGCTGTGATCGGAGGCCACCCAGTCGCTGTGTACCAGGACGTCGGGATCGACGAACCAGTCGTCACGCGGTCCGGGTACCACCGACAGCTCAACCGCATTGCCGGTAATGGCCGCCACCGGGGCCTGGTCGAGCTCGGGGTAGTCGTTGGTGTGCTCGCCGATCGGCAGCTGGTCTCCGGGTAACAGCGGCGACGGGCCAATCGCGGACATCACGTCGTAGCTGCGCGAGCCCAGTACCGGGTCCACACAGATGCCGCCGCGCACCGCCAGGTACGTCCGTAGTCCGGCACGCGGGGCGCCCAGAGCGATTACCTGTCCGTCTCGGACATGGTGAATGCTGTTGGTACCGAACTTGATTCCGTTGACGGTTGGGTCGGTGTCGGCGCCCGTCACCGCGATGTCGACGTCGCCGCCGCGGACCCGGGCGCAGAATCCCCCGAACGTCACCTCCACCGTGGCGCGGTCGTCGGGGTTGGCGACCAGCCGGTTGGCCAGTTTGTGCGAGCGGCGGTCGGCGGCCCCGGAGCGGCCGACGCCGAGGTGGGCCAGCCCGGTGCGGCCGAGGTCCTGGACGACGGCCAGCGGTCCGGTGCGCAGGATTTCCAGGTTGATATCCGGGTTTGTCACGGCGCCCTCCTTGCTCATCCGGCCCGGAACTGGACCCACATGCCCTGCGTCAGCAACGCCGGATTGGGCCGCTCGAGGTCCCACAGCACCGCGTCGGTGTGGCCGATGAGTTGCCAGCCGCCGGGTGATTGGCGTGGATAGATCGCGCTGAACTCGCCGGCGAGGGCGACCGAGCCGGCCGGCACCGAGGTCCGTGGCTCGGAGCGGCGTGGCACTCGAAGGTGTGGGTCGCCGTCCACCAGGTACGCGAAACCCGGTGCGAATCCGCTGAATCCGACCCGCCACAAGGTGGAGGTGTGCGCGTTGATGACCTGCGCGGTGGTCAGCCCGGTGTGGCTGGCCACCTCCGCGAGGTCTGGGCCGTCGTAGACGACATCGATCACCACATCCGCGCTGCGATCCGCCGGAGCAGCCTCGTCAGCGGTAACCGGCATCTTGCGCAGACGCTGACGAACGACCCCTTGGTTGCGCGGGCCGTCGAGCTTCACCAGCACCGTGCGGGTGGCCGGGACGATGTCGATCACGCCGGGCAGTGCCGCGGCGCGCAAGGCATCGGCCCACGCCAATACCTCTGCGGTGCTGCCACATTGCACCATCAGCGATTGGTCGCCGTAGTCGAGTACGGTGTTGCCGACCAGCTCTGTTGGCAGGCCCTTGGAAAGGCCACTCGTCAGGTCAGTCACGCTCATTACTCGACGGTAACCCCGGAGTCGGTGCCGGGCGAGGGAATGCCCGGGGATTTTCGAGCACTGCCAGAGGTGCCTTAGCAAACGCTCAAACAGCGGGATCTAACCCAAGATCTTGCTGATCTGCGGAGGCAGTTGGTCGGCGACCAATGGGTAGCTCAGCGGCGACGAAAACGCGATCGCGCCGGCTTGGTCCTTGGTGGTGAAGATGTGGCGGCTCTGCGCGGTCGCCTGGGAAGCCGCCACCTCAGGGTCGGCCAGCAGCGCGTTTTGGTCGTCCGGACTTTCGGTTGTCCAGATCACCACGTCGGCGGAATTGAGCACCGCCTTGATCTGATCGCGTGGGATCACGGCGCGGTGATCGGTGCCGAAGGGTTTGATGCTGTCGGCGATGACCAGGCCCATCTGGTTCAGGAAGTCGGTCCGCCAGCCCGCCGTGGTTGCGACCACCCTGCCTTGGAAAAGCGTGCCCTGCATCAGCAACGCCTTCTTGGCCTGCCACTGCGGATTCTTCTGGGCGATCGCGACGAACTGCTTGTCGACGGCGTCGATCAGTGACTTCATCTGCTCGGACTGGAATACCGCCTGGCCGATCGCGGTGGCCTGCTCCTTCCACGGCTCGAAGAAGGCATCGCCGTCCGATTGCGCGATGGTCGGGGCGATCGCCGACAGCTTCTGATAGGCATCGGCGTCTACGCCGGCATTGACGGCCACGATCAGGTCGGGTTTCAGCCCGGCGATCTGGTCGAGCGGAATCCCGTTGTCGAGGTTCAACAGCACCGGATGTGCGGCGCCGAGCTTGGGCTGGGCCCACGGCCACACCGCGAACGGTTGGTCGCCGAACCAGTTGGTAACCCCGATGGGCACCACGCCCACCGCGAGCAGGTCGTCTTGTTCGGTGTAGCCGGCGCTGACCACGCGCTTGGGCGGCTCCTTGATGACGGTCTGACCGAAAAGGTGGGTGATCGTCACCGATCCGGCAGAGGTACCCGGCGCCGGTTTGGGTGACGAGCACCCCGGTGAGACGGCGGCGACCCCGGCCGCCGCGGCGGCCCCGGCGAGCTGCAAGAAAGCCCGCCGGTTCCATCCCTTCACCGCGTGAGAGTATCGCGTTTCGGGCTCTCACCTGCGTCGCCGCGCGGTTGAGCGGCTCAGCCCAGCGGCATACCGGCGTCGACAAAGTCCAGGGCCCGATAGATCGTGTCGGCCGTCTGCGGCGCATTGTCGAAGGCGGCCATCATGGCGCCGGTCAGCGCACCGACGAATACGCGGACTTCGAAATCGCTTGCGGGACGGCCGATTCGGTGGCTGATCGCTTCGGCCGTGACGTTGACGGTGCGGTAGTACTCGTCGTACATGGCCGCCTTGAGCTCGGGTATCGAGAACATCAGTCGCTGCCGGGTGTTTTCGAACTCCAGCTGGTCGGCCGGGAGTTGGGCCATGACGGCCTCATAGGCCCGGCGAAACGCCTGGATCAACGAGAGGTCGGGTGGCTGTGCTTCAAAGGCCGCCAATATCAGCGGGTCCAGGTCGTCGGCCAGCAGCAACGACTCCTTGGATCCGAAGTACCGGAAGAAGGTGCTGGGTGACACCTCGGCGGCCTCCGCGATCTGTTCGACGGTGGTGGCGGCGTAGCCGTTCTCGTCGATCAGGCGGAACGCCGCGCGTCTGATGGCCTGGCGGGTCTTGATCTTCTTGCGCTCCCGCAGACCCAGGGGCGCCTCAGTCGCCTGCATGAGGCGATTCTTCCGTATCGGCTGATTTTTTCTTACAACGGTGGGTAGGCCGTTGCGATCTCTATGTATCCGCGGCGTAACGGCGGGCACGTAGACCGGTAACAGTGCGTCTTTAGCGTCGAGTCGTCATTGCACGCGTCGATACGGCCGAGGCCGTGACCGACATTTCACCGGCCTCGCCGACAGGAGACCTCACGAGATGACGACTGCCAGCCCGGTAATCCAGCCGGCTCCGCTGCCCGAGCATCATGCCGGAGGTCACTGGATCGATGAGTGGCGCCCCGAGGATCCCGAGTTCTGGGAGACAACCGGCAAACCGATCGCCCGACGCAATCTGATTTTCTCCATCTTTGCCGAGCACATCGGTTTCAGCGTGTGGATGTTGTGGAGCATCGTGGTGGTCCAGATGACCGCCGGCGCTCACGGGCATCCGGCTGCGTCCGGCTGGGCGCTCACCGCCAGTCAGGCCTTATGTTTGGTCGCCGTCCCCAGCGGCGTCGGAGCGTTCTTGCGGCTGCCTTACACCTATGCAGTTCC
>DASZLQ010000085.1:0-8053 GCA_035552295.1 Mycobacterium sp. | reverse complement strand
CTTGCTGACCACCATCTTGGTGCCGTTCCTGCTGGTGGCCGGCTGGAACGATGGTGACGATGGTGGCGACCGGTCACGCGGGACCCAGGCCTACATCGCGCTGACCCTGACCATCGAATCGATGGTGCTCATCTCGGTGGTATCACTGGATGTGCTGCTGTTCTACGTGTTCTTCGAAGCCATGCTCATCCCGATGTACTTCCTCATCGGCGGTTTCGGTCAAGGTCCCGGACGCTCCCGCGCCGCGGTGAAGTTCTTGCTGTACAACCTGTTCGGCGGCCTGATCATGCTAGCGGCGGTGATCGGGCTGTATGTGGTGACCGCGCAGGGCGGATCGGGCTCATCGGGCTCATTCGATTTCCGCGACATCGTGGCCGGCTTCGCGTCAGGCCGCTACAGTGCAGACCCCGCGGTGATCAAGGCGCTGTTCTTGGGCTTCATGTTCGCGTTTGCGATCAAGGCCCCGCTATGGCCGTTCCACCGCTGGCTGCCCGACGCCGCGGTCGAGGCCACACCGGCGACCGCGGTGCTGATGATGGCGGTGATGGATAAGGTCGGCACCTTCGGCATGCTGCGCTACTGCCTGCAGCTGTTCCCAAGTGCCTCAACGTACTTCCGCCCGCTGATCGTGGTCTTGGCCGTTATCGGGGTGGCGTACGGCGCGATCGTGGCGATCGGGCAGGCCGACATCATGCGCCTGATCGCCTACACGTCGATCTCACACTTCGGCTTCATCATCTTGGGCATCTTCGTGATGACCAGCCAGGGCCAGAGCGGCTCGACGCTGTACATGCTCAACCACGGCCTATCCACGGCGGCGGTGTTCTTGATCGCGGGCTTCCTGATAACACGGCACGGCAGCCGCGCGATCGCCGACTACGGCGGCGTGCAGAAAGTGGCCCCGATCCTGGCCGGCACGTTCATGGTTTCGGCCATGGCCACCCTGTCGCTGCCCGGTTTGGCCCCATTCATCAGCGAATTCCTGGTCTTGCTGGGAACTTTCAACCGGTACTGGTTGGCGGCGGCATTCGGGGTCACCGCGCTGGTCCTCTCGGCCATCTACATGCTCTGGCTGTATCAGCGCGTGATGACCGGGCCGGTGGCTCGCGACAACGAACGAATCCGTGATCTGGGGCCGCGCGAAATGATCGTCGTGGCACCGTTGATCGCGCTGCTGATCGTTCTCGGCGTCTACCCCAAGCCGGTGCTGGACGTCATCAATCCCGCAGTCGAGAACACCATGACCACCATCGGCCAGCATGATCCCGCGCCGAGTGTGCCGCCCGGCACGTCGAGACCGGCCCCCGGACCCCGGCCAGCCGAAGGACCCCGGACAGCCGAAGGACCGCACCGATGACCCTCCCCACCCCCAGTGTCGAGTACTTCCTGCTGTGCCCGATGTTCATCGTTTTCGGCGTCGCGGTGGCCGGTGTGCTGGCGGAAGCGTTCTTGCCCAGACGAATTCGCTACGGCGCCCAGGTGACGCTCGCCCTCGGCGGTTTGGTCGCGGCATTCATCGCGGTCATCGTCGTGGGCCGCTCTGTTCAGCCGTCCGGTCACAGCGCGGTGCTGGGCGCGATGGCCATTGATCGACCGACTCTGTACCTGCAAGGCACCATAGTGCTGGTCGCGATGATGGCGGTGATCTTCATCGCCGAACGCAACGCGGCCGCGCAAGGCTCAGACCGCAAAGTGGCAGTGGCAGCGGGGGCCTCCGCACGCAATGCCGGACTGGATTCCTTTGCTCCGCAAGCGTCCGCGGTGCCGGGCAGTGAAACCGAGCGCGAGGCCGAGCGGGCCGGCGCCGCGCAGACGGAGCTCTTCCCGCTGGTGATGCTCTCCGTCGGCGGCATGATGGTGTTTCCCGCGTCCAACGACCTGCTGACGATGTTCGTCGCGCTGGAAGTTCTATCGCTGCCGCTGTACCTGATGTGCGGGCTGGCCCGTCATCGCCGACTGCTGTCCCAGGAAGCGTCCATGAAGTACTTCCTGTTGGGCGCCTTCTCCTCGGCGTTCTTCCTCTACGGTGTGGCGTTGCTCTACGGCGCGACCGGCACGCTCATGCTGCCCGGTATCCGCGAAGCGCTTGCGGCCCACGGGGATAGCTCGATGGCGTTAGTCGGAGTCGCACTGTTGTCGGTCGGATTGTTGTTCAAGGTCGGCGCGGTCCCGTTCCACTCCTGGATTCCCGACGTCTACCAGGGCGCGCCCACACCGATCACCGGGTTCATGGCCGCGGCTACCAAGGTCGCGGCGTTCGGCGCGCTGCTCCGGGTGGTCTACGTCGCGTTGCCCCCGTTGCACGATCAGTGGCGACCGGTGCTGTGGGCCATTTCGATCCTGACCATGACGGTTGCCACGATCACGGCGGTCAACCAGACCGATGTCAAACGGATGCTGGCCTATTCGTCGGTCGCGCACGTCGGTTTCATCCTCACCGGCGTGATCGCCGACAACCCGGCGGGCCTTTCCGCCACGTTGTTCTACCTGGTCGCCTACAGCTTCAGCACGGTCGGTGCGTTCGCCATCGTCGGCCTGATCCGCAACGCCGACGGCGTCGAAGACGCCGACCTGACCCACTGGGCCGGGCTCGGGCAGCGCTCACCCATTGTGGGCGTGATGCTTTCGATGTTTCTGTTGGCCTTCGCGGGCATTCCGCTGACCAGTGGATTCGTCAGCAAGCTCGCAGTGTTCAAGGCCGCCGCCCAGGGCGGTGCGGTGCCGCTGGTGGTCATCGGTGTGATCGCAAGCGGGATCGCCGCCTACTTCTATGTGCGGGTGATCGTGTCGATGTTCTTCACCGAGCCGACCGACGACACACCCCAGGTGGTAGCGCCGGGGATCTTGAGCAAGGTCGCGATCGCGGTATGTGCGGCAGTCACAGTGGTTTTGGGGATCTTCCCGCAGCCGCTGCTCGATCTGGCCGATCACGCCGCACAGCTGCTGCACTTCGTTGCATCCGCCAGTTAGTCTGAGCCCAAAAACGGCCGGGTGGCCAAGACGTAGATCGCCAACGCCGCCAGCGGCGCTGC
Organism: Mycobacterium sp.; assembly: GCA_035552295.1. Lineage (GTDB taxonomy): Bacteria > Actinomycetota > Actinomycetes > Mycobacteriales > Mycobacteriaceae > Mycobacterium. The sequence continues at coordinate 5,021 of DASZLQ010000085.1, read as the reverse complement.
CAGCGGTAGCCATGGCAACTGCAGCGGGAACGACGTCGCGACGATCCCTGCGAAGGTAAACCCCGCGGCGGCAACAACTGTCGGCCAGCTCCCCAACACGACACTTGCGGACGTTCCGGCCGCATAGCGGCACACCAGGTAGGCCGCGGCGCACAGTCCGGACAGTGCGATGAGCACAGGCGATGGATCAGACAGCACGATCGTGGCCACCGCCAGCAGCACGGCAACCGTGGCGGCCGGTCGAAAGATTATCCCCACGCCCACGGCAATCAGTGTCACCACCCCTGCGGCAGCTGCCAGCCCGTGGGATCCAACCGCAACCAGACCCACCATCAGGAGGCCGAAAGTGGTTGAGACGGTACGTGTCACTGCTACCCCCGAAGCCGTCCCCGTACCCGCCGGCGGCGGTCCGGCAGCACGCCCATCGACTGCTCCAAGCTGTGATCCCCTTGCCAGGAAACAATGTCGACGCCGAGGGTGGCCATGTCGCGATACATGGCAGAGCGTTGCAGCGCCCACATCCGATCCACCAGAGGGTCCTGCTCGTCTTGAAACGGGGAGCTGTCGAGGATGTCGACCGCAACGACGACATGGCCGCGCTTCCGCAGGTCGATCAGCGCCAGTGCGAATTCGGTGTCCAACAGTGTGGAGAATGCGATGACGATCGCTCCCGCGGGAACGGCGGCGCGCGGCGCCAGTGTGCCGGTTGTGTTTTCGAACCGCTCCCCGGCACCCAGCACGGTATCCAGCACCCGATAGAACTGGCGCTGCCCGATGTCAGCGCCCAGCCAGCGCGGGCGGTTGCCCCCGAGCGCGACGATTCCGGTTCGGTCGCCGTGGCGCAACGCGCTCTGCACCACCTGAGCCGCGCCTCGAACGACCCGTTCGGTGGCGTCGGTTGCCGGACCCGCCGGCTGCCGGTACGTGTCGATCAGCACCACCACGTCGGCGGCGCGATCGGTCAAACGCTCGGTCACGTGCAACCGGCCGCGGCGCGCACTCACCGGCCAGTTCACCGCCCGCAGCTGATCCCCGGGCACGTAGGCACGGATGTCGGCATATTCGACGCCCGGCCCGACATGCCGGGTGAGATGGGCGCCGAGGCGGTCGAGCAACTCGGTCTGCGGGATTGGCGTCGACTGCGGCGGCGTCAGCGGAAACACCAGAACATCGGCGGCGTCCACGGTGGCCGTCCCCACGAGCAAGCCACCGCGCGCGATCACGTCGACCCGGGCCCGGACGGGATATCGCCCCCAGCGTTGTGCGGTTGCCGCAACTGTTTTCGCTTGACGGGAATCCGAATCGAGAACTTCGAGCTGCATGCCCTCGACGGCCACAACCGTGAGTTCGACCGCCGAGGCGCCATTCTGTCCCGCTTCCTCCGTTACCCACACGGTCACTCGTGCCTGCTCGTTTTCGAAACATCGCTGCGCGTCGGGCTCACCGTGCACATGGATCGTCGGCGCCGGGCGCTGCCAGCTAATCGAGCACAGCACGCCCAGCAGCGGCGCCGCGAACGCAATCAGCTGCCAGTGCGCCCCGATCACGGCCACCGCCAGCGCAACCAAGGCACAGGTCGCGATCGCCCGCGTCAGTTGCGATGCGCGCCAGTGAAACTCGACTTCACGACTTTCGATCACGACGACTTTCGATCACGACGACTTTCGATCACGCCGGGCTCATCCGGTCCCCCCGCGCGCCCGGGGCACCGGCAAGCGCCGCAGCAGTTCTTCGACGACGTCAGCGCCCTGGACCTTGCGCACCCACATTTCCGGGCGCAAGGTGATGCGGTGCGCGACCGCCGGGGTGGCCAGCGCCTTGACGTCTTCGGGAATCACATAATCCCGGCCAAGCAACAGCGCACGGGCACGGGCAAGTTGAACCAGGTCGAGTTCTGCGCGCGGGCTGGCGCCGACGGCGACCTGCGGATGGTGCCGGGTAGCGTTGGCCAGCGACACCACGTAATGCAAAACGTCCTCGTGCACCGTCACCTGCTCGACCGATTCGCGCATGGCCAGCAGATCGTGCGCGTCCACAACTTCATTGATGGTCGGCTCGGCCGAACCGCGTTCGAGCCGCCGGCGCAGCATCGAGGTCTCGTCACGCTCGGAGAGGTATCGCAGTTCCAGCCGGATCGCGAACCGATCCAGCTGCGCCTCCGGTAGCGGATAGGTGCCCTCGTACTCGATGGGGTTGTCGGTCGCCAGAACGATGAAAGGTGTGGGCAGCTTATGGGTTTCGCCATCGATGCTCACCTGGCCTTCGGCCATCGCCTCCAGCAGCGCCGCCTGGGTCTTGGGCGGTGTGCGGTTGATCTCGTCGGCAAGCAGCAGGTTGGTGAAGATGGGCCCGGCGCGGAACGCGAAGCGGCCCGACTGCATGTCGTAGATCGTCGAGCCCAGCAGGTCCGCGGGCAGCAGATCCGGGGTGAACTGCACCCGGGTGAATCGCAGCCCCAGCGCTGCGGCGAAGGATCTGGCGATCAGCGTCTTGCCGAGGCCGGGCAGGTCTTCGATGAGTACGTGGCCGCGCGCGAGGACCGCGGTGAGGATCAGCGTGAGTGCGGAGCGCTTTCCCACCACCACACGTTCGATTTCGTCAAGCACCGCCTCGCAGTGCGCGGTGGTCGTCGCGGCCGGCATCGTTGTCATATTCGCGTCATATTCGCGTCATATTCGCGTCATATCCGGGTCGTATCCGCGTCATATCCGGGTCGTACCCCCAGTCATACCTGTTCCAATTTCCATAGAATCTCTTCGAACGCCGCACGGCCGGGACCGGGCTGGCGGTCACCGCCAGGCGCGACGTTGTTGGGATTCACCCATTCCCACAATTCGTCGCCGAACAGCATTTGGCCGGTCGAGTGAAATGCTGCCGGATCTTTGGCCTGCCTTTGACCCGTTGCCATTTCGTACCGCCGCGCAAGCATCGGGCGCAGATGCCTGTCCCAGTCGGATCGGGTCGACTCCGACCGACGGATCGTGGTCTCGGTGGTGGAAAGCCACCGGCGCAGCGAATCCCCCAGATCGTCGGCATCCATCTCCGCCGCGGACTGCATCCGGTGTCCCAGGACGCGACGGACGCTGAGCAGGACCAGAGCCAGCGCGACACCGGAGGCCGCTAACACGAACCGGCGATCGTGCACGATGAGCGCCAACAGCTCTATCCCGACAATAAGGCAAACACCCAGGGAAATAAGCTTTTTCATACGGGGCTCCGCAGCTCAGCGAGGACCAGCCGCAGCACCTGCACCGCTACCTCGCGATGGCTCTCATTCATCACATGCGGACTGAATCGTGCTTCTTCGAATAGCTTCACCAGCTCCACCGCGTTATCAACGTGCAACGCCTGGTGTTCGACGGCTCGGACCAGTACCTCGGTCGGGGTGTCGAAGTCCTGGGGGGCGGCTCCCGGAACATTGGCGAGCTCACGTTCCATCGCGGCATAGCACGCAATGATGGCCTCGCGAGGTTCGCGGTTGAGGTCACCGATCTCGGCCAGCCCGAGTTCGGCTGCCCGCACAAGAGATTCCGAAGTTTTGGGCGGTGGCGCAGACTCGATGTAGTCGTCGACGACGGTGCGCGGTATGGACGCTTTCCACTGCCGCCGCGACATGATGGCCGTGCCTGTGACGATGATCAACAGCATCGGGACCGTGGTGGCAAGCAGGATGGGAAACATGTCCCCGTTGTTGTTTTGCGGGTGCTGCTGTGGGGGCGGCTGAGTGTTGACATGCGCCGGCGGCGCGCTGGTATCCGGTGGGCGCGGCGAGGAAGTGACAGCGTGCGGCACCACTCGGGAAACCAGCATCGCAATAAGCAACCAGGCCACGATAACGCCGAGTCCGATCAGCAACACGCGCCAATTCGGCCGCCCCCTGCCGGTGCCGAGCATTTCGGACAGATCCCGGGTGTTGGGCGCAATCGCACGTGGATCCCGCAATCGCGCGATGACCGCGACCGCCACCAGAGCGAGCGTCCCGCTGAGAGCCGCGACGACGAATATCAGCGCCGCCCGATTGGAGCCCGGCTCGGTGTGTGCCGCACGTTCGTGAGCGGGAAGGTACCCGCGCAGGGCAGCAGCGACAACGATCAGCAGCACGATCAGCGCAACAACGCGCCGCGTCGGCTTGTCAATACCGGGCATTGGCACACCACTCGACCGGTTTGGCCTGCCGCCGTTGCGGCACAGGCTTTGTTCATACTTGCACGTCAGGCGCGCATAACGCCAGGAACAACGCGGCCTCGCGCGAACGCGGTTATCCACAGTCAGCGTTTCCTCCACAAGGCGGCGGCTAGCTGCCTGAATGCGAGCCGATTCGCACACACGTTCGATAGGATTGCGCCGTGGGTTCCCCGATCGGCGATGAGCAGGCACGTGAGCGGATCAGCGCTGCTCTCGATGCGATCGACGCCGCCCATCTGGTGCTGCGTGACACCCCATCGGATGTGGTCGGCAACAAGTTTCGCGTCGACGTCGCCGAACGGCTGGAAGCGCAGGACCGCATCAACCGCGGCCTGATGTATCGGTTCTTCGGAGAGATCGCCGACCCGCCGGACGGGACCGGATTCGTTCCAGTGGTGCGGGACATGCTGTGGGCGCGGCTGCGGATCACTCCACAAGAAATCACGCGGCGATTCAAATTGGCGGCCAGGATTAGGCCGCGGCGGTCGCTAACCGGCCCGCCGCTGGCGCCCGAGTTACCGGAGTTGGCGGCCGCCGTGGAGGCAGGCGCCGTCGGCGAGGACCACATCCGCGCGGTATGCCGAGCGGTCGACGTGCTGCCGGCCTGCGTGTCGCCCACCGACGCGGCGGAAGCCGAACGCACATTGGCCCGGCATGCGACCAAGCTCGACGCCGGTGTCGTCACCAAGCTGGGCCAGCGGATCGCTGACTACCTCAATCCGGACGGCCTTTTCAACGACGACGACCGGGCACGTCGCCGCGGGCTGTACCTGGGCCCGCAGGGACCCGATGGCATGTCCCGGCTGTCCGGGCTGCTGGACCCCGAGGCCCGCGCA
>DASZLQ010000084.1:0-11418 GCA_035552295.1 Mycobacterium sp. | reverse complement strand
GCACCGGCGGGATGTTGCCATGGCCGGATTGACCGGTGCGCGTGTGGAAGAACTCGCGGCAATGGACATCTTCGAGGGATGCCCCGCCGAGGACTTGGTGCCGTTGGCGGCGTGCGTTCAGCCGTTGCGCGCCGCGGCGGGCCAGGTGCTGATGCAGCAAGGGGAGCAGGCTGTTTCGTTCCTGCTGATCTCGTCGGGCACCGCCGAAATCAAGCACGTCGGTTCCGACGGCGTGGTGGCCGTCGGAGAGGCGTCCGCGGGCACCATCGTCGGAGAGATCGCGCTGCTGCGTGACCGCCCGCGGATCGCAACGGTCACTACGGCCGACCCGCTGACCGGCTGGATCGGTGACAACGACGCGTTCACCCGGATGGTGCACATCCCCGGAGTAATGCCGCGGCTGCTGCGCACGGTCCGCCAGCGCCTTGCCGCGTTCATCACCCCGATCCCGGTACGCGTCCGCGACGGAACCCACTTGCTGCTGCGCCCGGTCCTACCCGGCGACGACGAGCGGACGGTGCACGGCCACATCCAATTCTCCAGCGAGACGCTGTATCGCCGGTTCATGACGGCTCGTCTTCCCAGCCCTGCGTTGATGCACTACCTGTCCGAGGTCGACTACGTCGACCACTTCGTCTGGGTGGTGACCGACGAGAGCGACCCGGTGGCCGACGCGCGCTTTGTACGCGACGACACCGATCCGACGATTGCCGAGATCGCGTTCACCGTTGCCGACGCCTACCAGGGCCGGGGGATCGGGAGCTTTCTGATCGGCGCGCTGTCCATCGCCGCCAGTGTCGACGGAGTCGAAAGGTTCTCCGCGCGAATGCTTTCCGACAATCTGCCGATGCGCACGATCATGGACCACTACGGTGCGGTCTGGCAGCGCGAAGACGTCGGGGTTATCACCACCGTCATCGATGTGCCACGCCGGCGCGACCTGCACCTCAAGCGTGATATGGCTGACCAGATCGAGCGCGTTGCCCGCCAAGTGATCGAAGCCGTCGGCTGAGTGATAGGAACGGGCATGCGGCCGTTCTGGATTGGCGTGGTGCTCATCATGCTGGTGACCGCATGCGCTCATTCGCGCTCGCCGAAACCGTCGGCCGCACCCTCGTCGTCGGCGCATGGCACCGCCGTCAATCCCGCCAACATCAAGCGGGTCGTGCGCGAGCTGCCGCCCAACTACGAGGTCACCACCGGCATTCCCAGTGCAGCCTCACCCAGGGTGATCTGGAGCCTTGGAGTCGATGCGGCAGACCTGCGGGCCAAGCCGGCGCAGTGCGCTGCACTCGCCGACCCGGGCAACGGACGCAACCAATCCGCCCAAGGCTTGTCCGGGTCAGGTGCGGGCGGCATCATCGACACGATCGTCGTTGCTTTGCCAGCCCCGGTGGACCTCGACCACATTCTGGTCGCCGCGTGCGGCCAGTGGACCATGACCGCTGGGCACACCACGGTCGGTGTTCACCTCACCGACTCCCCGCAGATCGACGGCGCCGAGACGCTCGGCATGGTGGCCGATATCAAGTCATCCGTCGAGTCGGGCACCGAAATCGATTCGCGGGCATATACATTCACTGCGTACCTGGGCAATTATTACGCGTTTACCACACTGACCACCGACCCGGGTTCGGCGCTGCCGGCGCTGCCGCCCCAATTCGCCGCCGATCTCCTGGTCAAAACGGTGTCCACGTTACGCAGCTGAGCGACCGGTTTGGGTAGATTAGCCACGATGTTGAAGGTGGCGTTCGCGATCGCATCTGTATTTGTGCTCGCCGGCTGCTCATCGGGTACGGATACCGCCTCGACGAACGCCGACATCGCCAAGGTCTCCGGGGTGAAGTCGAGCTTCGGACCCGGGTTCAAAGTCGCCGACGTCAGCGAAAGGGCGATCGATCCCAAGTTTCTGTCCGCCCGGAAGCTGCCCGAGGGGCTGAGTTTCGACCCCCCCAATTGCGCGAAGGGCGCGGTGGGCCCAGACATGCCACCGGACTTGCAGGGCAATATGGCCGCGGTGTCGGCCGAGGGCGACGGCAACCGATACGTCGTCATCGCGGTGGAGACCTCCAAGCCGCTGCCGGTCGAGGATCCGGGGAAGGACTGCGCCAAGGTGGCGTTCTCCGGGGGCCAGGTACGGGGCGGCCTCGAGGTGATCGATGCGCCGCACATCGACGGAACGCACACGTTTGGGGTGCACCGCGTCCTGCAAGCGCTCGTCGGAACGACGGCTCGCACCGGCGAGCTTTACGACTACTCCGCTCAGTTCGGCGACTACCAGGTGATCGTCATCGCCAATCCGCTTGTGGTGCCCGACCAACCCGTCGCAAAAGTCGACACCCAACGTGCCCGCGACTTGCTCGTCAAGGCGGTTGCCGCGGTTCGGAGTTGACCGCGCGATCAGCCCTATCGGACGTCGCGGGGCCGGAACTGAATGCTGACGCGCGGACCGGCGGCCGCCGACGTCTTGGGCACCGCGTGTTCCCAGGTGCGCTGGCATGATCCGCCCATCACCAGCAGATCGCCATGTGCCTGCGGCAGCCGGAGCGACGGGCCGCCGCCGCGCCGCCTCATGGCGAAAGTGCGTGTGGCGCCCAGGCTGACGATGGCCACCATGGTGTCTTCCGAGCTGCTGCGACCTATGGTGTCGCCATGCCAGGCGACGCTGTCGGAGCCGTCGCGATAGCAACACAACCCCACCGTGGTGAAGGGCTCGCCAAGCTCGCCGGCGTAAATGTCGTTGAGCCGTCGACGCAGCCGCGCCAGAAGCGGGTGTGGCGGATCTTCGACCGTGAGGTCGTGAAAACTCACCAGCCGCGGGACATCGACCACCCGGTCGTACATCTGGCGGCGCTCGGCCCGCCACGGCACCGTGGACAACAACGCGGTGAGCAGGTCTTCCCCACCTGATGAGGCACCCGTCAACCAGCCGGCGCGGATCTCGATGAAAGCGCCGTCACCGAGTTGTCTGCGCTCGGTGTGTTGGAACAGCGAGCCCTGGACCGCGATGCTCACGCCGGCCAGTCTATCGCACACCCGTTCGATCAGGATGGGACCGGCCGAGCGACCGGCTACCTTTTAACTGTGGCCGTTGAGCTGAGCACCGATTCCGAGGTGGGCACGCTACGGGTCGCCATTCTGCACCGCCCCGGCGCCGAGTTGCGGCGACTCAATCCACGCAACAACGACCAGCTTTTGTTCGACGGACTGCCTTGGGTCGCTCGCGCGCAGGAGGAGCATGACCAATTCGCCGAGCTGCTGCGTTCCCGCGGCGTGGAGGTGCTGCTGCTGTCCGACCTGCTGACCGAGGCGCTGAACCACAGCGGCGCCGCCCGGATGCAGGGAGTTGCCGCCGCAGTCGATGCGCGTCGGCTCGGTGCTCCTCTGGCACAAGAGCTTTCGGGCTACCTACGCGGCATTGACCCGGTCAAATTGGCACATGTGCTGATGGCCGGCATGACATTCAACGAACTCCCGCCCGACACCCGGACCGACGTGTCATTGGTGCTCCGCATGCACCATGGCGGGGATTTCGTCATCGAGCCGCTGCCGAACCTGGTGTTCACCCGTGACTCGTCGATATGGATCGGGCCGCGGGTCGTGATCCCGACGCTCGCACTGCGGGCCCGGGTTCGCGAGGCGTCGTTGACCGACCTCATCTATGCGCATCATCCGCGGTTCACCGGTGTACGGCGCGCCTACGAGTCACGCACCGCTCCGGTCGAGGGTGGTGACGTACTACTGCTCGCACCCGGTGTACTCGCGGTCGGGGTGGGTGAGCGGACCACCCCAGCCGGCGCGGAAGCGTTGGCGCGCAGTCTATTTGACGATGACCTCGCGAGCACGGTGCTGGCGGTGCCGATCGCGCAGAAGCGCGCGCAAATGCACCTGGACACGGTGTGCACCATGGTCGACACCGACACAGTGGTGATGTACGCCAACGTTGTCGACACGCTCTCGGCATTCACGATCAAGCGCACGCCCGACGGCGTCACCATCAGCGATGAAACGCCGTTTCTGGAAGCCGCGGCCAACGCGATGGAGATCGACAAGCTGCGGGTGATCGACACGGGGCTAGATCCCGTCATCGCCGAACGCGAACAGTGGGACGACGGCAACAACACATTGGCTTTAACGCCCGGGGTCGTCGTCGCCTACGAACGCAACATGCAGACCAACACCCGCCTGCAGGAGGCCGGCATCGAAGTGCTGACCATCGCCGGGTCGGAATTGGGTACCGGCCGTGGCGGCCCCCGCTGCATGTGCTGCCCTGTTGCCCGTGACCCGATGTAGGTGGTCGCGCCGAGATTGCCGTCACGGTCGTGATTGGCCCCGGAAACACAGCCCTCACGGCAATCTCGGTGTCGACCGGCGCGCCAGCGCCTCGCGTGCCCGTTGAACAATGACGTTCGGCCGGTCCTCGTTGATCACCCTGATCACGTGCCAACCGACGCGACTGACCATTTCGGCTCGCCGGATGTCTTTCACGTATTGCATTCGATCGGTGCGATGCTGGTCGCCGTCGTACTCGATTGCGACCATCGGCCCGTCCCATCCCATATCGAGGTATGCGACGAGGTATCCATCAGTGACCCGGATTTGCGTAACAGGCCGGGGTAGGCCGGCGTCGATGAGGACCACTCGCAACCAGCTTTCTTTCGGAGATTGCGCGCCGCCGTCCATCAGCGAGAGAGGCATTTGGCATTGGCGCACACCCCTCGCCCCCTTATGGCGGGCAATCAACGGAGCCACCGCGGCGGCGGTAACGCCGGTTGCTGCCGATAGCGCGTCAAGGTGGGCAACCGCGACGGCACGCGGCAGATGCCGGGCCAGATCGAACGCTGTGCGCGCGGGGCTCGTCACGCGTAGCCCGCCCAGTTCTACGACGTCCTCTTCGCTGATTCGTTCGCGGCGAACAATAACGCCGGGGGGCGGATGGTTGAACGGTCCGACAATCTCTATCGGAGTGAAATCGTCGACCCATTTGGCTCCGTGGAGCGCGGCGGCAGCGCGGCCGCCGATGATGCCCCGCCGGCCCGACCACAACCAGGCCGCATAGGCGTTGTCCCGCAACGACCTGAGCGCGTTTCCGGGCAGGTATACATCGCGATGAATTCGCCGGTAGTTCCAGCGCAGTCGGCCGCGGGTCAGCGTGCCGCATGCTATTGCTTCGCTTCCTCGAAATACCCCCGCCACACGCTCATGGTGCTCACCGTGACCGACATGTCGGCGAGATTGCCGCCATGGTCGTGTTCGGCGTGCGAATCGCAACCCTCACGGCAACCTCGGCGCAACGGTCGCGCATCACCGCCAGCTGGGCAGCCAGATCTCCATGTCCCAGGTCTGTTGTGAAATGGGCAGACCGGTGAGCACCGGGAACAGCCAGGCGAAGTTGGTCACCACCAATGCGACGTAACAGGACACGACGATCAGGCCCAGCGTTCGACGTTCCGAGTTTTGACCCGGGCGGTAGAGGATATCCGCACATACCAGCGAAATCCCCATGACCAAGAACGGCGCCATCGTCGCCGCGTAGAAGAAGTACATCTGCCGGTCGATGTCGGCGAACCAGGGCAGCCACCCGGCGCAGTAGCCGACCAGGACTACGGCGTAGCGCCAGTCCCGGCGCACCAGCGCGCGCCATAGGGCATAGATCAACACCGGCACCGCCAGCCACCACATCGCGGGAGTGCCGACCATCATCTCTGCCTTCACGCACGATTGCGCCCCGCAACCGGCAACGTTCTGCTGGTCGATGGCGTAGAGCACCGGCCGAAACGACATCGGCCAGCTCCACGGTTTGGATTCCCACGGGTGGTAGTTGCCGGCCGAATTCGTCAGGCCGGCATGGAATTGGAAAGCCTTTGCGGTGTAATGCCACAGGGAGCGAATGGCGTCGGGCAGAGGAACAGTCCCGCGAGCGCCGATCGATTGGCCCACCTCGTGCCGGTCGATCGCGGTCTCCGAGGCGAACCACGGTGCATAGCCGGCCATGTAGACCGCGAACGGGATGAGCGCCAACGCATACGCGGTGGGGATCAGGTCACGTCGTAGAGCCCCTAGCCAGGGCCTAAGCACCTGGTACTGACGCCGCGCCGCCACGTCGAACGCCAACGACATCGCACCAAAGAACAGTACGAAGTAAAGGCCGGACCACTTTGTACCGCAAGCCAATCCGAGCAGCAGCCCGGCGCCGAATCGCCACCAGCGCACGCCCAGCCGCGGACCCCATGCGGTGTCGGCGGTGCGGCCCTCCAGCAGGGCGACGTGCATTCGTTGGCGCACCTGATCACGGTCGACGATAAGCGCGCCGAACGCGGCGACCACCAAGAAGGTGAGTAAGCCATCGAGCAGCGCGGTCCGCGAGGCGACAAAGCTGACGCCATCGCAGATGAGCAGCACGCCGGCGACAGCGCCGACCAATGTCGATCGGCTGATCCGCCGCACGATCCGCACCACCAGCGTCACCATCACCACGCCAAGCAGCGCGCCGGTGAACCGCCAGCCCACCCCGTTGTAGCCGAAGATCGCCTCGCCGAACGCAATCAGTTGCTTGCCGACCGGCGGGTGCACGACCAGACCGAACCCGGGATTGTCTTCCACCCCGTGGTTGTGCAGCACCTGCCAGGCTTGAGGCGCGTAGTGCTTCTCGTCGAAGACCGGTGTGCCGCCATCGGTCGGTGAGCCCAGGTTGATGAACCGGGTCACCGTTGCCAGCAGAGTGATCACGCCGGTCACAATCCAGCCGCGGATGTGGTCGGTTGGCCCGAAATCTGCGACCGGGACCAGCGGGCCGGGGCTAACGACGGGTACAACGCGCTCCTGCACGGCGACGGGGGTTTCGCGGGGCGGAGCGGTCATCAGGTCGATCGTAGGCTGTCCGTCATGACCTATGGTCGCCTGTTGCTGGGTGCGACCCCGTTGGGCCAGCCGTCGGATGCCTCGCCACGGCTGATCGACGCACTCGCCGGTGCCGACGTGGTGGCAGCCGAGGACACGCGGCGGGTGCGCACCCTGGCGAAGGCCCTCGGCATTGCCATCACCGGCCGCGTGGTCAGTCTGTTCGACCAGGTCGAGGCCGCGCGAGTGCCCGCCCTGGTCGACGCGGTCAAAGCCGGTGCGACGGTGCTGGTGGTCAGCGACGCCGGAATGCCGGTGATCAGCGATCCCGGTTACCGGCTGGTCGTAGCGTGTGTCGACGCGGGGGTTCCGCTGACGTGTTTGCCTGGACCGTCCGCGGTGACCACCGCGTTGGCCGTGTCCGGTCTGCCGTCGGACAAGTTCTGCTTCGAGGGCTTCGCCCCGCGCAAGAGCTCGGCGCGCAGAACATGGCTGGGGGCGCTGGCCAACGAGCGGCGCACCATCGTGTTCTTTGAATCGCCGCGCCGGTTGGCGGCGTGCCTGCGCGATGCCGTCGAGGAGCTCGGCGGTGAGCGCGCGGCGGCGGTCTGCCGGGAGCTGACCAAGGTGCACGAGGAAGTGCTGCGCGGATCGCTCGACGAGCTGGCGGCGTGGGCCGCCGACGGCGTGCTCGGTGAGATCACCGTCGTCGTTGCCGGCGCTATCCCGCGCGCCGATCTGCCGTCTTTGGTAGCTCGCGTGGAGGAGCTCGTCGCAGGGGGTGCCCGCGTCAAGGATGCCTGCGGCGAGGTGGCCGCGACGCATCCGGGTGTGCGCTCGCGCCAGCTCTACGACGCGGTCTTGCGGTCACGCCGCGAGTGAGTCGCTCTTCGGCTAACCGACCGACGCCGTGGTCACCGTACGGGGCAGCCCGACGACGGGAGCCGCCTTGTGCAGGCATTCCTCCCACTCGGCGTTGGGATCCGAATCGGCGGTGATCCCGCCGCCGACGCCCAGCACGGCGCTACCCACCGCGTCGAACTCAACGGTGCGGATCGCGACATTGAGCTCGCACCCGGCGATCGGCGATGCCAAACCTACTGTGCCGCAATATATCCCGCGGCGATGCTGCTCCCAGCGCGAAATCAATTGGCGGGCACGATGCTTGGGGGTACCGGTCACCGACGCAGGCGGGAAGGCGGCGTCCAGCAGCGCCGACGTCGGCAGCGCGACGGAAACCCGCGCCGCCACGGTCGACACCAAGTGCCACACGCCCGGCGCACGCCGCACCACCAGCAGCTCGGGCACGGTGACTGTGCCGGTAATCGCCACCCGGCCGAGGTCGTTGCGGACCAGGTCCACGATCATGATGTTTTCGGCCACGTCTTTTGCCGAAGCCCGCAACGCGGACGGCCAGGCGTCGAGCGGCAGCGTGCCCTTGATCGGGCTGGACGTCACGACCTCACCACGGCGCCGCAGGAACAGCTCCGGAGACAGCGACGCCACCGCGCCCCACGGTCCGGCAATGTAGGCGGCCCGGGCCGGAGAGGTACGCGCGACGCCGTCGATGAAGAAGTCCAGCGGCGCCCCGGCGACGATTCCGGTGAACTGTGTGCACACGCACGCCTGGTAAACCTCGCCGGCGCGGATCGCCTCCAGGCAGGCGAGGACGCCGTTGCGGTGGGTCTCCCGGTCGGCCGCGTCCCAGTCGATCCGCCAATCGCGCGCGGGGGCCGGTGTTGCTGCCAGCGCTGAGGTCAGCCAATCCGGCATCGGCGCTCCGGACAGGCTTTCGTACCACCACTGCCCGTCCCGGTCGCGGCGCAGCACGCAGTCGGTCCAGCCGCCGGCGGCTTCGGGGATCCGGTTCGGCTGCCCATCGGCGGCCGCGTCGGGATAGGACAGGTAGCCGACCCAGCCACCGCCCACCGCTGCGGAATCAGGCGTCTGCGCGCCCAACTGAACCGCGAACGCGTCGTCGACGTCCACCGGTTGCGCCGACAGACTCGGTGCGATGACCGCCACCGCGCCGAACCAGTCGCCGGTCAGCGCGGCCGGCGGCGGCAGATCGAGCCGGCGGGTCGCGTCACCAACGGCGCGCAGCACACGGGGCGCGTCGCCAAGGTGGCCGAGCCGGTCAATTCGCACCGTTCTAGCTTGACAGAACGCAGGACTTTCGCACTGCGGGCCTGGTCGTTCAGCCGCGGCTGATGTCGCGAGCGGTCGCCAGCGCCGCGAGCTTGTCAGGGTTGCGCATCACGTAGAAGTTGGTGATCTTGTCCTCGGCGATCTCCAGCGTGACCACCATCTCGAGCTGTTCGCCGTGGTAGAGCAACACCGCCGGGGCGCTGTTGCAGGTCACCATCTCCACGCGCAGCGTCGCCCAGATCTCACGCGTCTTGTGCATCAGCCCGGTGATGGCCCGGGCCACCCGTTCGGCGCCGACCACCGGCCGGCGGGCGGCAGAAACCTTGCCGCCACTGTCGGCCATCCAGGTGGCGTCCGGGGCGAGCATCGCCATGAGTGCTTCCACGTCGCCGCTGGCCGCGGTGGCCATAAACTGGGCGGTGATCTCCGCGTTGCGTTCGGGGTCCACGGCGTCGAATCGCTTCCGCCGCGCCCGCACGTGTTCGCGGGCGCGGTGCGCTACCTGCCGTACGGTCGGCGCCGGTTTGCCGACCGCCGCTGCGATCTCGCCGTAGTCGAAACCGAACACTTCCCGCAGCACGAATACCGCTCGTTCGTCCGGGCTCAGCGTTTCCAGTAGCACCAACATCGCGATCGAAACCGATTCCGCCAGAACGACATCGGCCGACGGGTCCCGGTCGTCGGTTAGCAGCGGCTCGGGCAGCCAGGGCCCTACGTACTCCTCGCGGCGACGTGCGTCGGCGCGCAGCGCGTTGAGCGCTTGGCGGGTGACCAGCTGGGCCAGGTAGGACTTGGTGTCGCGCACCGTCGTCAGGTCAACCTCGGCCCACCGCAGATAGCTGTCTTGCAATACGTCGTCGGCTTCGGTTGCCGAGCCCAGGATTTCGTAGGCGATGGTGAACAGCAACGGTCGCAGCAGGGTGAACCGTTCGGCGTGCTCACCAGTGGTGGTCATCGCAGCGCGACCTGCTCGTCGGCCGGCAGTTCGGCGGGCCGATTGCCGCCCTTGAGCCAGAAGTACGAGCCGGGCTTGCTGGCCTCACGGCGGATGGCCCACAGCGTGCCTTTGCAGATCGCTTCCTTGATCGACGCCGCGCTTCGGCCGCCCACGATCGCGTTCACCGGGGTGTCGTCGGTGCGTGCGAGCTGGACGGTGCCGTGGGAGCGGCCCAGGCTGATGCACTGCCCGACGAACGCCTGATTGAGCAGCGCAGGCGACTTCCCGGCGATGCGGCTGAGCACAGTGTTGGCGGCCTGGGCCCCCAACGGCCCGGCGGCCTGGCAGCTCATCCGCAACGGCTGGCCCGACGGCGCGGCCGCGTCACCCGCGGCGACGATGCGTTCGTCGTCGACGCTGGTCAGCGTTTCATCGGTGAGCAGCCGGCCCAGGGCGTCGGTGCGAAGCCCGCTGCGCGCGGCCAGGTCCGGCACGGCGAAGCCGGCCGTCCACACGGTCACCGCGCTGGGCAGCACGACGCCGTCGGTGAGCACCACCGCGTCCCAGCGGACCTGGCCGGCGGCGACGGATTCCAGCACGTTCACGCCGAGCCTGCGCAGTCGCTTGGCCACCGACCGTCGGCCCCGGTTGCTCAGCGAGGGCCCAAGGATGCCGCCGCAGACCAGGGTCACCGGGCGTCCCTGCTCGGCCAGCTCGGAGGCCGTTTCGATGCCGGTCAGTCCGCCACCGACCACGGTGACCGGTCCGTTAGTGGGCAGATCGGCAAGTGCATACCGCAGCCGCTGCGCGCTGTCCAGATCGGCTACCGAGTAGGCGAACTCGGCTGCGCCGGGCACCGTCGACGGCATCGCGCCGGTACTGCCGACGGCGTAGATCAGATAGTCGTAGGTCAGCTCGGCACCCGAGATCAGCAGGATGCGCCGCGCGGTGATGTCGATGTGGTCAACGGTGTCGACGAACAGCCGGATTCCGTCGCCGAGCAGGGTGCCGTAATCGGCGGTCGCGGCGCCGGTGTCGGCGACCAACTGGTGCAAGCGGATTCGCTCGACGAAGACCGGACGGGAGTTGACCAGGGTGATATCGATGTCCGGACGCTGCCGCAAATGGTTGGCGGCCAGCGTTCCGGCGTATCCGCCGCCGACAACGACGACATGGGTCCTTTGGGCGGCGACGTCGCTCATTTCTGTCTCCTATTGTCACGGGACTTGTGCCCTTGAGACACCGCGGGCCGGTCAGGTGTGACAGGTCGGGCCGGATTGTGAGCTGTTTCACTCGCGGGGCTGCACGCTCCATGTACATGCACAACGTCAGATCGAGCCTCGCCCTAGGCCTTTATGAGGCCCTATCGCCAGCTCACGCTTAGGCCGGGTCGCGAATGATACGCTTCGCGATACCCGCTAATTAGGGCCTTTTCAGTGCGCATGGCCGTGCATTGGAAGACGCAAGCTCGAAGACGACCATCCCCCTGATTG
>DASZLQ010000083.1:0-13387 GCA_035552295.1 Mycobacterium sp. | reverse complement strand
GCCCAGGCGCGAGCGGCCGATCGCGTCCATGCCTGTACCGCCCCCTTGGTCGCGGCATAGACAGCCGAGATCGGGCTGCCCATAACGGCTTCGGAGGATCCGAAGTTGATGATGCGGCCGCCCTTGGGATCTTGATCCTTCATTACCGCGTACGCGGCCTGATTGGTGAGGATGGTCGCCTTCACGTTGGTGTCCAACAGGAACGAAATTTCATCGACGCTGATATATCCCGGTACGCCGGCCTGCCACAGCCCCGCAGCGTTCACCAAGACATCGAGGCCGCCCAAATGCTCCGCGGCCTGTTGCACCATCGCCGAGACGGCATCGGCGTCACGTACATCGCATTGCAGCCACCCGGCCGCAAGTCCTTGCGGTGGCGGAGCCTGGTGATAGGTGGCGGCGACCTCTGCCCCCGCGTCGGTGAGGGCTCCGACGGCGGCCGCACCGATACCGGTGGCTCCACCGGTAACCAGGATCCGCCGGCCCCGCAGCACGCTTTCCATGCCCGCGAGCGTAACGCCACGGCGAAGTGAAGTTCCGCTCGATTTTTCGCCGGTGGCGTTACGCTCGCGAAGCGAGCCCGCTAGGCGCGCACCGCGACCGTCGACAGCAGGTCAGCGAGCCGATCCGGCTGGTCCACCATCGAGAAAGTCCGCGCTCCCTCTATCACCTCGAGGCGAGCGTTCGGGATGGTCGCGGCCAGTCGCTCGCCATCGCCGAGTTCGAAGAACACGTCGTCGGCCGACCACGCGATGAGCGCGGGCTTGTCGAACTCGGGCAGTCGGGCAGCGACGCCTGTGGTGACCTCGGTGCGCAGCGAGA
The DNA here is from genome assembly GCA_035552295.1 of Mycobacterium sp. GTDB lineage: Bacteria > Actinomycetota > Actinomycetes > Mycobacteriales > Mycobacteriaceae > Mycobacterium. The sequence continues at coordinate 12,565 of DASZLQ010000083.1, read as the reverse complement.
GCGTGAACTGGCGCAGGTCCTCGGCGACGGCCGGATCGGATAGCCCCGGGCGCACCCAGGCCTCTGTGAGGTCGTCGATGTTGCGGTGCGCCAGGCCATCAAACGCGCGCTTGCGTGCCGCCGGCACGCGCATGGCCTGGGCCACGGTCCGAAACGTCGTCTTGGACTTGGCCGCCAGGATCACCGGCTTGAGGATCGGCGGCGGAAAGTGTTCGAACGCATCGCAACTCGTGAGCACCAGCGCACCGAGCCGCTCTGGGTGGTGCACGGCGACAAGCTGTGTGACGACGCCGCCGGTGTCGTTTCCGACCAGCACCACGTCCTCGAGGTTGAGGGCGGCAAGCACCTCGGCGACGATGCCGGCCACGCCGATGATGGTTCGGTCGGCGCCGGCGCGCAAGGGCTCGGGATGCGCGCCAAGCGGCCAGGTGGGGGCGATGCATCGCAGGCCGCGGCTGGCGAGTCGTTCGCTGACCTGACGCCACAGCTGGCCGCCCATCATGTATCCGTGCACGAACACGACTGGCCTGCCGTTTTCGGGGCCGGTTGCTTCGTAATGGATGGTTCCGGCACTAATGTCGATCGTCGGCATGGATGACTCCTACTTCGAGATATATTTACAAACAGGCTGTCTGTTCGTAAGTTACCAACAGGTTGTATGGAAATCAAGAGACGGACACAGGAAGAGCGCTCCGCAGCGACCCGCGATGCGCTGATCTCGGCCGCCCGCAAGCTGTGGGGCAGGCGAGGATACGCGGAGGTGGGGACGCCGGAGATAGCCACGGTCGCGGGTGTCACCCGAGGGGCGATGTATCATCAATTCGCTGACAAGGCAACGCTTTTCCGCGAGGTTGTCGAGGTGGTGGAGCAGGATGTGATGGTTCGGATGGCCGCCATGGTCGCCTCGTCGGGAGGAACATCACCAGCAGACGCGATCCGGGCCGCGGTCGACGCCTGGCTCGAGGTCTCCGCCGACCCGGAGGTCCGTCAGCTGATCCTGCTGGACGCGCCCAGCGTGCTGGGCTGGGCCGCATTCCGGGATGTCGCCCAGCGGTACAGCCTGGGCATGACCGAACAGATGCTGACCGAGGCGATCCGAGCCGGACAGCTGGCTCGTCAACCGGTGCGACCGCTGGCCCACGTGCTGATCGGCGCGCTCGACGAGGCGGCCATGGCGATCGCGACCGCCGACGACCCGAAACGCGCCCGACGGGAGACCAGGCAGGTGTTGCATCGGCTCATCGACGCGATGCTGGACGGACGGTAACAATCACGAGCCGTCGCCGCGAATCTGACCGACTCCTGCGATGACGCCCTGGATGAGCCGGTCGAGGTGCTCGGGACTGTTCACGGCTGGCTGACCCGCAACGAACGTCATCATCATTCCGTTGATGAACGTCATGGTGGCGATCGCCTGATCCTCGATCACTGCCGGATCCGGTGCGCTGTCGGCGGGGTGCCATTGGGCGACGACGTCGCGCGCGAGTGCGTAGAGGCCCTCCGCGGACTCGTTGAGGGTTGCCGCCAGTTCGGGGTCACGGCTGGCCAGCAATACGATCTCGTAGCGCGCCTTGGCGCGGGTGAGCCAGGGTTCGGTGGCTGCATACATGACAATGCGGGCCAGGCCCGCGGTGCCGGCGAAGTCGGTCGGCCGATCGCCGGCGAGTTCCGTCATCGACGACAGATCTGCGACGTCGAGTTCGTTCAGCCGGGCAGCGACGGCATGGAACAGCGCCTTGCGGGTCCGGAAGTAGAAGGACGTGGTGCCAGCCGGCACACCTGCGTATTCGTCAACTTTTGGGTGGCTAACGCCGTGAACCCCGTTGGCGCCCAGCAGTTCGATCGCGGCGTCGGTGAGCTGACGGCGCCGCTCGGGCGCATTGTGCTTTCTACGTGCAGGAATACGCTCAGTCTAGAACTGGCCGCAGTTGGGTGCCGTAGGTTCTGCATTGAAGCGGGCCGCGACCCATTGCATGGCCGGTTCACCATCGACGAGCATCGGCAGCGCGTGGTTGATGATGAGCTTGTTGAGGAACGGTGGTTCCTCGTTGGTGCGGAATTCCACGTCGGCGCCCTGGGCGCACCAATCGCGACCGAGCTGATTGGCGGCGGTCCACGGCACCAGCGGGTCGTAGCGGTTGCTGTCGATCATCACCGGCGCGTTGGGTTTGTAGCGTCCGATCCGCTGTGCTTCGAACAAGGTGCTGAACGGTTCCTCGTTGACCAATTTGTAGATGTCCTCGGTGAAGTAGGGCCGCAGATGGCGAAACATGAAATCCAGGAGGGTCTGCCCCACGCACTGGCGCGACACGGATTCCAGCATCGCCAGCCCGCGCGGTGTCATCTTGGAGCGGATGGTGTCGGCGAACTCCGGATAAGCGGCCATGACGCTGTTGAGCGCGTACCCGACGACGCCGACCAGGACGCTGCCGTCGGCGTAAGGAAGGAGTTCCTTGAGATCCGCCGGCGGCGCCCCGGCGTAAGTTCCCACGATATGTACGTCGGGGGCATACGACGAGGCCAGCTCGGCCGCGGACGCCGCCGCACCGCCGCCCTGCGAGTAACCCCAAAACGCCACGGGCCCATGCGGATCCAGCGATGTTCCCGGTAGCCGCATGGCGGCGCGGGCGGCATCGAGCACGGCCTGCCCCTCGGCGACGCGGCCCACATACGTGTGCATCGAGGGGGTGCCCAGGCCCTCGTAGTCGGTCATCACAATGGCGAAACCGCGGGCGACCATCGTGGCGACGAACAGCTCCTCGTAGTTGAACATGATGTCCCAGCCGCCCGAATAGTGGATGCCCTGGTTGAACATTCGCGACGGGGCGCACTGATTGCCCTGGCCTTGCGTGCCGGGTGCGTAGCTGATCAACGGCCGCGGACCGTTGCCGGGCCATGCGTTGTAGGGCTCGAAATACGTGCCGGTGACCGCAATCGGATTGCCGCGAGTGTCGGTGCTGTGGTACATGATTCGGGTGCCGGTGGCCATGATCGCGCCCAGCTGGCCCGACGGCTCGAGCACCAGCCGTGACGGCTCAGTACGGATCAGGTCACCCGGCTGACCCGGGGGCAGTGGATCCGGCGGGGTGTAGAACTCGGCGTACTGTGGCTCGTCCCCGCCGTCAGCCCGCGCGATTCCCGGGCCGAAAAACGCGGAACCAATCACCAGCAGGACAGCGAAGACTCCCCCTACCCGACGCATCACGAAAAGGTAACAATGGAGTCCCCCCAGCGGAAGGGAAATTCTCTAATTTTTTAGAGATCGGGTGTCAGCGATGGTGCCGAGCAAAGAATTGCCAGATGGTGTCGGTGGCGTCGAGCGCCGTCGACGGCGGAGGAAGATCCGCCACCCTCTGTGCGAGCGGGCTGGGCTCGCCGCCGGGCCATTGATGACCCGCACCGGCCACCGAGACCAGCTGCACGGTTCGCCCGTCCGCGCACCCAGCTGTCTGAGTCGTCACGCTCCCGGCGGTACCTGAATTCGGCGGCCCACACGCGTCGATGGAACGCTAGGTGGCGTTGACCGACTCTACCGACGGGCCGTCGATGCGCGGGTTTCCGTTGGCCGCCAACGCTTTACCGGGCTCGCCGTTGTACGGGACTCTGTCGTCGGCCGTGCCGTGGATCTGTAGAACCGATGTGGGCCGCGCTTGGGAGCAGTCGGTCAACAAAGTGCCGGCGACGGGAGCGATCGCGGCGAAGGTGTCGGTCTGGCAGCCCAGTCGAAGGGCCATCTTGGCCCCGTTCGACATGCCCGTGACATAGACGCGTTCGCGATCGATGGGGATCTCCTGCCCGATGGCAGCGACCACGGCGGTGATGAATCCGACGTCATCGACATTGTCGTGCTGAGGTTCGCCACAGCACGTGCCAGCATTCCAGGCGCGGAGGAGACCGTCGGGGTAGGCGACCAAGAAATGCGCATTGTCAGCCTCAGCGTCCCAATGATACGAACGCTCCGCCTGTGCGCCGTTGCCGAAGCCACCGTGCAGCATCACGACCAGCTGTACTGCGTCGGTCAATCCCTGCGGTCGGTACAGGTGAAACGTTCTGCTCACCCCGCCCCACTCGACGGTCTGGGTGGACTGCCCTACTGGGATCGACTGTGAGCCAGGCGTTCCCAACGCATGCCCGCCGCCGAGGCACCCGCCGAGCACGACAACCAGAGCCGGAAGGAGACACGCGCTAAGTACCCGAACCCATCGAGATCGCATGGCCCCATCGTGGCAGCCGAACGGATGGTTGACAAGTAGCTTGTCAATCGTGAGGCGGGTGGCACACTTGAGAGCCATGCGACGTGGTCCGGATGCCCAGTGGGAGCCCACCGTGCCCGCGCTGGTGAACTTGGTGACGGCATCCGGGGCTCCCCACTTGCGGGCGGCGTTTGCCGCGGCAGGACTCGACGGCATCCGCCCGGCACAATCGCTTGCACTCGTGCCGCTGGCGGCCGGCGGACTGCATGCATCGGATCTGGCAGAGCGACTGAGGGTGAGTCGACAGGCCGTGGCCCAAGCAATAACCGGGCTGGAGCGACATGGCTACGTCACTCGAGTTCCCGACTCCCTTGACGCGCGTGCCCGAATCATTGAGCTGACACCGCGCGGTCGGCAAGCGCTGCGTGTGATGCGTTCCAACGCACTCGAACTGGAGAAACGATGGCAACAGGTGTTAGGCGAGCGGAGATTGGCAGAATTTCGTGAGACCTTGCTGACCTTGCTTTCGAGTGAGTCGAATGCGTAGCGCCGACTACGGCAAAACACGCATCATGACGATCGGCGGAAGGCACGGTTCATTCGTTGTTTGAGTGCGCTGTCGAAATGACGATAGGTGCTGCGCAGCGTCTGCCCTGGCCAGCTCTCGCCAATGAGGTCGACAGGCAGCAGCGGGTCGAGTTGAAGATGTCGGACCACGGCGATCGATAGTGCGAACTCGTATCTGAAGTCTTCGGTGGAACCAGCACGCTTTCGCGGCTCGAGTCGGACGTCCATGGCCTCGGTGAGCGCCCTGGCGTCGTCTGCCCAGTCGGCAAGAGAAAAAAGTGATCTCGCCTTGTCGGCGGTTATGTCGGTTGCCGCGCCGTGAAAGTGGGTGCACTGCTGGTCCAGCACCGCCCGCGAGGCCGGAAGGCGTTGTGGATCAAGGTTATCCGGCCGGATCCACACCCCTTCCCGAAGTTCCGCGAGGTGCAGCGCCAGTGCCGCTTTCCTGAGTTCGAGGCGATCGGCCGCCGATCTGCGCTCCAGCGCAACGACCGCCAGTTCCCATGTTCCGTCCCATCCGGGAGTGGCTACGCCGTCGATTCGCGACGCCTCGTCGACGCGCAGGCGACGCTCCGACAAGCGCCCGGCGAGCGCGTAACTCCCGTCGTCGCCGGTGAGTTCGCCACTAGAGACCATGCGCCAAAGGCAGGTTCGCGCTGCCCCGGCGTTGATACCGAACAGAGAGGCCACCGCGACCAGCTCCGCGACCGTGAGACAGCCTTCGTCGGATCCCAATAAAGCCGACGCGAGCACCGAGCGCGCGCTCAGTGGGCGGTCGCCGATCAGCTCGGTCATACGGGATTGAGGTAGCGCGGCCACGGATCACAACGGTATCACTAAATCATTGACACGTGACATCAAAAGTGGGATACTGACCGACATGAGCTCCCCGACGAAGTCGGTGGTTGCCGAAGATGTCGAGATCGTTCGGCGCGTCCTCGCGCACATCGACGCGGGCACGACCGATGAGGGTGACAGTTGGCGTGAGCCCGTCGCAAACTACGTAAGCGCCGGCCGGTTCAGCGAGGAACTCCGGTTGTTGCGCAGGATGCCGAGCGTGTTTGTGCCCTCCGCGACGATCCCCAACCCCGGCGACCACGTCGAGCGAACCGCCTTCGGGGTGCCGTTATCCGCTGTGCGGGGCCGCGATCAACGGGCACGGGTGTTCCGCAACGCATGTCGGCATCGCGGTTTTGCGCTTGTCGAGGAGGCCGGCTGCTCGCGAGCGTTGGTGTGCCGCTACCACGGCTGGACATATCGCCTGGACGGCTCCCTCTCGCATGTACCGCACGCCGATGCCTTTCCGGATCTGGACATGTCGACCCGCGGATTGGTCGAGGTCGCCAGTCGCGAGGTGGACGGGCTCATCATCGTCGGCGCGCTCGAAGCGGGCCACCCGGGGGCGGCCGCTGACGAGGCGATGGCCGCGTTGAGCGACGGACGCCCATGGCGGGACAAGCTAGTCCCGGCGAAACGGCTGGTGTATGTGGAGTCAAGCCCGAAAGCGATGAACTGGAAGGTCCTGGTCGAGCAGTTCCTGGAGGGCTACCACATCCGCTCTACGCACAAGGACACCTTCTTCCCGGTGCAATACGACGACCTTAACGTGGTCGAGAAGTTCGGACCGAACAGCCGAATCACGTTCCCTTACCGCAATATTGAACGGCTGCGTGAACGGCCGGAGACCACTTGGACGACGGATGCCCGGGTGACTTATGTGTATCACTTATTCCCCAACGTCATGGTGGCGACGTTCCCGGACTTGGTGCTCATGATCGCGATCGACCCGGTGGACGTCGGCCACAGCACGCTTGTTGTCTATACGTTGGTCACGCCTGAAATCGCCGACCGGGAGTCGGTCGACTCACCGAAAAACCCGGCGGGCACCGGCAGCTTCATTGCGCGCGGTGCGGTGGAGGACAACGAGATGTCGGTTGGTGTACAGCGCGGATTACACACGGGCGCAAACGAGTTCGTGGAGTTCGGACGCCACGAAAGCGCCATCGGACACTTCCACGCCACCCTTGACGAGCGGCTTGCCGCTATGGGGTCCTGAGGAAAACGTCGTTGAGCGTGACGGTACGAAGGTTTCGCTCGCGGATGATGTCGATCAGTTGTGGATAGACGTGTGTGACCGGCAGGTGGTTGAGATGACCGATAACGATCGACTGTGGGGTGAAGTACTGATCGGCCATCTTCAGGATGTATTCCTCGGTGATCAGCGTGGAATCCGACAACGAACCCGACCACAAGGTGGTAACGGTATAGCCGAGGTCGGCTGCCACGCCGTCAACGATGGCGTTGCGCTTTGCATAGGGTGGCCGATAGTACGGTTTTGCGCCGACGCCGTAGGTTTTCTTCAGAAACTCGTCATTGCGAGCGAGCTGTTCTGCGACCTTGCTTTGCGGCAGCGTCGTCAAATCCGGGTGTGACCACGTGTGGTTGCCGAGTTGTATCTGCCCCGAATCCACCAGCGGGCGCAGCATCTTGACGTTGTCGGTCCACGAGCCGTATACGCCGTTGACGAAAAAGGTCATCCGGGCGCCCGTGTCCTTGGCGAGCTGCGTGTAGGCACGGACTACTTCGCTGTTGACCCCGTCATCGAGGGTCAGCGCAAGTAAGTCGCCTTCGCCGGGAATCCTCATAAGCGCTCCTCCACCCGGCAGCGGGATGCGAGCACTGGGCGGAGGGGGCGGCAACAAGGCTGCCGGGGCGGTAGGACCGGAGGTCGCCACGGACGCCGCGGGCGCCTGAGCAAATGTTCGCGGTTGCGGGTCAACCACCAGCCGGGCCGCGCCCACACCGGCAACTGTGGCCGCGGCGAGCGACCCCAGGAAACGACGGCGATTCATTTCAAACATGGCACGGTCTCGATCAAACGGCCGCGCAGCCTTGGAAGGAGAAAACCCGACGCGATTCTTCGCAGGTGGTTTGCGGTCCGGGGCGTGACGGGCAAACCGGCGCGCGAGACGCCGGTCTTGCCAAACTGCATAGCCACCACAGCAGCGAACCGTACCACTGCCAGCACCAATATGTCGGATTCGTTACGGGAGCGTCAGCTGTGAATTGCCGGCGAAAAAGTCGTGGGCCTGCATTGGACCGCCAGCAACGAGCATCGACGATCGTCAGGATACGAACTCGAGCGTGGGCTAGTGCGGCTGCACGCCATCGCGTTGTGGTAGCTGCACGGGCTCGACGCCAGGGGTGCCCAGCGTCGAGGCCAGCCACGGTAGTGCCGCGGCGAACGCTTGGGCGGCGAACGGCCAGTCATGCTTGCCCGGTTGGTTTACCACAGCACAGCTGATGCCGTTGGCGGAGGCGGCGTCGCACAGCGAGTTGGCGGCAGCGTCTTGGCCTTCCGGGTTGGCGGAGGGGTCGGTGTGCGTGGCGACGAGAGCGGGATTGGTCGCCTCGGCCAGGTGCTGCGCGCCCGAGGATGCCGGGATGTCGAACCACCCTGATACCCCGGTGTAGCGCCCGTGCTTATTCATAACGGTGATGGGGTCGTAACCAGCCCAAGCGGCGACGTCGCCGCCGAACAACTTGGCGACCGTTAGGTCCTTGCTGCCGATGCTGGGACTGCGGTCGCCGGCGATATCCACGAATGCGCTGAACACGTCCGGATGCATGACGGTCAAGCCCACAGCGCAGGTACCGCCCATCGACCATCCGGCGACACCCCAATTGGCCCGGTCGGCGCTCACCCCGAAGTTCGAGACCATGAATGGCACGACATCTTTCGTCAGATGATCGGCGGCGTTGCCCCTGGTCCCGTTGACGCACTCGGTGTCGTTGTCGAAGGAACCGGTGGGGTCAACAAACACCAGCACCGGGGCGAATCCGTGATGGCGGGCAGCGAAGTCGTCGATGGTGGTGAAGGCGCCGCCTGGGCGCAGCCAGTCGGCGGGGGTGTTGAAGGCCGAGCTGACCATCATCACCGTCGGCAGCCGAGGCGGCGGATTGCTGTTAAACCACGCCGGGGGCAGATACACCAGTTCTTCGCGGTGGGGGAAATGCGACGCATCGGCGCTGATGTCCACCGGCACGACGACGCCTTTGGCCGGCTTGGTTCCCGCGACCTGCATCTCGGTGACCCGCAGCCGATCGACCTGATCGGGCAACGGCCCCGATGTCAGCTGATTCCACGCGGCGAGCACGGTGGGGAAATAGCCCACCCAACCGTTCACGGCCAAGGCCGCGCACAACGCGCACAGGGGAACCGCAAGCACCGCCAGCCCGCGTCGCCACCAACGGGCGCCCGGCCAGCCCAGCAGAAGCGCCGCGACCGCGAGTCCAGTCATCGCTAACCACAGCCACAGTGACACCGGCGCCGGGTCCCCGGCTACCCCCAGCGACGTGATGTACCAGTACGACAGCGCCGTCGCCGCGCCGGCGACGCCCAGCGCCGCCGGTAATGCCCAGCTACGCCAACGTCGCCTGCGCAATCCGATCGCGGCGACGGCCACGAGGAGCGCGATCGCTTGCACCGCTACCGGGAACCAGCCGCGCAGCAAGGAAAGCTGTCCAAAGAAGTGGCTCAACAGTCGCGACCTTCGCTAAATCCGGTTGTTGCGCTCGGGGGCGCCGTGGTACCGGGCGGGCATCGCGCTCCCTCCGCGAGGCTGACTTGAGGCTTGACTTACTGACCGACCACCGGTGGTGGCTTTAGAACGCGGTAGATCAGCACAACTATCCCACATCATCGTCGCTGATCGTGGTTGCGAAGATGCGCAGTCGCAGGCTGTTGCCGACGACGAAGACGCTGGAGAACGCCATCGCGGCACCAGCGAGCATCGGGTTGAGCAGTCCGAGCGCAGCCAGGGGGATGGCGGCGACGTTGTAGCCGAAGGCCCAAAACAGATTGGTCTTGATCGTGGCCAGCGTCCGGCGGGAGAGCCCGTGCTCCCCAATCAATGAGGTCAGCAGTAGGAAATGCCCATGTCGACCGAAACCTGGGTGCCGGTGACGAATCTGGATTGGTCCGAGGCCAGCCAGGCGACAGCGTCGGCGATGTCCTCGGGCTGGGCGGTGCCTTCGGGCAGCAGGGGTCTGTTCAGGCCCCGCAGGTACGGGTACGTGTCAGCGGCGGATCGGATTGCGTCGCGCATCTGGCCGTTGCCCATGGGTGTGGCGACAGCTCCTGGATGCACGCTGTTGACGCGGATGTTGTAGCGGCCGAGTTCGGCGGCGAATGCGCGCGCCATCCCGGTTACGGCGTGTTTGCTCACCACGTAGTGCACCATGAACGGCTCCATTTTGATGCCGGCGGCCGAGCCGATGAGGATGATCGAGCCGCCACGGCCTCCGTTGATGATGTGACGAGCACTCGCCATCACCGTGTTCCACGTTCCGGTCACGTTCGTGTCGATAGTGTCGCGGAAGGCGTCTGGAGTGATTTGATCCCAGGGCGCTGGACTGCAGATACCGGCGTTGGCGACGACAACGTCGAGGCGGCCGAGGTCGCCGACCGACTTGTCGACGGCAGCGTTCAGGGCGTCGACGTCGCGGATGTCGACGGTCGCGGTGATGACCCGTCTGCCGTTGGCGCTTACTAGCTGAGCTGTTTCGGCCAGATCATCCGGAGTCGGCGAATCGTAGGGAACGCTGGAGGGCAACGGCCCGGCGATATCAAGGGCGATGATGTCGGCGCCTTCGGCGCTGAGCCGTACCGCGTGCGCCCGGCCTTGTCCGCGCGCGGCGCCGGTAATCAACGCAACCCTTCCCGAGAGTGACTGGCTCATCAGTCCTTTCAGTTCCCTTCCTCGTTGCGGACCATCTTGTCCAACGCATTGGAACGTTCAAGCATGCCGTACGTCTCCTCGCCATCCCACCTGTAGCGCACGCCATGTCGTCCTTGTGGTGAATGTCGTGGGTGGAAAACACGGTTCGGCAGAGGTTGGCATGAACCCCTCCCTGCTGAACGTCGTTGTCCAAACAGCTGTAACAGAGCAACTCGCCGAAGCGTAGCCTCGACCTGGCGCTACCGGGCAGTCGGAAGGAGACATCATGACCGTCACGATTGTTGACCGGGGACCCCGACAGGTAAGCCGGAGGGTTGAAGTCGCCGCGCCGGCCGCCGATCTGTACGCGTTGGCCGCCGATCCCCGGCGCCACCCCGAACTGGACGGCTCCGGCACCGTCCGCGACAACATCGAAGTGCCGGCGCAACTGCTTGTGGGGTCAAAGTTTTCGACGAAGATGAAGATGTACGGTCTGCCCTATCGCATCACCAGCACGGTGACCGAACTCGAACCTAACGAAGTGGTCGAATGGCGGCATCCGCTGGGGCATCGCTGGCGCTGGGAGTTCGAGGCGCTTTCACCGACCCTGACCCGGGTCACCGAGACGTTCGACTATCGCAACGCCGGTGCGCTCAAGAACAAGCTGAAGTATTACGAACGGATGGGTTTCCGGAAGGCCAATGCGGCGGGCATAGAGGCAACGCTGGCCAATCTGCGTGAGCGCTACGCCCAATAGGTCAGGAGGGATCCTCCGCGTCCCATCCGACCAAGCCGGACACCCAATGGCTCAGTTGTTCGACTTGATCGTTGCTATGCAGGTGGCGGGGCGGCGTTGCGTAGGTGGCGTAGGGCCGACAACGGATGACGACGCGGTTCTCTCGCTCGGACATCTCGGTTATGTAGGGCCGTGCCTCCTGGCCGAGCGGTTGGCCGGACATGCGACCGGCGACCGCCATCATCACATCGACCGCCAGATCACGGTCTTGCTCGAGAACCGCATCGGCATAGACCTGCAGGTAGGTAAAGGGCCACCGCTCGTCGAGGATGCAAAGGCTGACCTTGCCGTCGTGTTCGATCACCCGGGCTTTGCCACGCCCGGCCATGGTGGATACCAGCAGTTCGTCGGTGTCGGTGGGGATGTAGTAGACGATCGACATCGCCGGGCCGTCGTTGCGGCGACGGTAACCGAACACGCAAGTGCGGTGCGTCCGAACGAATTCACGCCGCTCGGACGGAAGCATGTCGCGGTCGGTGGGAGCCGTGTACGGCTCTGACGCCAAGGGGAGGAGCATGGCGAGACATCCTTGCTGTCGGGAGGGTTGCTCAGCAGAGCAGTTAATGGATACACTGTATCCATTAATATCGGAGGCCGTCAACACCTGGAATCGCAGTCGGCATGCATTTCAGTCAGTTGATCCCCGATAGCGCTTGCATCGCAATGAATTTGGGAAGTCGAGCTTAGTGACCACCCCGGAGCCCGAAGAGCCGGCGGCGAACCGATCCCGCGGGCGCCCGGCCCTCCCGCTGGATCGCATCCTCGCCGCGGCGGTGGAGCTTCTTGACGAGCAGGGCGCCGAGGCGCTGTCGATGCGATCGCTGGCGCAGCGCCTGGGATCGGGCACGGCCACGCTCTATCGTCACTTTTCCAACCGCTCGGAATTGATCTCCATGGTGATCGACCACACACTGGGGGAAGTCGACCTCGACGCTGACGCGATTGCCGAGCTGCCCTGGCAACAAGCGTGTACCTTGTTCGCGCAGCACATGTTTGATGCGCTGGGCCGACATGGCAATGTCGCATCCCTGCTGATCGAATACACTCCGATGGGGCCCAATGCGCTGGCCAACCGCGAACTATGCCTGACGGTCCTCCTCGGCAGCGGCTTTCGGCCGGCGGTCGCCGCCCACGCCTACGCGACACTTGCCCGCTACGTGCTTGGTTTCGCGATCCAGCTCTCCGGGTCGGCTGCGGTCAACGGTCAGCAAGACGCCGAGCTGTCGGCGGCGTTTCATGGGCTTGACCCGTCCCGCTATCCCGCGACGGTCACCGTTGCCGACGATCTC
>DASZLQ010000082.1:0-10802 GCA_035552295.1 Mycobacterium sp. | reverse complement strand
GCCACGAGGCACATCGTAGATTCCTGCCCCGCCCCGCTGCATGATGACGCTTGTGGTTAAGGCGTTGTTGTTCGATCTGCAGGGCACGGCGACCGATTTTCATTCCACGGTCTGCGGCGAGGCCCAGCGGATCAGCGCCGGCCTTCACCCGGGGGTTGATTGGGCCGAGGTGGTGCGGCGTTGGCGCGCGGGCTACTTCACCGCATTGGAGGCTAGGCGGAGCCGCCACCGTGGATGGGTCTCGGTGCACTCGGTATATCGCGACGCGTTAGAAACCGTGCTGGGGGAATGCGGGATCACGGGATTGTCGGATGCCGAGCGCGAGGAGCTCACGTTGGCCTGGCAGCGGCTGGCGGCGTGGCCGGATGTGGTGCCGGGATTGACCCTGCTGAAGAGTGCGTTCACGTTGGCCACCCTGTCGAACGCCGACGTGTCGGCGGTGATCAACATCTCCAAGCGGGCGGGGTTGCCCTGGGATGCCGTCTTTGCCGCCGAGATGGCCGGGGCGTTCAAGCCCGATCCGGCGATCTATCGCACGGCCGCGACCTACCTGGGTCTGGATCCCGCGGACATCATGATGGTGGCAAGCCACAAGTACGACATCCGCGCGGCGGCTCGACTCGGTTTTCGCACGGCCTTCATCGCGCGCCCGCTGGAATTCGGGGCCGACGGCGAAGCCGACGTCGCCTACTCCGACGAGTTCGACATCAACGCGGCCGACTTCCTCGACCTCGCCGAACAGCTGGGCTGCTAGGGCGCGTCAGCGATGCGCCGAACCGGTAAGAGATTGACCGTTGGCGGCTTGCAACAGACAGATGACGGTGCTCGGGGCGGGATTGGCCCCGGTACGGTCTTGGTTCGAGTCGATGAGATAGGTGATCGAAAAGGGGCTGCCGTCAACGGAATGCCCGGTGTAGGGAGCAAAACCAGCCGCGCAGTCTCGGCTGGCGACGTTGGCGATCGCGGAGTCGACAGCCATCGGGGCGCGCAGAAACACCTCGGCCAAATGCGCTGTCGCACAATCGACAACGGTGACCGTCACCCGGCTCAGATCCGCCGGCGGAAGGTCGGCCAGGCAGTCGCCGACCTGTAGGTTGATCCACTTCTCGCTGTGTGAGCTCAGCGGTGATGGGGCCGCGGTGGCGGTAACCGTCGCGGCGGCGGCCAGCAATGTGCCTGCGGTCAGGCCGCATACCGTTTGAAGGCTCCGCATGCGCTGCAGTCTAGGCGTTGAAACGGGCGCGAGCAGCGCATTTGCCGCTTTTAGTGCGCTTCCTCGAGAGCCGGCGGCACGGTGTTGGTCAGTGCCGGGTCCGGCTTTTCGGACGACATCGACAGCAGGCCACGCACGGCGCGCGCGGCCAGTAGCCAGTTCGACGGCTTCTTCATGTTCAGCCCGCCCAGAAGCTGCTTGATCATCGTCAGCGTGTCGAAGTAAATGCGTTCGCACACAAGCGTTTCCGCGTCGTCGAACACGAAGTAAGCCGTCATGCGGACCCGAAACCGGCTGCCGGTGGGCGGAACCTTGCCCAGATAACCCCGATGCGTACCCATCAACCAGAACTCGACGATCACCGCGTCGGCGCTGTGCCGCAGCGCGATGATCTCGTGGTCCTGGTCGGGAAATGCGGTGCGGGTGTAGTTGTAGTAGCCGCGCACCGCCTCGTCGCCGTCGTGCACGACCATCTGCGGGATCAGCTCGTAGCGGGGGTGCGGGAAGGTAGACAGCACGTCGTCCCAAGCCTGGCGGACCTCGTCGTGGAAGTGGTCGAGCACGAGTTTCTGGCGGGCGGCCAGCACCTCGGGAGGAGGAAACGCGGGAATGGTCACGCTGGTTAGCGTAAACCTGGGGCTGTCCTGGAATTTGATAGCGCATGCGCTATCAAATTCGAAAGTGCAACATGCCCTCGGGCTGCGGCTAACCCCGCGGGGGAGTCCAGGCGACCGGCAGGCTCTTGATGCCATGAATGAATTGCGACAGCAATCCTGCGGGCTCCTCCGTCGCGACGATGTCGGGTATTTCGCGGCGCAATTCCTCGAACAAGACTCGGATCTCCCGACGGGCCAGGTTGGCGCCGAGGCAGAAATGGGCGCCCCCGCCGCCGAAGCCGAGATGCGGATTGGGGTTACGTGTGACGTCGAAAGCCCACGGATTGGCGAACTTTGACTCGTCGCGGTTCGCCGAGTTGTACCACAGCGCGACCTTGTCGCCGGCCGCCATCTTGGTGCCGCTCAGCTCAATGTCCTGGGTCAGCGTGCGTCGCATGTAGACCACCGGGGAGGCCCACCGCACGATCTCCTCGACCGCGGTGGGTGTCAGAGCATTGAAGTCCGACCACCACTTTTCCCGTTGCTCGGGATACCGCGACAGGGCCAGGACGCCGTGGCTGATCGCATTGCGGGTGGTCTCGTTACCGGCCACCACCAGCAGGATGAAGAAGGACGCGATCTCCGACGATGACAACCGGTCGCCGTCGACTTCGGCTTCCACCATGCTCGTGGTCAGATCATCGTGGTGATTGACGCGACGGTCCTCGGCCAGCGCGGTGGCGTAGGCGCCGATGTCCATCGAAACCCGAAGGAACTCTTCGAAATCGGTCGTTAGGTCGGGGTCACCGAACCCGAGAATCACGTTGGTCCAGTGGAATATCCGCTGATGGTCCTCTTCGGGAATCCCCATCATGTCGCAGATGATCTGCAACGGGAGCGGGCCGGCGAGCTCGCTGACCAGGTCCGCTTCCCCGTCAGGATGATTGGCGATCAGCGAGGCGACCAACCGGTGCGCCCGCTCGCGTACCGACGCCTCGATGCGGGCCACCACTTTCGGGGTGAACGCCCTGCTGACGATCGAGCGCAGCCGCTGGTGTCGCGGATCGTCGAGCACGATCATCGAACCGAAGTATTCGGCAATCTCCGGCGCATTGTCGTTGATCGTGATGTTGGGGCTTGAGCTGAAGATCTCGGGATGACGGCTGGCGTAGTGAACGTCGTCGAGTTTGGTCAGGGCCCAATACCCGCTGCCCGCCTCGAACCCTTCCATCTCGATCGCGGGCCAGAACGAGATTGGGGCCTCCCGGCGCAAGGTGGCGAAAGCGCCGTCGCGAATCTTGTCGTTGAGGGCCCAGAAGTCGAGCGACTCGAGGTGAATATCGGCGAGCGGAATGTCAGGCGGTGGTGTCCCGTTCTGTCGCGTCGCTAAGCCCTTTTTCGGACCCGTCTTGAGGCTCACCTAGGCCCTCCTTCGCCGTTGAAGAGGTGACACTGGCGAGCCTAAACCGTCGTCAGTGCGAACAGACGGTTCTGGCGGGCGTGCCCGTCGTCGCCGTTGCATTGGTCACCTCAGTGCCGTTGAGCAGAATCTTGCAGGTCAGGGGGCCCGGCCCTTGTGCGCTGAGGACGAATACCTGGCCGCCGAACGCAGTGAACTGCGTCGACCACGGCAGTGTCGCATTCACTTGGTGCTGCTGACCCGTGTCGGTTTGGTAGGAGATGAGTTCGGCGACGGCGGGGCCGCTCACCTCGTAGCGGACCTGCGGATTCTGAGGTATGGCGTTAGCCACGCCGCACGCGTTCGCGACCCCGATCCCGATGGCGAACAGGAGCGACGGTCCGCGGAGATGCTTCGTCATGCATGTCATCGTGTACCACGCACGACGCTAGGTCTAGATGCCGCTGCCGCCGGTGCTTAGGGTGAACCGGGGGCTGACGATCGGAAGGTGAGCATGGCGGAACTCGGTTCGAAGCGTGTTGTGGTTTGGGGCACTGGCTTCGTCGGCAGGATGGTGATCGCAGAGATCGTCAAGCATCCGCTGTTCGAATTGGTGGGCGTCGGCGTCAGCAATCCGGACAAGGTCGGGCGAGACGTCGGCGACATCTGCGGGTTACCCGAGCCGGTGGGCATTCTCGCCACCGACGACGTCGACGCCCTGATCGCGCTGGAGCCCGACGCGTTGGTGCACTACGGCCCGACGGCGATGCACGCCAAGGACAACATCTCGCTGATCACCCGCTTCCTGCGGGCCGGCATCGACGTGTGCTCGACGGCGATGACACCGTGGGTCTGGCCGACGATGCACCTCAACCCGCCGAACTGGATCGCGCCCATCACCGAAGCCTGCGAGCTGGGCGAGTCGTCCTGCTTCACCACCGGCATCGATCCGGGATTCGCCAACGACCTGTTCCCCATGACGCTGATGGGCCTGTGCTCGGAGGTGCGCCGGGTCCGGGCTTCGGAGCTGCTGGACTACACGAACTATGAGGGCGACTACGAAAGCGAGATGGGCATCGGCCGTGAGCCCGAGTTCAGCCCGATCCTGGAAAACAGCGACGTGCTGATCTTCGCGTGGGGGGCCACCGTCCCGATGATCGCGCACGCCGCCGGCATCATGCTCGACGAGATCACCACCACGTGGGACAAGTGGGTGACCCCGACCGAACGCAACACCGTGAAGGGCGTCATCAAGCCCGGGCATGTTGCCGCCGTCCGGTTCACCATCAACGGGATCTACCAGGGCGAGACGCGCATCCAACTCGAACACGTCAACCGCATCGGGCTCGACGCCGCGCCCGACTGGCCGTCCGGCCACGACAACGACGTCTACCGGGTGGATATCGAGGGGACCCCGAGCATCTTCCAGGAGACCGCGTTCCGGTTCACCGATGGCTCGGGCCGGGACCCGGCCACGGCCGGATGCCTGGCGACCGGGATGCGGGCCCTCAACGCTGTTCCGGCGGTCAACGACTTGCGGCCCGGCTGGGTCACTCCGCTCGACCTGCCGCTGATCGCGGGCGCCGGAAACATCCGGTGACCGAAGGAGCTAGGTCCGCGCTGGGTTTGTCTGTTGGTGCCACCAACCTGGCGGCCGTCATCGCCGACCACGCCCTTACCCGCAAGCCCGTCCTGACCCTGTATCACCAGCGCCCGCCGGAGGTCGGCGTCCCATCCGAAAACCCCCGGCTGAACGAGCCGGGCCTGGTGATCACCGACTTCGTGAACCGGGTCGGAGACCCGGTCGGAATCGTGGCGGCCGACGGCACAATGCACCGCAGCGAGGCATTGCTCGCCGACGGGTTGCGCGCCCTGGCCTACGCCGCCACCGGCGGACGCACCCTGCCCGAAAGCGTCGCGGTGACGTATCCCGCCCACTGGGGATCCCAAGCGGTGGATGCGTTGGGCTCCGCGTTGAGCGGGGTGGCCGAATGGTCAAACGGTGCGCGGCCGCCGACGATGATCCCCGATGCCGCGGCGACCTTATTCGCCGTGCGGGCCAACCCGGGCATACCGGCACGGGGACCGGTTGTGGTCTGCGATTTCGGCGGCAGCGGGACCAACATCACGTTGATGGACGCCGCCGGCGACCGTCGCCCCCTGGCCGCGACCGTGCGGCACCACGAGTTCTCCGGCGACCTGATCGATCAGGCGGTGCTGACCGCCGTCATGGCCAACTTGCCGGCCGGGGACCCATTTGACCCGTCGTCGGCGATCGGCTCACTGAGCCGGCTGCGGGCGGGCTGCCGAAGAGCCAAGGAGCGGCTCTCGTCGAGCACGGTGACCACGCTGACCGACGAGTTACCGGGGGCGCGCGATGATATCCCGCTCACCAGGAATGAACTCGACGACGCGATCCGCGATTCGCTGAACAACTTGGTAGCGGTCGTGGATGAAACCTTGGCGCACAACGGAATTCGTGATCTGGTCGCGGTGGTTTTGGTGGGCGGTGGCGCGAACATGCCGACGGTCACCACCACGCTGTCGGGGCATCTTCGCGTCCCTGTTGTCACGACGCCGCGGCCGCAACTGACGGCCGCCACCGGCGCTGCGCTGCGGGCGGGCTACTGAGCGATTAGCTCAGCCCTTTTCGCCCTTGTTCTCCTGTTTTGCGGCGTCCCGGAGTTCCTCGTTCCAGGCTTTGTCCTTCTCGATCTGCTCTTTCTTGGCGTCCGCGTCCTCGTCCTCGCCCTGGTCGTCGCCGGCTTCCTCGTTGATTCGAGGGTTGCCCTCCTCGTCCAGCCAATCATTGACCGCCGTGCCCGAGACCATTCCGCTGGTACCGGGCAGCACCAGAGTGGGCCGGTCTTCGTAGGCCGTCATCATTTCGGCGGCTTTTTTCTTGTCGTCCTCGTCGGGCTCTGGTTTCTCAGTTAACTGCTGACCGTTTGCTTGATCAGCGCCTTTGTCGTCCTGCACGCTCATGCGGCTACCCCCTTCCGAGTTGCAGTCTCGACCGTTCCCCTGCTGAGGGTTGCCCGGTGCAGCGTTTCGAAACTCTCGGCAGCGCGATTCCTCGGGCGTGACCAGCACCAGCGAGGCACGTGGAATCCGCATGGGCCCGGACGGCGCCCGGTGTCTTACCGCGCCGTCCAGCGAAAAGCGCTGTGCCAGTTGTCAGTTCGACTTCGGGTAACTGACCCCGGTGAGCTGTTCGGAAACCTCCCACAGCCTTCGGCTGTCGTCGTCATTCTTCGCATTTGCGGGCACCTTGGCCAGCGCCACACCGCCGCCGGCGGCCTCATAAAAGCCGCTGGGCCCGTAGAACGCACCGCCCTCGGCGTGCGGCGTCGCGGCCGCATACAGGGCGGGCAGGATCCCGTCGTCGATATCTTGCCAAAGGAACGGCGTGAAACGCCATGACAACTTGTACAACCGCTCCATCAGCGCCGGCTTTTCGCGGCCATGCGACGGACCGGCGACCTGCAGGTTGGTCTTGGTCAGGCCGGGGTGCGCGGCATTGGACACGATGCCCCAGCCGCCCGCGCGGCTGCGCTTGTCCAGCTCGCGGGCGAACATCAACACCGCCAGCTTCGACTGGCCGTAGGCCGACATCGCCGCGTAGGACTTCTCGAACTGCAGGTCGTCGAAGTGGATCTTGCCGCTTTGGCGAGCCGCGAGGCTGCTCAGCGAGACGACGCGGGCGCGCTCGGCGGCGCGCAACAGCGGCAGCAGATGCGCGGTCAGCGCGAAGTGCCCGAGATGGTTACTGCCGAACTGCAATTCGAAGCCGTCCTCGGTGGTGTCGCGCTCCGGCGGCGTCATGACCCCGGCGTTGTTGATCAGAATGTCGATCGGGCGGCCCTCGGCGTTGAGTTGTTCGCCCAGCGCGCCGACCGAGGCCAGCGACGACAGGTCGAGGGGTTTGATGGTCAGTTTGGCGTCGGGAACCGCTGCGCGGATTTTTTCGATCGCGGCCTCACCCTTGGCGCGATTGCGGATCGCCATGACAACGTCGGCGCCGGCCGCGGACAGCCGCCTGGCCAGCCCGAACCCCAGACCGCTGTTGGCTCCGGTGATGATCGCCAGTTTCCCCGACAGATCGGGCACGGTGGCGACGAGATCGTTGGCCATGCGTATCACTCCTTACTCGGTATGCGCCCCGTCCTAGTGTGCTCTTTGTGTCGCCGTCAGCGAACCCCCTCGGCTGGGCGGCCGCGTTGGTCGCCGGCGCGCTACCCGCGCTCGCTTTTCCCGCGCCGTCGTGGTGGTGGCTGGCCTGGTTCGGCGTGGTCCCACTGCTGTTGGTGGTGCGGGCGGCGCCGACGCCGTGGGCGGCGGCCGTGCGGGCGTGGTGGGGTCTTAGCGGGTTTGTGCTCACCAACCAGTACTGGCTGGTGACCAGCATCGGTCCACTGGTGGTGCTGCTGGCCATCGGGCTTGGCGCGCTATGGCTGCCGTGGGGGTGGTTCGCGCATCGGCTGCTGTCGGTGCCCGCCACGATAAGCCGCACGGTTGCCGCCATGGTCGTGTTGCCCAGCGCGTGGGTGGCAGCCGAGGCGGTGCGGTCGTTGCCCTGGCTGGGTGGTCCGTGGGCATCGCTGGGCGCGTCGCAATCCAACCAGCCCGTCACGCTGGCGTCGGCGTCATTGGGCGGCGTGTGGTTGACGAGTTTCCTTCTGGTTGCGGTCAATACCGCGATTGCCGCCGTGATCGTGCAGCGGGCGGTGACGAGTCGGCTCGTCGCCGCGGCTGCCGCGCTGGCGTGTGTGGCGGCGGGCCCGGCCTGGTATCTGCTCGGGCCCGCACCGGTCGCCGGTCCAACGCTGCGAGTGGCACTGGTGCAGCCCGGCGATATTGCCGACTCCGACGCCCGGCTGGCGGCCAGTGAGGCGCTCACCACGGAGGTCGCCGGCCAGCGACCCGACTTGGTGGTCTGGGGAGAAAGCAGCGTGGGACAAGACCTCGCCAGCCATCCCCAGCTGCTGGTCCGGCTCGCGGAATTGTCCCGGCGGGTCGGCGCGGATCTGTTGGTCAATGTCGATGCGCCCGCCGCGAGTGGGGGGATCTACAAGTCGGCGGTGCTCATCGGAGAGCACGGATCATTGGGCACATACCAGAAGACCCGCCTGGTGCCGTTCGGCGAATATGTGCCATTGCGACCACTTTTCGGCTGGATTACCCGCCACAGCAAGGCCGCCGCCGAGGACCGGCAACGGGGGACCGGGCCGGTGGTGCTGCGCGTCGGCGCCTTCTCCATCGGACCGTTGATCAGCTACGAGGCAACCTTCTCCGACCTTGCCCGACGCGAGGCGCAGCTCGGTGCCGAGCTGCTGGTGTATCAGAGTTCTACCTCGTCGTTCCAGGGAAGTTGGGCGCAGCAGCAGCTGGCCGCCCAGCCCGCGGTGCACGCCGTCGAGGTGGGCCGCCCGGCAGTGCACGTCGGATTATCCGGGGACAGTTCGGCGTTCGACGCGCGTGGCCGCCGGCTGGCGTGGTGCGCGTCGGGCTTCCGGGGTGTGATCGTCGTTAGCGTTCCGTTGGAGTCCAATGCCACGCTCTACCAACGCCTGGGTGACTGGGTGCCGGTGACGTCGTTCGCGATCCTTGGCGGTGCTGTCGCCATTGCGATGTTTCGCTGGCACCGCGTGGCGCGCAGTGACACACTGCCTGAATGAGTAGCAGACGGCTCGCAAAGATTTCGCTGGCCGGCGCCATCGTGATGATGGTCGTGGCGGTGGGCGGTTTCATCGTCTCGCTGGTGCTCAACGCATTCTTTTTGGACAAGTACAACGCCTACGGCGAAGTCGCCATCCCGGGGTCGAGCAGCCTGGACCTGCCTGCCGGTGAAGTCACCATCAGCCTGCACACCGTGGTGATCGGCAGTCCCAACGGTGGTGGCCTGCCGGTGCCCCCGCTGGGGGTCACGATCTCGCCGCCCGACGGAGTGGCGCAACCGGTGGTGACGGAAAACATCGGCAGCACAACGACGGTCAACAATGACGCGCATGTGCGGGTATGGGTGGCTCGGATTCCCGCCGCCGGCAGCTACAACATCATCACGGACGGCAAAGTCAACGGCTTCATCGACCCGCGACTTGCCTTCGGCCACTCCAGTTCCTACGGCTTCCTGGTGTGGGTTTTCGTGGCCATGTTCGTTGTGGGCCTGGTCGATTCGATCATGTCCGGTATGTGGCTAGCCCGCACCCGGCGCAAGGCGGCCGCGGCTTTCGTGGCGGGGGCGCCCCACTTTCCGGTCGTCGGGCCGACAGTGGCGCCACCGCCCTACGAGCCGCCCACGGCCGCGGAGGAACCCAGCGACGAGGGCGTGCGCCTCGAGCGTCTCAAAACGCTTGCGGCGCTGCGGGATTCCGGGGCATTGACGGAAGCGGAGTTCGACGCCGAGAAGCGCCGGATCTTAGGTCTTTGACGCCGAGCGTGCGTGTCTGTACGCGACACGCCAGGGATTGATGGCATTCTGCGCGCGCTCGCGAGAGCCTTACCACTCCACGCCGGTGGAGACGCAGAACTCATTCCGCTCGGGGTGCGACATTCGAACCCATCGGGTTCCCCCGAAGCTCTGCACGCCGTCGTCGATACGACGAGCGCCGAGTGCCTGCAGCCGATGGACCTCGGCCTCGACGTCGTGGACCACAATATCGAGGTGCATGCGGTTCTTACCCGCTTTGGGCTCGGGTACCCGCTGAAGTAAAAGCGGTGAAGCGATCCCTTCTTTGGGAACGAGTACAGCCAGATCCGCGTCCGCGTAGTAGTCGCGATAGTCGAGCGCCACGCGCCAGAACTTGGCGAGCCGCTTTGGGTCTTCGCAGTCGAGCACGAGTTCCAATAGTGCCTTGTGTCCCATCGTGTGCCTCCCGGAGCAATGATCAGAACCTATGGATGGCCCTCGGCCTGGTGACGTGAAGGGCGCACTTTCCCGAGGATGATCTGGATGTCCAAGTAGGTCTGATCAAGAGCCGGCGTTGACGCGCTGGTTCGGGAAGGCACGCCCATGCTCAAGGTAGTCCACGACGCGGATGCGTCCAACGAAAACGGCACGGCGGGCGGGTCGTTGCTCGACGAGATCGTCCGTGATCTGACGCCCAAACCTCTGACGCGACAGAAACCTTCGCCGTCAGCAGGCCTCCGGTGAGTGTTGAGGGTACGAGCGTTGGGTTGGACGTGCACACGCTTTCGGTCGTTGGGCACGCGGTTGACGAGGTGACGGACCAGGTCTCACAGGCGCGGTTATTTCCGGATCACAGCGAGATACTCGGCTTCCCGCCGTGCTCACTACCGTTTGAGCGCCCGCGTCATAAGGAACGACTGGCGGACGCGGTTGTGGTGGAACCATTTCTCTATCAGCGCATCGAGTTCTGTTCGGAACGCCGCCAGGCGTTGCGGATCCTCGGCCGACGTCGCGACGACCCTTGCGACCGGCGCGATCGTCTGTTCCACACTGGCGCGGTAGTGCTGCGGGCTGAGCGCAGGGGTGTAAATCTCGTCGCGATCGAACTCCAGATCGGTGACCGCATCGCCCAGCAGCTCGCCGACCAGCTTCGGATCGCCCCAGGCCTGCGGCGGCGGTGCGCCA
>DASZLQ010000081.1:0-5680 GCA_035552295.1 Mycobacterium sp. | reverse complement strand
GCGGTGGCTGCCAGCGCCAGTTTGGGCGCCAGCTCGCCGGGGAAGGTGTCCAGCACCTCGGTGAAATGCTTGATGGCAGAGTCGTAGTCGCCGGTGAGCACCTCGGCGACGGCCCGGTACCAGACCAACCGCCATCGCCAGGCGACCCGCTCGGCCAGGTCGTCGATCTTGCGCGTGGCCTTGGCCACATCGCCGAGGTCCAGCAGCGCGCGGACTTCCATCAGCGGCAGCTCTGTCGACTCGGACACGTCGGCGCCTTCGGCGTCCAGTGCACCGTGGCGGGCTGCGCGCAGCGAGTCCAGCGTCTGCACCGGCTGGGAGAGCACCGTCGCCTGGAGCACCGAGGCGGCGACGTCCGTCGGATCGACCAGCGGCACCGGCAGGGCGGTCACGATCTCCCTGGCGGTCAGCCTCTCCGAATGCACCTGGCCGTCCAGGTAGACGTCGGTGTGCGCGACCAGCAGGTCCACCCCGAATGTCGAGCGGCTGGGAGAAAAGACCGTCGACAGCCCGGGCCGTGGCACCCCGGTGTCCTGGGCGACCACCTCTCGCAACACGCCCAACAACTGCGCGGACATCTCGGCGGCGGTGGAAAACCGGCGCCGGGGGTCCGGGTCGGTGGCGCGGCGCAGCAGACGGCCAAACGAGTCGTAGGTGGCCAGCGCCGGGTCGTCCTCCGGCAGCCCATCCACGTAGCGGCCATTGCGGGTGCGCAGGTTCAGCGTGAGCGCTGCGAGCGTGCGACCCACCGTGTAGATGTCGGTGGCCACCGTGGGACCGGTCCGCACGATTTCTGGCGCCTGGAACCCGGGTGTGCCGTAGAGATAGCCGAACGAATTGACCCGCGACACCGCGCCCAAGTCGATCAACTTGAGCTGCTCTTCGGTGAGCATGATGTTCTCCGGCTTCAGGTCGTTGTAGACCAAGCCGATGGAATGCAGATAGCTCAGCGCGGGCAGGATTTCCAGCAGGTAGGCAACAGCCTCGGCGACCGGCAGTTTTTCGACTTTCCCGTCTTTGAGGCCCCCCTTGAGCGAGTGCCCGCCGATGTATTCCATGACGATGTAGCCGACCGGATCGCCATGCCGGTCGGTATGTTCGACGAAGTTGAAGATCTGCACGATCTGGGGGTGAACCACCTCGGCGAGGAACTGCCGCTCGGCCATCGCGATTGCCTGCGCCTCGGCGTCACCGGAGTGCACCAGGCCTTTGAGCACCACCGGGCGGTCGTTGACGTTGTGGTCGACTGCCAGATAGACCCAGCCCAATCCGCCGTGTGTGATACAGCCCTTGACCTCGTACTGATTGGCGACGATGTCTCCGGGATTCAGCTGGGGCAGGAAGGTATACGGGCTGCCACAGGATGGGCACCAGCCCTCAGATGCTCCCTTGCCGTCATCGCCGGACCGGCCGACCGGCTTGCCGCAGTTCCAGCAGAACCGCTTGGATTCCGGCACCACCGGGTTGGCCATCAGGGCCTCGAGCGGATCGGTATCCCGCGCCCGGGGGATCTCGACCAGCCCGCCGCCGAGCTGCCTGGTCGGTGGTAGCACCCGCGTAGCGACCGTCATCCGTTCTTGCGGTTCGGTGTCCATGGTGCCCAGCGAGATATGCGGCAAGTCGTCGTCATCGTCGTCGAAGTCGGGGCGGAAGAGCGCCTGGGTGGCCTGTAACCGTCCCGTCGCCGTCCTACCGGTCTGGGTGTCCGGCGGCTGGGTCGCGGGACTGATGTCGTCTTGCTCGGTGTCCGGTTGGCCGGCCAGTTCGGGAGCCTCGGGGTTCTTTTCCGCTTTCTTCATGGGCTCGGCCATCAGTCCACATACCTCGGCGTGGGCGGGGCGGGCGCCGGGCCCAGCACCGTCAACCACTTGCGGTACAACGTGTTCCACGTGCCATCTCTGCGGATCCGTTCCAGCGTGCCATTGACGAATCGAACCAGTCCGGTGTTGTTCAGGCTGATCCCGATGCCGTAGGGCTGGGTGGCCATGTTCGGTCCGACGATGTGCAAATAGGGGTCTTCCTCAACCAATCCGGCCAGGATCGAGTCGTCGGTACTGACCGCGTCGATCTCCCGCTGCTGTATCGCCACCAGGCAGTCAGCCCAGTTCACCACCGACACGACGACCGGCGGCGGCGCGATCTCCCGAATCCGCTGCAGCGACGTCGTGCCCCTGGCCACGCAGACCCGCTTGCCCGACAGGTCGGCCACCTTGGCGATCGGCGAGTCACGCGGCGCGAGGATGCGCTGGTTGGCGTCGAGGTAGACGCTGGAGAAATTCACCAGCTGGCGCCGCTCGCAGGTGATGGTCATGGTCTTGACGACGACGTCGACCTCGGACTGCTGCAGCGCGGTGACGCGCTCGTCGGACGACAGGATTCGGTACTCGACATGCGACGGGGCGCCGAAGATGTCGCGGGCGATCTCGCCGGCGATGTCGACGTCGAAACCGGTGATCTCGCCGGTGATCGGGTCACGGAAACTGAACAGGTTGCTGCCGATGTCGAGCCCGACAACCAACCTGCCGCGGGCTCGGATGTCGGCCACCGCGGCGTCGGCCTCGGCCTTGGTGGGGAACGGACGCAGGCTCGCGGTCGGGTTGCAGTTCTGGCTGGCGTCATCCCGCGGCAGCGGGGGCTCCGGCGGCAGTTGGTCCATGCCGGCCGGAGTGGGTGGCGGCAGCGTCGGCACCGTGGCCACCGTCAGCGATTCGGTGTGGCTGCAACCCGCCAGCACGATCGAGGCGGCGAGCACGCTGCACACCCGTCGGGCCCTGGCCAGGCGAACCATTATCGATACTCTTTCAGCCGGGGCCACAGGCCCAGGGCGACCGCGATGGCGGCGCCCAGGCTGAGCACCACGCCGCCGACCTGCGCGCCGGACAGCCCGCCGCGCGCGCTGAGGACGTCGTTGCGCAGGTGGATGCGGCTTTGGTCCATGGCCTTGCCCAACTCGTCTTCGAGCGTGTCGAAGGCGGGGGTGGAGTCGTCCTCGGCGGTACCCAGCGCGACCTGGGTCGCGGCCCGGTAGTTGCCCACCGAGATGTAGGCGTTGAGCCGGTCATTGGCCTGCCGCCACCGGAGCAGGAGCTGATCGGCGCCCTGCAGATCCTGCTTGTCCACGGCATCGCTGCGCGACATGTACTGGTCGAGCTGGGAGTGCATGGAATCGATCCGCTGATAAAACGACTGCTTGCGCCGGTCTTCGTCACCGCGCCGGATCAGCGACAGCGTCTCGTCGGCTCGCGCTTGCTGAGCGGTGATCGCGACATTGGTCACCGTCTTGAGTGACTCTGCCGCAGTGTCTTTTGCGCTACGACTCGCGGTCGTCGAGATTGTCAGCGCAGTTCCGACCCACACCACCATGACGAGGATACCGAGCGCGCCCACCACCAGGCCTGGGTTGATCCGGCGCCGGGTGGCCCGGGCCAGCCAGCGATGCGAGAACGCGCCGAAGACCACCGTGGTGGCGACGACGAGGATCACCGGAGCCGGGAAGTGAGTCGACGCGGTGGTTTCGGTGTCAACCCGCTCCGACGTGGCCTGGTAGAGCTGCGCCGCGTCGGGCAGGATCGTCGACTGCATCAGCCCCGATGCCTCCGACAGGTACGACGACCCGACCGGGTTGCCTTCCCGGTTGTTGGTTCGGGCTATTTCGATCAAGCCGGTGTAGACGGCCAGTTCGGCGTTGAGCTTGCCCAGCAATTGCACCAGCGGTTCATCGGTCAGCCCACTTGACGCCCGGGTCACGGCCACCGCGGCGTCGGTGATGGCCTGCTCGTAGCGCTGCCGGACGGGGCTGGGCTCAGCTTGGGCGATGAACGCGGTGGCCGCCGCGGCGTCGGCCACCGACAGCGTGGTGTAGAGCCGTCCGGCGGCGAACGACAGCGGCTCGGTGTGGTTGAGCACCGTGGTCAGCACTTGCTGCCGGTGGTTGATGGTGGTCGAGGTGGCAAAGGCGCTGGAGACGCCGAGCGCCGCCAGCACGATACCGATGGTCAAGATGCGGCCCGGCGTCGTCGAGACGAACCACCAGCGTGGATGAGCAGGTTCAGCCGGCGACCGCGACCCCAGTGGCTCGGTCGACGGGTGCGCCAGCTCAACCGTCACGTCTGTTCAGACCTCATCTTTCGGCCTCGAAAAAGTCGCTGCACGAACGTCTATAAGCGAATTCTAAGAGAATTCCGCCAACGGCACACCCGACACGGCCCAGGCTGCGGAAACAATTTCCCGAAGGCTACAGCGTACGCAGAGGCGCCCAACGAGCTTCCAACAGCTCACCCGCGGCCCGGCGGGTCCGGTCGTTAGCGTCCGGCCACAGGTGGCTATAGGTGGCCAAGGTGGTGGTGGCCGACGCGTGCCCCAAACGCCCGCTGCACCGTCACCACATCGCAGCCGGCCGCGATCAAACCGGACGCAAAGAAGTGGCGCAGATCATGCAGCCGGTGGCTGATACCGCCCAGTCCCGAGCCGCCGCCCAGCCGCGGGACACCATGCCCACATGGATCGGCTGGCTTTCATCTCCGCCACCGGGGAACAGCCAACGGTCCGGATCGGTGCCCGGTCGGAACCGGCGCACATGCTCGGCCAGGATCGCAACCAACCCGTCCGGAATGCAGACGGTGCGCTCGGAGCCGTACTTAGGCGGCCGAAGATCCATTTGCCGGTTACCGGACTTCCGCTGCACCTGACGGCGCACATTTAGCTCCCGGCGCAGGAAATCAACGTCACCGACCCGCAGCGCGCTAACCTCGCCCAGCCGCAGCCTGGCAAACGCGCACACCCGATCAACGCGGCCAGCTCCGGGTCGGCCGCCCCCATCACCGTGCCAACCTGCTCGGGGGGTCATGTCGGCACCGTCTCGGCGATGACGATGATGTTGCTAGTGAGGTTGCTGAGGCCTGGGATGGTGCGGATCAGATCGCGAAACCCCGCGAAAGGGCGCCATCGTCTCCTCGATACGGGGTGGTGATGTCGTCGATGGCTGCGGTGTGCTGGTCGATCAGATCCAGGTGAACCCGGGCCAAGAACGCGTGATGCTCGGTGAATCGACCGGTAGACGCCTCGATCAATGCGGGGATCTTGACGCGCAGCCGGCGTTTGCCGGATCGGCCAGGAACTTTGCCGAATCGCCAGACAGACGCTGTTGGCGTCCACCATACGTGCCCAACTGGACATAATCGCAGCGGCCGTCTCGGCCAAGCCAGATGACGTGGCCGGATCATGGCTACCGCTCTCGCATGACATGGGCCTTATCAGCACCTTGCTTGCCTTATGGCTTGGCACACCGTTGCTGTTGTGGAGCCCCGAAGAGTTCCTCATGGCACCGGCTCAATGGGTCGAACAAATGGCAGATCACCGAGTTGGATTCTGGCCGGTCATTCCTGCCGGGATGCACGCCGCGACTAAGGCGTTGGCATCGCGCGGCCAGCGCCTCGACGCGCTGCGGGCCGTGCTGGTCGGCGCCGATGTTGTACGTCCCAAGGTCTTAACTGCTTTCGAGTCGACTGCCGGATGTGGGCCCGGTGTGGTACGGCCCTGCTATGGCTTAGCCGACGCGACGCTGGTGGTCACCTGCACTCCGGGAGATCGGCACTGGCGGACGGTGAGCGCTCCCGGCATCTCAGACGCCAACGGGCGCCCCGCCGAACTCATGTCTGTCGGACCGCCCGTTCGCAATACC
>DASZLQ010000080.1:0-2653 GCA_035552295.1 Mycobacterium sp. | reverse complement strand
TCCGTGCGGCCTTCGATCTCGAATACCCGCTAGTGGCCGGGGATGGAGGGTGATGATGACATCGTTACGCGGAGTCGGCCCGCCTGGTGACAACCACCGCCACGCGACGTGGGATGCCGCCTACGTCTTGGGATCACTGTCCGCCACCGATTGGCGCGAATTCGAGGCGCACATGGCCGGCTGCCCGGAATGCCGTCAGGCCGTCGCCGAGCTCAGCGGCATTCCGGCGATGCTGTCGCAGCTCGGTCGCAATGACATCGCCGCGATCAACGAGGCAGACCACCCATCCGGAGCATCGGAGATGCCACCGGAGTTGCTGCCATCGTTGCTGACCGCGGTGCGTTCGCGCCGCGTCCGAACCCGCGTGATGACCTGGGTGGGCTCGGCCGCCGCTGCCGCCATCCTGACGATCGGTGTGCTGGTCGGGGTTCACGGCGGTTTCCCAACATCGCCGCCGCAGGCGACCGTGTCGGCGCTGCCGATGGACCAGGTCGGGACGACCCTGCTGGCCTCGACGGTGTCGCTTAGCGGCCAACAATGGGGTACAAACATCGCGCTAAAGTTCGTGTGCCTGGCTCCGCCGGACGCCCCCCACGATACGGTGGCGTTGGTCGTGGTGGGTCGCGACGGCAGCCAGACCCGGCTGGCGACTTGGGTGGCGATCCCGGGCCATACGGCGACGCCCACCGGCAGCGTTTCGATGCCGGTCGACCAGATCGCCACAGTACAAGTGGTTTTGGCCGACACCGGTCACGTGATGCTCCAGCGCTCGATCTAGTCTCGACCGTCGCCGCACCAATTGGTATCCGAGGCGCAGGGCTACAGGCCCGCCGCGAAGTCGTAATGGGTTGGTATGGATTCTCCGGGCTGGGCAGTGCCGTAGATCAGCACGATTTCGTCGTGCGCGTTCATGGGCAGGGCCGCAGGGTTGCCGGTGATGGGATTGCCATTAAGGAAGCCCCGCAGCGTCTTTCCGTCACCGGCCCGCAGCCCGCCGATGCTGTCGGTGGACAGGCCGACGTCCCATTCCGTGAAGAACTCGCCGAGGGTAAACGTTTGCTTCACGGGCGATTCGATATGAATCACTCCTGTCGAGTCGTGCGTGTGCACGGGGCTGATTCCCCGACGGTCGATGCCGATCATCGCTGGGACCTCAACGGGTTGCCCGTCGACGCGCACGTCGAGGTGGGCATGAATGTGTTCGACAGTGCCCTCGCGGCTGAGCATCGGCAGCCCGGCCGCGCGCATCGCGGCTGCTGCATCCGTCGGAGCACTCCACGGCGGAAGTGTCTCGCGGCCGACCGCAGTGGTGGCTGGCGGGTTACTCAGCTGGGGAGGAACTGCTTGATCATGTTGAGAACGAACCGATTTCGTGACGATAAGAACGGCTATCAGCGCGACAATTCCTGCTACGACGATCCACACCCATCCTCCACCGCGCCCCCCACGCGCCCGCGCGACGGCCTTCCGCGCGGCGATGCTGGACCCCGTTCGCCTGCGCGCACGGTTTGACCCAGTGCCTGGCTTGCTTTTCGACATTTGTGAGCCTCATTTCATGGAGGTCGTGCTCATGGCTCGGTCGCGAGGCGTTGGATGAGCGGTGTTAGGTCGTCAGCCAGCAGCGCCCGCAAGAAGACCGCCGCGACCCGGTGGTGGCGGTCGAGCGCCATAGTGGTTGGAACCACACTGGTGGGGTAGTGGCTGCCAAGGACAATCATGCTGCGCATCGATGGGTCGAAGATTGAGGGATACGTGACGTGACGGTCGGCTACGAAGTCTTGCGCCGCTTGCCGGGCGTCGCGTACATCGATCCCGATGAACTGCACCCCGAGCGACTGGGTGGCGACGAACACCTTCTCGAGTTCGGGCGTCTCGGTGCGGCATGGGGCGCACCACGAACCCCAGACGTTGATCACCATGATTTTCCCGGTGTAATCCGATGCGTGAATGGGCTTGTCGGTCAACAGGTCAGGTCCGGTCAGATCACCGATGGCGCCGCGCGAGCCGGGCGGATCGTAGAGGATATCTACCTCGCCGCCAGGTGAGACGAAGTCGAACGCACCGCCCGGCGCGACGTCCTTTTGACCGCCGCAGCCCGCTGCGACGGTCACGACCGCCGCGATCGATCCGATCACGGCCAGCCTGAGTCGGCGTCTCGGCAACGGCCCTCCCGCCGGTCCGCTAGCTGCTATCTGTGTACTTAGACAGTGCAGCGCCATGCGGCAGTGTTGGCGACCCGGCCAACCCATGCTGAGCCCGCAGGGCTCGCAACTCGTCACGCAGATCGGCCAGCTGGCGAGCGACGGCCTGGTTCTCACTTTGCGACTCAGTGGCCCGTGCGCGGCCTGACAGGTGGGGCCTTACACAAATGAAATAGGTCAAGCCGATCGCGACTAGCGCGACCACCGCCGCTAGCCAGGTAGACGTCATTGTCCCTCCGGCCGATGCTCCGGCGACCGCTCGGCCTTAAGTCTCTCGATCTCCGCGCGCAGCTCGTCAACCTGTTGGCTCGTCGCGCCCCCGGCCGACGTTGCGCCCTGCCCGTGCCCGCGCATCATCAGCCACATCATCAGTCCCATCCCGACAGGACAGGCCAAGGCCGCGAGCCCCAGCAGTACCGACTGCATGTCTCCTCCTCGAAGGGGCCGCAGTC
>DASZLQ010000079.1:0-8567 GCA_035552295.1 Mycobacterium sp. | reverse complement strand
GCACCCCTCTCGTCAGAGCTTCGGCACCACACGGCGTATCCGGCTGGATCGAACCGGAAGCCACTTGGGCTCAACCCTTAAGCCGGGAAGAGCTGTCCTGACCCTGGGCGTCTCTCGACGTTCGAGGTCAGTGGCCTATATCCGTGCAGACGCCTCACCTAGCGAGGTGCATACAGAGCCATCGTGGCACCCCGAGCGAGGCGAGTCAACTGAGCTGCCAGCCAATTTCAGGAATTCACTCGTCCTACATGCAGCCGTCAGAAACGCATGTAGAAATGCGCCATTGCCATCCGGCGGCCGGTCGCCGTGGCATCACGGTCACGCGGAATCCGTTTTGCAGTGCCGCGATGGAGGAAGTCCCCAGCGACAACGGTCAGCCGACACACCTGAGTGACAGCGCCGTCATCAGCGCCGCGGAAAATCGCTAGCTCGACTTCTTCTCGGCCACCGCCGCGCTGAGGCCCCCGGCCAGGTCCTCGCTGCTGAGCTCCTTGAACCGGAGCAGGTCACGCTCGCTGAATTCGGTGGTGTCGCTGGCTAGCACCGCGTCGAGGTCCTGGTCGTCCAGGCGGAAACTACGGTGGTCGCGGGCCTTTTCCACCACATTGCGCACGAAGCCGGCATTGCCGAGCGTATCGATACCGCGAATCAAATCCCCGTCTTCCGAGTAGTTTTCGTCGAGGTAGAACTTGGTGTACGACGGCAACAACGCGTGAGCCGACTCGTCGGTGATAAGGTCTTCGTTCTCCCGCCCCATCAGTTTGGTCAGCGCGACCAGTTCGTCCGGGGTGTAGCTGAAGAATTCGATCACGGTCGAAAAGCGCCGTCGCAGACCCTGATTCACCTCAAGCATCTTGTCCATCGCCTTGGCGTAACCCGCACCGAACACGACGAGCTCGTCGCGGTGATTCTCCATGTACAGCAGCAGCGTGTTGATGATCGCGTTGCCGTAGGGGTCGCCTTGGTGGTAACCGCGCTCGTGCAGGGTGTGCATCTCGTCGAAGAAGACCGCACCTCCCAATGCGCCTTGGAGCATCTCCTCGGTGTTCTTCTCCGCGTCGGCCATGTACCGGCCCAACAGCTTGGTGCGGCTGGTCTCCACCACGAGCGGCTTGCGCAGCACGGTCAGCCCGCACAGCTGCTTGGCGAAAGCCCGCGCTACCGACGTCTTACCGGTCCCCGGCGGCCCCAGCAACAAGGTGTGGCGCGAGGTCACCGGCACGGGAAGCCCCATCTTGGCTCGGGCCAAGTTCACCTTGGTCGTCGACTTGATGAGTTTGATTTCCCGTTTGGCCTTTTCCATGCCCAGCATCGCGTT
The DNA here is from genome assembly GCA_035552295.1 of Mycobacterium sp. Lineage (GTDB taxonomy): Bacteria > Actinomycetota > Actinomycetes > Mycobacteriales > Mycobacteriaceae > Mycobacterium. The sequence goes on along the minus strand of DASZLQ010000079.1, from coordinate 7,249 downwards.
GAGCTCGGCGTCCCCTTCGGCCAGATACTTGGCCGCAGCCTCGGCGTGACGAGCGGCCTCGGTCTGGGCGCGGGTCGGTGCGCTATCCGGATCCCATGGGTCGGTGCGCGCCTCGATCGTTTCGGGGTCGGTGAGTATCAGCCGGTAGTCGGGGTTGTCCAACGCTTCACGGGCCGGGGTGAATTTTGGATCCCGCGAATACACCCGGCGCAACAGCTCGACGGCCTCCTCCTCGCGACCGAGGTGCCGCAAGCACATGCCCTGGGTGTACAAGGCGACGTTCGCCGCGCCCGGCACGCGGTCCGCCTCGATGGCTCCCTGGCCGCGCCGCACGGCCTCCTCGAAGACCCCTAGCGACGCCAGAGCCGTGGTGGCCATCGCCGCGCCCGCGGCTTTCAGCTCGGGGTTGCGCCAGACCTTCCCCTCGGGAAATTGAATGAGCACGTCCGGCCACCGTCCGGTGCGGAAGTACAGCACGCCGCGCACGTAGGTGACCAGCTCTTCGTCGAAAGGATGTCTGGGCTCGACACCATCGAGCAGTTTCGCGGCCTCTTCGTAGCGTTTCGCCTGGGCGAGCGCCGCGGCGTAGGCACACGCGAGCGACTCCACGCTGGTGACCGCCAGTCGCAGAAACAACCCGTCAGAGACTTCGGGACGAAACTGCAATTCGGTGACCCCGAGGCGGCGGATCTCCCACCCGAACGTCCTGATAGATGCCCACGCGCCTGCGAGCACCTCGATGCCTTGCTCACCTGCCAGCACCCGTGCCAGCCATGCATCGCACATGCTCGGATCAATGGTGGACGCCGTGGTGAACATTTGCGATGCCACTTGGGGATTGTGGCTGGGCTGTAGCCCATTGACAGAGATGCCGGACGCCAATAGTCCGGCGACCATCGCGTTCCGGGCGTCTTCGGCGGTTGATTGCGGACGACTCATTGCGCTGCAGGCAAGGCCGCAGCATTTTCTCGCACCTCAGCCAGCGGCAGGACTAACTCATCGTCCTCGACCAGTCCGCGGGTGGGTACCACCAGTAAGGGCCGGGTAGTCGGGGCAGGCAGGCTGGCGCGCACCGCTGCCAGTTGGCGGCCAGTGAGCCGATTGAGTCCGTTTGGCAACCCTTTGGGGGTCCGCTTGTCGCTGTGGTAGCGCACCCACGCCGACACCAGCGGACGGCCGCCCAGGGTGGTGAGCCGGATCGTCGCCACGGTCGCCTCGGTGTCCGGCTGCCACAGGTCATCCGCTGTCTCGGTGGTGATGTCTGACGGGGTCAACCAGAAACTGGTCGCGAACCCGTTGAAATGCTTGAGGTAGCGCCACCCCGGGCGGCTCCAGGTCGGTTCGAGATCGGCCAGCACAGCCTTGTCGACCTCGCCGAGCTCGTCGGCGGTCAACGGTCGGGCCGCGCAGCTTTGTCCATCCAGGTCTTGGGCGAGCCGCTCGGTGGCCGCGACCAACGTCGAAGCCAACGAATCGCGGGCCGCCACGGCGGCAACGTTGCGCTGTGGGTTCATCCGCAGAACCAGCCAGGTGCGGCGCAGATACGAAGCGGGCTGATCGCCCACCATCTCCCACTCTTCGGGCCCCCAGTCGTCAAGCTTTGACAACTCGGCGGCATTGCCACCACGGCGTATCTTCACCGAGACGATGTCGATGCCATCGAGGTGGATGTCGAACTGGTGCAGCCCGCCGGCGACCGCGTGCACCAGCAAGGTGGGGGCCGACCCCGTCGTCCGATGGCGGTGGCGCCCCAGAGCGTCGTCCTCACCGCCGTCGACGGCGATCACGGTCACCAGACGGCCTGCGTACTCGCGTACCCCGACCGTGTCGCGTCCGTATTTACGCTGGTAGTCGACCGCGGGCGTGCAGCCCGCAGCCAGCGCGGTGCCTGGATCGGCGGACCAATCCCACAGCCACGTGGCCAATCCCGATGTCAGCGTGAGGCCGTGATGGGTGACCAGCGACAGCAGCGTGACAATCGCCGCGAGGCCAACACCTACCCAAAAGGCGATACGGTGCTCGCCCTGCCAGGACTGTGGGCAGTGGCTGGCCACCAGCAAGATCACAATGTCGAGTAAAAACACCGCGGTGACCCGCAGCCACGACAACGACAACCCGAACCTGCGCTGAGCTTTCATTGCTATCGCCGCCCCGCCCTCATTGCTGCTTCCGTCGCTTCATCATCGTCGCCATGCCAAATATTGCGCCGCCGATCAGTAATGCCCCGGTCAGTCCCCCGGCAGCCACCCACACCGGCACCATATCGCGGTGCGGGGCCGGCTTAGGCACTGTCAGCGGTGCTGACAATTGCTGCGGCGGCTTTGCTGGGCCTTCTGGTACATCCCAGGTCAGTGCCGCCACCGGGTCAACCACGCCGTAGCCGACCTGGTTATCCACGCCGCGAGCAGGCCCCCTGGCGGTGCGGGTCAACCGGTTGATGACCTGGTACGCCGATAGCTGGGGGAACCTGGCGCGGACCAGCGCAGCCACCCCGGACACGATTGCGGCCGAGAAGCTGGTGCCGGCCGGAACCAGCAGCGTGTTGTCCGGGCCGTCAATCGCATTGATCAGGCCGTCATCCCGGGGCGATAGCCCGATGATGTCGGTTCCGGGCGCGGCGATGCCCACCCACGGTCCGGCGATGCTCGTAGCGCCTTGGCCTTGACCGCCTTGGGTCAGCGGCCGTCCTTCTGGGTCCACCGCACCGACCGTCAGCACATAGTCGCTGAACCAGGAAGGCGTTACCACGGTGTTGACGGCGTTCCAGTTGCGGGGATCCCTCGGTTGCAACGGATCGAAGATCGGGTTCTGCTTGCAGTCTTTCTTGCTGCTGTCGCCGGCCGCCGCCACGATGACGGCGTTCTTATCGACCGCCGCGTAACGGACCGCAGCACCCAGGCTGCGCTGGTCGATGATGTTGCGCGCACTCATGCAGGTCACATCGGAGATGTTGATTATCTGGGCACCCATGTTGGCGGCATGCACGATGGCCCGTGCCATCGTCTCGATGTTGTCGATCTTCGCCCGTGTCTGCGGATCCTCGTCACCCGTGTAGGCATCCTTGAGACCGAAGGCCTGGCTGGACTGGCGGATCGAAATGAGGTCGACATCGGGGGCGACTCCGCTATATGCGTCGGGCGCCGCTGCCCGGCCTGGTGCGGGCGGTGGTGGTGGCGGTGCCTTCGGCGGGTCGAGTGGACGCGGGTTGATCGGGTTGTCGACGCGGATTACCTGCGCGCCGCCGGAGTAGCTGGGTATGGTCACCGTGCCTTGCGCGCCACGATTGGCTGACGGGGCCTGACCGGGTCCGGGCGCCGGACCCTGACCGGGTCCGGGCGCCGGGGCCTGACCGGGTGCTGGCGGTGCCGGCGGTGCTGGCGGTGCTGGCGGTGCTGGCGGTTGCGGCGCTCCGGGGAATCCGGGTAATCCGAAGGGCCCCGGTTGAGGAGGCGCTTCCGACGACGGGGGCGACGGGGGAACCATCGTCACGGTCTGCGGTAACGGTGACAAGGTGACAGTCTGCGGCGGTGGTGCTTTCGGGGGCGGTTCGGTGGTCGGAATGGTGACAGGCTTGCGCGGTGCCGCCGGCGGCGGTGTTGCGCCGCTGGCGGGCGCCGCGCCGATCATCGACGCCACGATCGTGCCGTGGACGTCGCAGTCCGACAATCCGTCGCCCCCCATGACGTAGTCGCCGCCGGGGATCAGGTGCTGAAACCGGGAGTGCGGGTTCACGCCCGTGTCGATGACGGCGACTTTCACCCCCGCACCACGGCCGAACTGCCACGCCTCCTGCATGTTCAGCATGTCCATGTACTTCGGCTGCGACCGAAAATCAGTGCCGGGCAACACTCCAACCTCGGTGCAGTACGAGTTCTGCTTCATCGGCGCCGGCGGTCCGGGCGGACCATCGGGCGGAACGGCGGCCGGATCGACTGTCGGAGGCGAAATTGCGTACGCCGGCGGCAAACCGGCTAACGCGCCTGAGGTGAGCAGGAGGGCGGCGACGGTCGCGCGGGACACGCGACCACGCCACATCTTCCTGCTACCGGTAGCGGATCGCTGCATAGGCATTCATCAACCACAATGCCAACGGGAAAATCGGCATCAGGCAGAGGTATTCGATCCATTCCACGAACTTGCGGAACAGCGGGCTGTAGATGGTGTTGGGCACTACCGCCGCGGCCGTCAGACCCGCTGCCGGCAGCAGAACCAAGATCCCGGTGCAAATCGACACCGACAGCGGCGAGTGCAACACCAGCGCGTACCGCACCACGACCGCGCCGACGATCAGCACGGACGTCGCGGCGAAGGTGATCGCCTGCCAGCGGTCGACGTACGAGCGCCCGCGAAGCATCAGGAACCCAGCGCTGAAGCCGGCGAGCAACAGTGGCAGCCAGCGTTGCCCGGTGTGCGGATCGGACAGTGCGGCCAGCGAAACCACCATCAGCACGCCCAGCCCTATCAGCAGACCCGTCAAGAACGACCGGGCGCGTTCTGCCTGCAGCAGCACATCGCGGACCGACGCGGGCCCTTCCAAGACCGGAGGACCACCGCCGGAACGCACCACAGTGGTGGGCAGGTCGGGTCGAGCCTCAAAAACCCACCGGCTGGTGGCCGACGGGAACACCGGCAGCCGGATGCCGGCCAGCCGACGCGACATCGCTGGTGCACTGTGGTAGGCGAGCACGCAGACCAGCACCACGCAGCTGAACAGTGTCACCGCACTGCTCATCGCGACCATCCGCGCCAGGGCCGCGATCGCCGCAATCCCACTTGCCGTAATGATCGCGGTGTAGGTCCCGAGCCGGCGCCCGGTGAAACGCAGGGCCAGCATCGCGGCGATGGTGAGCACCCCGAAGCCCAACACCGCATGCGGGGAACCCACTCCGCCAGGTGGCGCTGCTGCCGCGGCGACTGCCAACGGCGCTACTCCGCTCAACAGCATGATGTCGCCCACGCGCCGATCCTGCTCGGTTTGGGCCCGCATCAGCAGCAGCATGGACACGCCCAACACCCCCGCGGCGATCACCGCGGCATAGATGGTGGTCAGCCACGAGTTGTGGTGGAAGCGCCACCAGCCCAGCAAGGCCGCCCCTGCGGTCACGCCGATCGCCACCATCGAGGCGCCAACCTGAATCGCAACGACGGGGTCGATCGCGGCGAAGCGCTTGCTGAGGTTTTGCGAAACGGCGGTGGAGATGTGTTCGACGACTTGCGATCGCTTCTCGGTGTCGACGATGAACCGAATCCACAGGCGGTCGCCGTCGTAGATGTGTTGCTCGGTGAGCGATTGGGTGGCCCGCAAGGGCGTGCCGTCAACCAGGCACAGTGCCCACTTGCCTCGGCCTGTGGCTTCCAGCGGCGCCTCGCCGAGCTCACGGAGCCGGCTGTTGACTACTTTCAGCAGCGGGTCGGTCATCACCGAGACGGGCGCATTGGCATCGAGCAGAACGCCGATCTGGACACCCTCGCCGGCCATGATGCCGACCACGACAGCCCGGGGCTGTGAGATTCCCTCGATATCGGGCTGTGGCGCTTCAACTACCGCAGTTACCGCAGTCATCGCTGCGCACCCCCTAGCGTGGTGAATGTGTAAACCCGTGCGTCTAGCCGCGCGGGGGCTGCTGCCGACCTGCTCACCGTGGCGCCGTGGGGCCTGAGGATGTGCAGCTCAACTAATTCGGATTTCATCTGTCTCGCCCTCGCGACTATTAGTTGTTGTGGCTTTGCTGGTGAATCATTGCAAATGATTCACCAGAAGTATGCCGTGTTTGCATCTCGCCCGCACGTTGTGGGCAAAAACGTTGGTAAACAATATGTTTCGCAACCGAGTTCAGACCCTGCGGTGGGTTTTCCACTCACCGTAAGGCAGCGTATCCAGGACGGTTTTTATACCGACCTGCACCAATTGCGGGGTCGCTGGGCAGATGGCCAACCACGCCTCCCCTGAACCCGCGGTTCGCGCCTGTTGGTAAAGCGCGATGCGGCCGCCCGAACCGTCTTTTAGCGACAGCACTGAGGCGCTTGGGCCCTTGGCGTCGTCCCGGTATTGGCGTGCATACACCGCGACCTCGGCCGCCGGGTCCGAAAGCGCCTGCCCCAGCGCGGCCACGGTGGCAGCGCTGATGCCCATTCGCCGTAGATCTCCGCCGGAGAATACGTTGAAGCCCGACTCTTGCCATGACTTCGTTACTTCCAGCATCTCCTCCAGCGGCACGTTGACCGCGTTGATCGCCGCGGGCTCCGCATGATGGATCGACTCGAGGCCGTCCAGCACAAGTGACGCGATCGAGGCGCTGTCGGCGACCGTGACGTCGTCGACTGTGAGGTCGTTACCAACCCGAACCGCCGATACCCAGTGCTGACCGCGCCGGGCCAGTACCACGCGGAACTCGTTGTCAGGGATATCGCGGGAGCCGGGCGCCTGGTTCTCGTCGTCGTCGACGACGCCGTATTGCAGCTTGCCCCGCGATAGCAAAGCGATGACCTCGAGGTCCGGTGCGGCGAGCACTCGCATTCGAGCGGCCACCTGCTCCTGTACCTCGTTCAGCTGGCCGACGACAATGCCCTGCTCACGCATCACCGCCATCCCGGGGTGTTCGTTGAGCCAGTCGCTCGAGTCGGTAGACACGTAAGGCCGGCACCGCAATTCCGGCGCCACATGCCGAATGTCCAGCAGCGCCTGGAGCATCCAGAAGCCGTCAACGTTGACGGTGATGTCGGTGCGGGTGGTCTGTGAATCCATCAATACCTCGAAAGTCGACGTGCTTGGTAACCGCAGGACGCGGCAGCACACCGATATGTGGTGTGCTGCCGCGCCTGAAGTCGGGGTTAGGCCCAGCTGGAGCCGACGGCGCTGTCGGTGCTGGCCATGTTGCTGCCGGCGGTTTGCACCTTCTGCCCGTGGGCGTTGGCCTGCTCGTAAATCACCTGGAAGTTACGACCCAACTGGGTGATGAACTCCTGGCAGGCCACCGAACCGGCGCCTCCCCAGAAGTCACCGGCAGCCAGCACATCGCGAACGATGGCCTGGTGCTCTTGCTCCAGCGATGCGGCCTGCGCGCGAATGAGCGCGCCGTGGGAGTCGACATCGCCGAACTGGTAATTAATCGTCATATCGGTGTTCTCCTAACGAATGAAAGGGTACGCAGCCGCGGTTTATGCGGCTAGTGGCTGAGGATCTGCTGCGAGGCCTGCTCTTGGGTCTCGTAGTTGTTGGCGTCGCGGATCAGCCCGTCGCGAACCCCGT
>DASZLQ010000078.1:0-13356 GCA_035552295.1 Mycobacterium sp. | reverse complement strand
TACTCGTAGCTTCCCTCGAGATACCAGCGGCGCTGGCGGTAGCACAGCAGAAACGCTCGCTCGTCCTCCAGCAAGACCTGGGCGCGGGCGGTGCGCCCCCCCGAACCAGTCGACGCCAGATCGGTATCCCACCACCGCTCGTCGACCGGCCAAGGTCCGGCCCACCAGCACAGCCGCTCGTCTCGATCGCGGACGGTCAGACGGGCGGGGTCGGCCGAGAACATCCCCCGGCTGGTCACCCGTATCGGATTTCCTTGGGCATCAAGTAATTCCACCGGGTCGTCGAGCAACACCGCCGGCGACGGCTCGGGCAGTTGGCCGGGCCACGGTAATCCCGGGTCGGCGTCCGGCACCGGCTCGTCGCCCAGCGGGGTCAGTGTGATGCGTTCGGCCGGCCCACGACCGCCGGACAGCACCGGAACCCGCACCGCCTCCGGGCCGAGCAAGCCCTGCACCCGCACCAGCGCCCGACGGGCACGCAGCCGGTCCTCCTCACCGAGACCACCCCATAACGGCAACTGCAGCGCCTCGGCGGACACCACCTCCACCGCCTGCAGCCGCAATAGCGTCATCGGAGCCGTTGGTCGGTCCTGCGCGGTCCGATTGCTCAACCACCCGTCCAGCTGCCAGCGCACCCGGTCGGCAGTGGCGTCCTCGGTCAACGGCTCGGCGCACCGCCACACCCGGCTGCGCTCTTCACCGTTGGCGGTGACGGCGTGAATGGCCAGCCGGGTGCAGCCCACTCCGGCGGCCATCAGGGTCTGATGCAACGTGCTGGCCAGCGAGCGTCCGGCGAACGCCGCGGCATCGACCCGGTCGATCGGCGGATCGCATTCCAGGACGGCTTCGAGTTCGGCCGGCGGCTCACGCCCGGACGGTCCTCGTTCGGGTTCGCCGCGCGCGAATCGGTGCGCGGTCACCCCGTCGGCGCCGAACCTGGAGGCCACGTCGGTACGAGACAGTGCGGCGAACTGTCCAATGGTGCGAATCCCCATCCGCCACAACAGATCTGTCAGCTCTTCTCGGCCCGGCCCGGCCAGGCTCGGCTCGGTGGCCAGCTGTCGGATCGACAGCACCGACAGGAACCTCGCATCGCCGCCCGGCTCGACGATCCGGCCCGCACGCGCGGCGAAGACCGCGGTGGACAACCGGTCGGCGATACCGGCCTGACACTCGGCGCCGGCCGCGGCCACCGCGTCGATCAGCCGCTCGGCGGCATGAGCCTCGGACCCGAAATAGCGGGCCGCGCCGCGCACCGGCAACACCAAGAGCCCGGGCCGTAGCACCTCGGCGCGGGGCACTAGATCGTCCACCGCCGCGATCACCCCTTCGAAGAAGCGGGCGTCGCGGTCGGCGTCGGCGGTCGCGACGTGCAGTTGCGGGCAACGGGCCGCGGCCTCGCGGCGTCGCAGCCCTCGCCGCACCCCCGCCGCACGGGCGGCCGACGAGCAGGCGATCACCCGATTGGCCAAAGTGACCGCGACCGGGGCCGTCGCGGATCGGCCCGCTGCCGCCGCCGCTGCGACCGCGGGCCAGTCCATGCACCAGATCGCCAATACCCGGGAACCAGACGAGGGGGTCACCGACTCACCCGGCTCGCGCTCGGCCGATCACCTGTCTGCCCGCACACACCCCGCTGACCTGCAGCCGCACCCCACTGATGCGCCCGAAGCCCGGCCGGCTGCCCGCGGTGATCTCGTAACCACAGACCCGGGCCGCCAGCCGCGTCGGCGCCCCTTGCCAGTCGCCGTCGATGACCAGCAGGGTGCAACCTTTAAGGCGAGCGCGGGCCACCACTGCCCGCGCCCGTGTCTGCGGCACCCGGCGCCCGCCCAGATCGAGCACCACCAGGTCCATGCCGTCGACGAGCACCGCGGCCACCTCCACCGGATCGGTTCCGGGATCCGGTATCACCGCGAGCCGGCTCAGGTCCGCCCCCATCTCCGCAGCGGCCAGCAGTCCGATATCCGGCTGGCCGACGATGGCCACGTTGCCCCCGGCCGCCGTCACCGCGGCGACCATGCCCAACAGCAGTGACCGGGCCCCCGACAGCACCGCCACCGTCCCCCGGGGTAACTGGACCGGCAGCGACTCCGCGAGCCACTGTGGGATCGCCAGCTGGGATTCGGATTCCGGTAGCAGGTCATCGGGGCGGGTGACGGCCTTCCCGGACATCTTTTCGGACACGCTAGCCATCTGCCGACGAAGCGATTCGAGCTGCTCAGCGCGATCTTCCTGGCGTTGGCCGGAGGCAAAAGCCGCAATCATGACTAGCCTCCTACAACGCTCTTCCGCAGCTCTTTCGCGACTATTTTCGAATGTATGTTCGATTCAGTTCGAGTAAACACCCGCCCTCCGACAACCGTCAAGCGACGTGAGAGGCTGCCTTATGCGGTCGGTGCTGGTGTGGCTCATGGTGCTTTTGGGTAGCGCTTTCGCGGCCGAAATCCCAGCTAACGCCGACGCCGATCCGTGTCATCCGGCCGAGCTATTCGCCACCGACAACACCGATCCCCTGTTCGAGATACAAGCCGACGCGACGATCGCACTCAACGGTGCGGCGGTAACGGGATCGACCCCGCTCGACGGGGCGTACTGGTCAAATGAGCTGCAGCAGACCAGCTATGAGCGCTCGCGTGAATTTCATCTGTGCGGTGCCGACGGATCGTTGCATACCGCCGCCGCGGCGCTGTGCCGCCAGTTCAACCAGGAAGCGGTGTTGACCTTCGACTATCTGCCGCAGCATGCGCCGGCAGCCAACGCGATCACCATCAATGTGCCCGACATCGACATCACGCGCTTCCGCGATGCGTTCGTGGCCGATTCAGCGGCGCACAAACGACTGCGCGGGGGCTCTGTCACCACCACCGACCGCACCTTGATCCTGGTCGCGGGCAACGGGGATCTCGATGTTGCCCGCCGACTCGTCATCGAGTCCGGCGGGAACTGGGACGCGGCCACGATCGCCTACGGCAAGCGAGAATTCGTCGACTAGCTACTCCCACTCGATGGTTCCGGGCGGTTTGCTGGTGATGTCCAGCACCACGCGGTTGACCTCGGCCACCTCGTTGGTGATGCGGGTGGAGATGCGTTCCAGCACCTCGTAGGGCACCCGGGTCCAGTCGGCGGTCATGGCGTCCTCGCTGGACACCGGGCGCAGCACGATCGGATGTCCGTAGGTGCGGTTGTCGCCCTGGACGCCGACCGAGCGAATGTCGGCCAGCAGCACCACCGGACACTGCCAGATCTGGTTGTCTAAACCGGCCGCGGTCAGTTCCTCGCGCGCGATGGCGTCGGCCCGCCGCAGCGTGTCCAGCCGCTTCGCGGTGACCTCGCCGACGATCCGAATGCCCAGTCCCGGCCCCGGAAACGGTTGGCGTGCAACGATTTCCTCCGGCAGGCCCAACTCCCGCCCGACCGCGCGCACCTCGTCTTTGAACAGCAGCCGCAACGGCTCGACGAGTTTGAACTTCAGGTCGCCGGGCAGGCCGCCGACATTGTGATGGCTTTTGATGTTGGCGGCGCCGCTGCCCCCGCCGGACTCCACCACATCCGGATACAGCGTGCCCTGCACCAAAAACTCAACCGGCTTGTCCCCCAACACATCCCGCACCGCACCCTCGAACGCCCGGATGAACTGCCGGCCGATGATCTTGCGCTTGCCTTCGGGGTTGGTCACACCCGACAGCGCCTCGAGGAAGGTCTGCGCGGCGTCGACGGTCACCAGGTGGGCGCCGGTGGCGGCCACGAAATCGCGCTGCACCTGCGCACGCTCGCCGGCGCGCAACAGCCCGTGGTCGACAAAGACACAGGTCAACCGATCGCCGATGGCGCGCTGCACCAGCGCGGCGGCCACCGCGGAATCCACCCCTCCGGACAACCCGCAGATCGCATGGCCGTCGCCGACCTGGGCACGCACCTGCTCGACGAGCGCACCGGCGATGTTGGCGGCCGTCCAGTCGGCGCCGAGCCCGGCGAAGTCGTGCAGGAACCGGCTGAGCACCTGCTGCCCGTGCGGGGTGTGCATCACCTCCGGGTGGTACTGCACCCCGGCCAGGCGCCGGTCGCGGTTCTCGAAGGCGGCCACCGCCGCACCCGGGCTGCTGGCGACCACGTCGAATCCGTCGGGGGCGGCCGTGACGGCGTCGCCGTGACTCATCCAGACCGGCTGCACACTGGGCAGTCCCGAATGTAATTCGCCGCCAGTGACTTTCAGTTCGGTGCGGCCGTACTCGCTGGTTCCGGTGTGGGCGACGATCCCGCCCAGCGCCTGCGCCATGGCCTGAAACCCGTAGCAGATGCCGAACACCGGCAGCCCCAGGTCGAACAATGCCGGATCGAGCTGTGGAGCGCCGTCGGTGTAGACACTGGCCGGCCCGCCGGAGAGCACCAGCGCCAACGGATGACGAGCCTTGATCTGCTCGATCGACGCGGTGTGCGGGATCACCTCAGAGAAAACCCGCGCCTCCCGAACCCGGCGGGCGATCAACTGCGCATACTGCGCACCGAAGTCGACGACAAGCACCGGTCGAGCCGGCGTTGCATGCCCATCGACGTCAGCGGGTTCGGCCACGGCAGTGAGTCTAGTGGCCTTCCCAATTGGGTTGGCTCGTACATTTCTCTATGGGAGCCGAACACGGTTTCTTCGCCCAGGTAAGGAGCGATCCATGAGCAAGCGTACCGGCGTAGGCAGCGTAGTCGCCCCGCATGAACTGGTCAGTGTTTCCGGCGACGCGGTCCCGATTCCCGATCCCAAACGACTCATTCATCTGCAGTTTCGGCGTTTCGCCGGCTGCCCCATCTGCAACGTTCATCTGCAGTCGATCGTGCGTCGGCACGACGAGATCGCGAATGCCGGTATCCGTGAGGTCGTCGTGTTCCACTCGACCGATCGGGAGTTGCGTCACTACGTCGGCGAGCTGCCGTTCGCGGTGATTGGTGATCCCGCCAAGGCGCTTTATGCAGAGTTCGATGTCGGCTCCTCGCCGCGCGCCGTGCTCGACCCGCGCGCGGTGCCACTGGTATCGATGGTTCGCCAGGGGTATTGGTGGAACCGGGGTGGGAAACCAGTGGCCAATTTGCATCCGACCGGTGGCCACCTGGGGTTGCCCGCCGACTTTCTGATCGGCTCGGACGGCCGGGTTCTGGCGTGCAAGCGCGGGACCCACGCCAACGATCAGTGGTCGGTGGACCAGGTGCTCGCGCATGCCTACAGCGAGAACGCTTGACGCACCGCGTCGACGGCATCCGGGTCGCCGGTGAAGTTGATGCGCCGCAGCGCCGCGTTGCGCTTGGCTTGGCTCGCCCCGAGACGGGCGGTGACGAGATCTGCCGCGCTGGCGGTCAGCGTCACCGAAGGCTCGCCGTGGGCGCCGGACAGGCAGCCTTGCGTTATCGCGAACTCGAAACGGCGGCCCTCGATCTCGGCGCGGCACGTCGCCTCCAAACCGGCCGCGCTACCCGAGTTGAAGCCCAACAGGATTCCGGCCAGGAAGCCGTTCAAAGGTGTTGTCGGCCCATCCTCGATCGGGTCCAGCCGATCCAGCCCAAACCACGCGATGCTCTGCAAGATCGGCAGCACCCGCTCCCAACCCAGGTCGCTGAGGGTGTACACGGTCCGGCCGATGGGGGCCGGCAGGTCGGCGCGGTCGACGAGTCCCGCGTCTTGCAACTCTTTGAGTCGCTCGGCCAGGAGATTGGTTGCGATACCGGACAGCTGGTCCCGCAGGTCACCGTAGCGGCGAGGTCCGCCGACTAGCTCGCGCAGGATCAGCAGTGTCCACCGCTCGCCCACGACGTCAAGCCCGCGCGCGATCGGACAGTTCTGGTTGTAGTTCCTGCGGGACGACACCACCCCACCCTACCTCGGGCAGACATCTTTTTCAACTCATTGCTTGATTTATCTGTTCTTGAACTTTATTCTCTTGTCCATGCGTACTCAACCAATACTCCGCAATCACCCGATTCCCGCCCTCGCTTTCATCTGTCTGTCCGTCTTCGTCATCAGCGTCGATGCCACCATCGTCAACGTCGCCCTGCCCACGCTGTCGCGCGAACTTCACGCCGACACCGCGCAGCTGCAGTGGATCGTCGACGCGTACACCCTCGTCATGTCCGGCCTATTGCTGTCCGCCGGCAGCCTCAGCGACCGGTACGGCAGGCGCGGCTGGCTCAGTGCAGGGCTCGTACTGTTCGCCATCACCTCCGGCATTGCGGCACAGGTGAATTCGGCGGATGCGCTGATCGCGGCGCGCGCCGCCATGGGCGTCGGCGCGGCGGTGATCTTCCCGACCACACTGGGACTGATCACCAACATCTTCACCGACCCGGTGCCGCGCGCCAAGGCGATCGGACTGTGGGCGGCCATGGTGGGCGTCGGGGTGGCCGTGGGACCGATCAGCGGCGGCTGGTTGCTCGAACACTTCTCGTGGGGCTCGATCTTCCTGGTGAACATTCCCATCGCGGCACTGGCCATCATCGGCGGCATCTTGTTCGTTCCGACCTCGCGCGACCCGGCGGCACCGCGTATCGACGTCCCGGGCCTCATCCTGTCCGCGGTCGGGATCACCGCGCTGGTCTACACCGTCATCGAGGCGCCCACCTGGGGCTGGACCAGCACCCGCGCGGTGGCCGGCTTCGCTTTCGCCGCAATCGTTCTCGTCCTGTTCGCCCTCTGGGAGCGGCGCAGCGGCCATCCGATGCTGGACGTGTCGGTGTTTGTCAACCGCCGGTTCTCGGGCGGCAGCCTGGCGGTGACCGCGGGCTTCCTGACGTTGTTCGGTTTCATCTTCGTCATCACCCAGTATTTCCAATTCATCAAGAACTACAGCGCATTCGAAACAGGGCTACGGCTGTTGCCGGTGGCCGTCTCGATCGCACTGGCGAGCATCCTCGGGCCCCGGATGGTCGAGCGGGTCGGCACCACCGCTGTCGTCGCCGCCGGCCTGGCCGTGTTCGCCGCCGGCTTGGCATGGGCGTCCACGGTCGCAGCCGCGACCGGCTACGACGAGATCGCGATGCAGATGGTGTTGCTCGGCGGCGGCCTCGGCCTCACGACTGCGCCGGCCACCGAGGCGATCATGGGCTCCCTGTCTGCCGACAAGGCCGGGGTCGGTTCGGCAGTCAACGACACCACCCGCGAATTCGGAGGCACCCTGGGCGTGGCCATCGCCGGCAGCATCTTCGCGTCGGTGTACTCCGGCCGAATCGGCTCGGCACCCCCGCTGGCAGGATTGCCCGAGGAGCTGCGCTCCTCGATGCAGCATTCGATGGCGGTGGCGCACACGGTGATCGGGCAGCTACCGGCGCAACAAGCCAGCTATGTCCGCGCCGCCGTCGATCACGCATTCCTGGACGGCCTGCAGGTGAGCTCGCTGGTCTGCGCGGGCATCGCGTTAGGCGCCGCGATCGTCGTCTGCTGGCTGTTGCCGGCACGGGCAAAGCAATCGACACCGTCCCCCGAGACCGCGGCGCTCGCGGCGGCCTAAAGCCTCTCAACACCAGAAGGAACGCAACCCGATGAATACGACATCATCTGCCGCTGCGAGTGGCAGCACCTATGTCCTGGGCCATGCCGACGTGGAAGTGCAGCGGCTGCTCCTGCAGGGACGGCTGTACAACGACTACACCGAGCACGCGCTGCGGCTGGCCGGGCTGCGGCCGGGGATGCGAGTGCTCGACGTCGGCAGCGGGCCCGGTGATGTGTCATTTACCGCCGCTGGGCTGGTCGGTCCAACGGGAACCGTGCTGGGCGTGGACGCCGCACCCGAGATGGTCGAACTGGCCCGCGCCCGGGCCGCCGAAAAAGGCCTGTCCACAGTTCATTTCATGCGAACCGCAATCGATGCGATCGCGTTGGATGAACCGGTCGACGCAGTGATTGGCCGGTTGATCCTGATGCACTTGCCCGATCCGGCCGCCACGCTGCGACACCTTAGCTCCTTCGTGCGGCCCGGCGGCGTGATCGCGTTCTCCGAGAACGACATCACCGCGACGCACAGCATCCCGGACATCCCGCTGTTTGAACGGGTGACGGCGGGAATCGCCCGCGCCTTCGAGGCGATGGGGCTCAGTCCGCGGTTTGGCACCACGCTGCACACGATCTTCGCCGACGCCGGCCTGGGCGCGCCACATATGACTCTCGGCACGCCGATCGGTACCGCCGCCGACACGGACCTCTTGACCTACGCCGCGGAAGTGTGGCGGCTGGTTTCTCCGATAGCGCAGCAGACGGGCTTCGCCATCGACGAAATTGCCGACATCGACACCTTCGTGTCGCAGTTCCGCGAAGAGGCCCTTGCGGTCAACGCCGTCATCACGATGCCTCCCCTCATCACCGCATGGACGCAGGTGCAGAAATGAACGACACAATCCAGAACCAGTACTCGACCGGCCTCTCGCGGACCAACATCGAGCGGGCTCTCATCGCCGCCGGCAAGGACCTCGACCACCTCGCGCCCGCCGACCTTGCCCTGCTGGAGGACTTCCACACCATGGGCCGCTTCGCCACCGGCCAGCTGGTGGAGCTGGCGCAGATCACAAGTGCCAGTATGGTGCTCGACGCCGGCAGCGGCGTCGGCGGCACCGCCCGCTACGTCGCCGACCGCTACGGCTGCTTGGTCACCGCCGTGGATCTGACCGACGAATACTGCCAAACGAACCTTTGGCTCAATCGCCTTGTCGGACTGGACGATCGGATATCGGTTCGTCAGGCAGACGTCACCGAACTCCCGTTCGCCGACGGCACCTTCGATGTCGCTATCAGCCAGCACGTTCAGATGAACGTGGCCGACAAGGCGCGCCTGTACCGGCAAGCACACCGGGTAGTGGTCGACGGAGGTCGGCTTGCCCTGTGGGACATCACGATCGGCGACGGCGGCGAGCTCGACTATCCACTACCGTGGGCCGACCAACCCGTACACAGCCATCTGGTCACCCCCGATGAGTTGCGCGCCACCGTCGAGTCCGCCGGATTTTCGGTCGAGCAGTGGAACGACCTGACCGAGCAGGCGACCGCGCTCATGCAAGCCATGCTGGCCCAGCCCGCCAACCCGCTGGGCCTACACGCCTTCGTCACGGACTTCGCGCGGAAGGCCGAAAACCTCACCCGCGCTCTGGCGGACGGACGTCTTCGCGCCATCCAGGGCATCGCACGCCGATCGACGGAGGTTGACCACCATGCAGTCCAGTGAGGTTCCAGACCAGGGGTACACCAAGACATGGAGCGGTGGCCGCGGCGAGGTCGAGTTTCTCCGGCGGTCGGATGGGTCCCGGTTGCGCTACGTCAAGACGGGAACCGGTCCACCGCTGGTTCTGCTTCACACGGTTCGGACACAGCTGGATTATTTCCAGCGGGTCATGCCCGCGCTCCGAGACGAATTCACGGTCTACGCCGTGGATTTGCCCGGCATGGGCTGGTCCGACATCGTTCCGGGCGCCCGATATGGCGAGCCGGAACTGGTAAGCGCCGTAGTCGAATTCATCAGAATCCTCGACCTGCACAAGGTCACGCTGGCCGGTGAATCGATGGGAGCCGCGATCGCGTTGTTGGCCTCGATCGACCTGGCCGACCACGTGAGAAAAGTGATCGCGTTCAACCCTTACGACTACCCAAGCGGACTCGAACGGGGCAACTGGTTTGCCCGCCTGATCGGTACGGCCGTCCGGCTGCCCGGCTCCGGACCGATCTTCGCCCGAATGGAAAGCCGCGCCATCCTCAAAGCCGTGCTGCGCGGCGGCTTCACCGACGCCAACAAGCTGCCGGAAGACTTGCTGGGCGAACTACGGTTAAGCGGCCGCCGCCGCGGCTACCCGGCGGTGGCCCGAGCAATCATGCGCAGCCTCAACGGGTTCATCAACACACGAGCCCGCTACCCGGAGGTGAGCGTGCCCGTGACACTGGTCTATGCCGAGCACGACTGGTCGCGCCCCGCCGAACGGGAGCAGGTTGCCCGCCTGCTGAACGTCAACCCCATCACGGTTCCGGGCGCGGGCCACTTCTCCGCGTTGGAACGCCCAGCCGAAATGGTTCACATCATCCGGCACAGCGCTGGGAGAACCGCCGGCTCATGAACCAAACTCCACGGCAGCGCGCCGCGTCCTGGCTTCCGGTGATGATCCGGCTGACCGCGGTGGGATATCTGCTCTTCTTCGCGCCTGACCTCATTCTCGCGGTTACGCATCACGTCAACACGTTGCCGCCGTTTTTCGCCCGGCTCTTCGCCTGGGGCGAGGGCGGCGACGCGATAGCCGTCATGTTCGCCACCGTCTACGTGGTGTGGGCACTGTTCCTGTTCGGATCGGCGAGGGCGCCGCTGTCCAACCGGCTGTTTCTCGATTTCAATCTCACCGCGAACTCCGCCCATTTCGGTGCCATGCTCGTCATGGCCGTCACCATGGGTCATCAGCACCAGCACATCGCGGGAGTCCTCGCGCTTGGATTGCTTACCACCGTCCCGTTGGCGGCATGCTGGCTTCCGGTCCGGCGAGGGGCAAAAACCTGATCTCTGGCGGCTCACGGGCAAGCATGGTGGAGTGGTATCGGCCAACAACCCCGAGAGTGAGGATCCGCTGTGCTGGGTCTGCCAGAGAAGGTGCGTGCCTGCCTGTTCGACCTCGACGGTGTGCTGACCGACACCGCGAGCGTGCACACCAAGGCCTGGAAGGCCATGTTCGACGCCTACCTTTCCCAACGGGCCAAGAGCACTGGAGAAAAGTTCGTCCCGTTCGACGAGGCGGCGGACTACCGGCAGTACGTGGACGGCAAGAAACGTGAAGACGGTGTCCGGTCGTTTCTGAGCAGCCGCGGAATTCAGCTGCCGGAGGGCAGTCCCGACGATCCCGACGGCGCCGACACGGTCTACGGCCTGGGCAACCGCAAGAACGACATGTTCCAAAAGGTTTTGCATGACGACGGCGTGAAGGTGTTCGACGGGTCGCGGCGCTACCTGGAGGCGGCCTCGGCGGCCGGCCTCGGTATCGCCGTGGTGTCGTCTAGCGCCAACACCCGCGACGTGCTCGAGATAACCGGGCTCGACCAGTTCGTGCAGCAGCGGGTGGACGGCATCACGCTGCGCGACGAGCACATCGCCGGCAAGCCGGCCCCCGATTCCTACCTGCGCGGGGCACAGTTACTCGATGTCCCGGCCGAGGCGGCCGCCGTATTCGAAGACGCGTTATCCGGCGTGCAGGCTGGTCGTGCCGGTAACTTCGGCTTCGTGGTGGGCGTCGACCGAGTGGGCCAGGCCGAGGACTTACGACAAAATGGCGCCGACGTGGTGGTCACCGATCTGGCCGAATTGCTGCAGTCATGATCACCCAGGAAGCCTTCCCCGTCGAACCGTGGCAAGTCCGCGAAACCAAACTCGATCTGAACTTGATCGCTCAGTCAGAATCCCTGTTCGCCTTGTCCAACGGCCATATCGGGTTGCGCGGCAACCTCGACGAGGGCGAGCCGCACGGCCTACCGGGCACCTATCTGAACTCCTTCTACGAAATCCGGCCACTGCCGTATGCCGAGGCCGGCTATGGGTATCCGGAGGCCGGCCAGACCATCGTCGACGTCACCAATGGCAAGATCTTTCGCCTGCTGGTCGGGGATGAGCCATTCGACGTCCGGTACGGCACGTTGGAATCCCACGAGCGGATCCTCGACCTGCGCGCCGGGACGCTGACCCGCCGGGCGCACTGGTCCTCGCCCTCGGGCAAGCAGGTCAAGGTCGTGTCAACCCGGTTGGTGTCGCTGGCGCAACGCAGCGTCGCGGCCATCGAATACGTCGTCGAGGCCGTCGACGAATTCGTTCGCGTGACCGTGCAGTCCGAGCTCGTCACCAACGAGGATCAGCCGACGACGTCGGCCGACCCGCGGGTGGCGGCCATTCTGGACAATCCGCTGGAGGCCGTCGACCACGAAAAGACCGAGTACGGAGCGCTTCTCATGCACCGGACCCGGAGCAGCGCGCTGATGATGGCCGCCGCGATGGATCATGAGATCGACGTTCCCGGACGAGTCGAGGTCAGCACCGCCGCGCGGGAGGACGTGGCGCGCACCACCGTGATCTGCGGGCTGCGCCCGGGACAAAAGCTGCGCATCGTCAAATATCTCGCCTATGGCTGGTCAAGTCTGCGTTCCCGCCCGGCGCTGCGCGACCAGGCCGCCGCCGCACTGCACAGCGCCCGCTACACCGGGTGGCAGGGCCTGCTGGACTCGCAGCGGGCCTACCTCGACAACTTCTGGGAGAGCGCCGACGTCGAGGTCGAGGGCGACTCCGAATCTCAGCAGGCGGTGCGCTTCGGCCTGTTCCACCTGTTGCAGGCCAGTGCGCGTGCCGAACGCCGCGCGATTCCCAGCAAGGGGCTCACCGGAACCGGTTACGACGGTCACGCCTTCTGGGACACCGAGGGTTACGTGCTACCGGTGCTCACCTACACCGCGCCGCATGCGGTCGCCGACGCTCTGCGGTGGCGGGCCTCGACAATGGACTTGGCCCGCGACCGGGCGGCCGAACTCGGCCTCGACGGTGTCAGCTTTCCCTGGCGCACCATCCGCGGGCAGGAGTGCTCTGCGTACTGGCCGGCCGGCACCGCGGCCTGGCATATCAACGCCGACATCGCGATGGCCTTCGAGCGGTACCGCGTGGTCACCGGAGACCAATCGCTGGAGGCCGACTGCGGTCTCAAGGTGCTGGTCGAGACGTCGCGGCTGTGGATGTCACTCGGCCACCACGACCGTCACGGCGTCTGGCACCTCGACGGGGTCACCGGCCCCGACGAATACACGGCGATCGTCCGCGACAACGTCTTCACGAACTTGATGGCCGCACACAACCTGGTCGTCGCCGCCGATGCCTGTAACCGCCATCCCGAGAAGGCAGAAGAACTGGGCGTCACCAACGAGGAGGCCGCCACCTGGCGCGACGCGGCCATCGCGGTCAACATTCCGTACGACGAAGAACTGGAGGTCCATCAGCAGTGCGAAGGCTTTACCACCTTCGCGGAGTGGGACTTTGAAGCCAACACGACCTATCCGCTGCTCATGCATGAGGCTTATGTGCGGCTCTATCCCGCGCAGGTGATCAAGCAGGCCGACTTGGTGCTGGCGATGCAATGGCAGAGTCACGCGTTCACGCCCGAGCAGAAGGCCCGCAACGTCGACTACTACGAGCGGCGCATGGTGCGCGACTCGTCGCTGTCGGCCTGCACTCAGGCCGTGATGTGCGCCGAGGTCGGGCATCTCGAGCTGGCCCACGACTACGCCTACGAGGCCGCGCTGATCGACCTGCGCGACTTGCACAGCAATACCCGCGACGGGCTGCACATGGCATCTCTGGCCGGCGCCTGGACGGCGGTGGTCGGCGG
>DASZLQ010000077.1:0-23869 GCA_035552295.1 Mycobacterium sp. | reverse complement strand
CGCCGAGGTCGGGCATCTCGAGCTGGCCCACGACTACGCCTACGAGGCCGCGCTGATCGACCTGCGCGACTTGCACAGCAATACCCGCGACGGGCTGCACATGGCATCTCTGGCCGGCGCCTGGACGGCGGTGGTCGGCGGGTTCGGCGGCTTACGCGACGACGAGGGCATCCTGGCCCTGGATCCCCAACTGCCCGATGGCATTTCGCGACTTCGCTTCCGGTTGCGGTGGCGAGATTTCCGGGTGACCGTCGACGCCAACCACTCCGACGTCACCTACACTCTGCGCGACGGGCCCGGTGGCGATCTGACCATCCGGCACGCCGGCGAAGAGCTTGTGCTCAACACGGACAAGCCGACGACCATCCCGGTGCGCAGGCGCAAGCCGCTGCTGCCGCCGCCATCCCAGCCCCCGGGCCGCGAGCCCGTGCACCGCCGGAGCATGCTTCAGCAGCTGGTCGATCGCTAAGTTGTCAGTGCGGTCGGACGATCCGGGCCACTTCGTTGCGCACCGCCTCGCGTATTTCGGGCTCGGGCATGTCTTCCAGACCGGTCGACGAGCGCAGAATAGGCGCGAACAACCGCCAACCGAATTGCAGCGCAAGGGCATTGGCCACGGCCAGCCGTGCGCTGGTGTCATTCTCATGCAGTGGCCGCACCCAGTCGAGCAGGGCCGCAATGTTGGGAAAGCGTTTCTGCAACTGGGCGGCCGGATACCCGTCGAGCAGTGTGCGAGCCATGACCCGCATCTGCCGGTCCAGGGCCGGCTCCAGGACATCGGCAGGCACCTGGGAGGACAGTAGATCGGTCAGATTTGCGCCCAGCTGATCGAGCACGGCGCCGACGAGCTGTTTCTTGGTGCCGAAATGACGAAACACCAGCCCATGGTTGACCCTCGAGCGAGCGGCGATGTCGCGGATTGACGTCGCCGCCGGACCCCGCTCGGCGAACAGATCGGTGGCGGCTTCCAGGATCGCCGCCGCTACCTCTTCCCGCCCGGTGGGCATTTTCGGTCGACCACTTGCAGAAGGCGTAGTCATATGACTACAGTAATGCATGTAGTCAGTTGACTACAGTACGATCGGTTAAAAAGGATGACAAAATGACGCAGCCAGTGACCGTCACCAAGCTGGGCAGCCGCATCGGCGCTCGGGTCGATGGGGTACGCCTCGGGGGCGAAGTGGACCCGGCCTCGGTCGAGGCGATTCGCCAGGCGCTGTTGACCCACAAAGTGATTTTCTTCCGCCACCAGCACCACCTCGACGACCAGCAGCAGCTCGCGTTCGCCCGCCTCCTGGGCACGCCGATCGGCCACCCGGCCGCGGCGGTGCTCGCCGCCAAGGACGCGCCGATCATCACCCCGATCAACTCCGAGTACGGCAAGGCCACCCGCTGGCACACCGACGTGACGTTCGCCGCCAACTACCCGGCGGCGTCGATCCTGCGCGCGATCACCCTGCCCAGCTACGGCGGGTCGACGCTGTGGGCTTCGACCGCGGCGGCCTACGAGCACCTGCCCGAACCGCTGCAGTGCCTCGTCGAGAACCTGTGGGCACTGCACACCAACCGCTACGACTACGTGACCACCGAAGCGGCCATGTCGATGACCGATGCGCAGCGGGCGTTCCGGCAGGCATTCGAGAAGCCGGATTTCCGCACCGAGCATCCCGTGGTGCGAGTGCACCCGGAGACCGGTGAGCGCACCCTGCTGGCGGGCGATTTCGTGCGTAGCTTCATTGGCCTGGACAGCCACGAGTCAGCCATGCTGCTGGAATTGCTGCAACGGCGAATCACCATGCCCGAGAACACCATTCGCTGGAATTGGGCGCCGGGAGACGTTGCCATCTGGGACAACCGGGCAACCCAGCACCGGGCCATCGACGATTACGACAACCAGCCCCGGCTGATGCACCGGGTCACCTTGATGGGCGATGTGCCCGTCAATGTGCACGGAGAGCGCAGCCGGGTTCTCAGCGGCGCACCGCTCGAAGTGATCGCGAGCTGACGCCTCAGCCGGCCGAGCTGACCGGATCGACCGGCAACCAGCGCAGCGCGCCCGGTGCGTCGAGGGGTACCACCGGGTGCGCGGGCGGAATCGGGTTCATCCGGCGGTAGGCGTCGCCCTGCGGCGGACGCCCGTCTTCCTCGCCTTTGTTCGGCCACAACGACGCGGCCCGCTCGGCCTGGGCGGTGATAGACAGCGACGGGTTGACGCCCAGGTTCGCCGAGATTGCGGCGCCGTCCACCACCAGCAGTGTCGGATAGCCGTAGACCCGGTGATAGGGGTCGATGACCCCGTGCTCGGGGCCGTCGCCGATCACCGCGCCACCGAGGAAGTGCGCGGTCAGTGGGATGTTGAACAGCTCGCCCCAGGTGCCGCCGGCGACGCCGTCGATCTTGGCGGCAATGCGCCGGGTGACCTCGTTGCCGACCGGAATCCATGACGGGTTCGGCTCGCCGTGTCCCTGTTTGCTGGTGTACCAGCGGACGCCCAGTTTCCCGCGTTTGGTGAAGGTGGTGATCGAGTTGTCCAGGTGCTGCATCACCAGCGCGATCATCGTGCGCTCGCTCCACTGGCTGGGATTCAGCAGCCGCAGCATGCTGCGCGGATCGTCGCGGCCGGTCTCGAGCAACTGCTTCCAGCGGGGCACGTCGGTGCCTTCGGGGCCGGGGCCGTCGGTCATCAAAGTCTGCAGCAGGCCCATGGCGTTGGAGCCCTTGCCGTAGCGGACCGGTTCGATGTGGGTGTCCGGCGTCGGGTGGATCGACGACGTGATCGCCACGCCGTGGGTCAGATCCAGATCCGGCGAGACCTCCAACCGCCCGGCACCGACGATCGACTCGGAGTTGGTCCGGGTCAACACGCCCAGTCGCTTCGAAAGGCGAGGCAGCCGACCCTTGTCCTGCATCTTGAACAGCAGATGCTGCGTTCCCCAGGTCCCCGCGGCCAGGATCACGTAGTTGGCGGTGTACGTGCGCCTGTCGCGGCGCAGCCAACTTCCCGTGCGAACGGTACGGACCTCCCACAACCCGTCGGACCGTTGCTCGAAACCCTTCACCGTCGTCATCGGAATCACTTGTGCCCCTGCTGATTCCGCGAGACCCAGGTAATTCTTCAGCAAGGTGTTCTTGGCGCCGTAGCGACACCCCGTCATGCAACAGCCACATTCCAGGCAGCCGGTGCGCGCCGGCCCCGCGCCGCCGAAATACGGGTCCGGCACGGTCTTGCCCGGTGTCTTGGTGCCATCGGGGCCGAAGAACACCCCCACCGGGGTGGGCACCCAGGTGTCGCCGCACCCCATCTCGTCGGCCACGGCTTTGACGATGCGGTCGGCGTCGGTGAAGGTCGGGTTGAGCACCACCCCCAGCATCCGCTGCGCCTGCTCGTAGTGCGGCATCAACTCGCTACGCCAGTCGGTGATGTGGGACCACTGCGGGTCTTTGAAGAACGGCTCGGGCGGGACGTACAGCGTGTTGGCGTAGTTGAGCGAACCGCCGCCCACTCCCGCGCCGGCCAAGATCATGACGTTGCGCAGCGGGT
The DNA here is from genome assembly GCA_035552295.1 of Mycobacterium sp. Classification (GTDB taxonomy): domain Bacteria; phylum Actinomycetota; class Actinomycetes; order Mycobacteriales; family Mycobacteriaceae; genus Mycobacterium. The sequence continues at coordinate 20,328 of DASZLQ010000077.1, read as the reverse complement.
GGATACGCTGGATGCCGTAGCACCCCAGCTTGGGCGCCCAAAGGAACTTGCGCAGATCCCAGGACGTCTTGGCGAACTCCTCGTCGGAGAAGCGACGGCCGGCTTCCAACACGCCTACCCGGTAGCCCTTTTCGGTCAGCCGCAGCGCGCTGACGCTGCCCCCAAAACCCGATCCGATGATCAGGACGTCGTAATCCGGCTTCATCGCATCAGTATGAACTTACCGACCAGTAACCGTGCCAGGCAGGTCTCCTCTATTGGTCAGCGTTGGGACGACCTGGGGCAGATCCGCCGTCGATCGAATGCCCGGAGCTGCCGCGCAGACGGTGGCCACCAGATTGACGGCGCGATTCGCGGTATACGCCGGTGATACCTCGGCCATCCGGCCTCGCGACACGGGCATCCGGATGGTTATGTCCAAAGGTGCGTCACCGTCAACGACAACATGCCAGCCGGTGGCTGTGACGTCCCAGTCGGGGTCGAGTTCCGTCGTGCAGTACCAGGTCGCACGAAAAGAGAGCAAGGGCTTTCCGTCGCGCATGCCGGCCACTGTGATTCGCTGTGCTGCGACGGTGCCCGCCTCCAACGTGCCTGCCGCGATGCGCACCGTCCGGCCGGTGGTGGCTAGCTCCCCGCCGGCCTGCACCAACTCCAGCGGTAGGCCAATGGCATCTGCGAGCAACTGCAGCGACGGCCCGAAACTCGACCGAAGGTAGTCGGCGCGGAAGTCTTCGAAAGGTGCCGATGGGCGTCCGAAGCCCATCAGATCGAACATCAATTCCGGCGAATTGCGGCGGGACATGTCGGCATACTCGTCAATCGCGAGACTGTAGAGCTGCCGTTGCAGCGATGTCACGACGAGCGGGAAGGCTTCAGAGATGAATCCTGGGCTGCTACCTGTGCTGTGGATGGACGTACCGCCTGTCGCACAGGCCTTTTCAATTCGCGCCCGGACGACAGAATTCATGCTCGCCGGATGGTGGAACTGCCCGCACGTGGTGACGACATTTGCGCCTGAGGCGAGCAGGCGGCAGACCTCATCGATATCAAGGGTGAGGGGCATGTAGAGCACGCAGTCGGCACCAACTGACAAAATCTCACCGATACTTCCGGTGGCGGTCACGCCGGTGGCGTCGAGGCCACACAGGTCGCCAGCGTCGCGGCCGACCTTTGCCGGGGTGTGGACATACACGCCGGCCAACCTCAGATTCGGGTGTCCGATGATTCCGCGCAGAGCACGACGGCCAATGGTGCCCGTGGCCCACTGAACGACTCGGTAAGTAGCGCTCGATCCACCAGAATGGTTGAGTGACAACGAGTTTGATTGCATCGGATACCAGTGTGGCTAGCCGGGGTGCACGCTGACCGGAACACCGGAGTAGCGCGTCATCCCGGTGATGGGATCGATGTCGTCCTTGCTGGTGAGCTTGTTGACATTGGCGGCTTCGGGGTGTCCATGGGGTATCGACACGGCACCGCACCGGATCGACGGATCGACCTTCGCGACACCGGTGAGCTCGCCGTTGGCGCTGCGTACAGTCACTTTTTGGGCGTCGAGAACGCCGGCCGCCGTGGCGTCGTCGGGGTGTATCAGGATTTCGCAACGCTCTCCCAGGTATTCCAGTTGCGAGTTCAACTGGCTGCGCTGCCGGCGCGGCACCAGGACGAGCGGCGCCGGCTGCTCCAGCGTGGCCAGCTGATCGATCAACAACCGCGGCGCAAGTCGCCACCCGCCGAGGCGCTCGACGTGCCGGTCAACCCACGGTGCAGGCAGTCGGTTGCTGACCTCTGTGCAGCGCGCCTCGATGAGCTGCTGCAGCGGCACACGTGCGCCCGCGGTAACCCCCGCGAGCATCGCATCGTCGTCGGCTTGCACGCTGGTGGTGTCGGCGAGTTGGTAGCCCAAGCGTCGCCCCAGTTCGGCGAGAACCCACCACGCTGACTGTCGATCGCCGACCGGGTCTACGACGGCCGGTGTGTACTGGGCGGCGACTTGCGTCAACAGAACGTCCCACAGCGTCACGTCGGCACGCTCGAGCTGATCCTTGGTGGGCAGGACGTGGCTGGACACAGCCGTCGTTTCGTTGCCGATGATCTCGACGGTGGCTAACACGTCGAGCTTCTCGAGCGCGGGCACCAGGGCATCGGCGTTGGGGAAGCCGGTGACCAAGCTGCCACCCAGGTTCAGCACGGCCCGGATATTGCCGGCGTTGATCTCGTCGGCTAGCGCCGCGCAGGGCCATTCGTCGAGCATCGAGCGGGTTTCGGGACGGCTGCGGGGACCCGCTCCAAACGTCCCCTCGGCCGCAGACACCGGCAATTCAAAGGTTTCGAGCTGGTACCAGTAGCCGGGGTGGAACCAGTAGCCACCGGGCCGGTTGAGCGCTCCCGTCACCGCCATCAGCGCCCACGCAAGCCACTGGGTCACGTTGGCGCTGGCCGACATGGTCACGCCCGTTCCGGTTTCCACGGCCACCCGCCCGGCTTGTCGCACGGCCACCAGAAGCTGCGCCAGCCGCTCTTCGGGGACATCGGTGATCCGCGCGGTGTGCCTGAGCGTGAACGGCGCGACCGCTGCCGCCAACGCATCGCTATCTGCGGTGTGCGGCGCGAGAAAGTCGCGATCGGCGCCGTCGGAAAGCAGCTCACGTACCAGGAATGCCAATACCGCATAGTCGGTACCCGGTCGCGGCGCAAGGTGGCCCGTAGCCATCCGCGCCGTTTCTGTGCGGCGGGGGTCGATTACCCACAGCTCCGCGCGCCGGGTAAGCGCGCGTAGATAACCCTTCGGATTGGGCATCGCGATGTTGTGACCATGCGACACCACCGGATTGGTGCCGATCAGGATGACGAACCCGGCGTTGTCGTAGTCGGGGCGTCCGGACAGCGCGATCGAACCGCCCACCAGATCTGAAATGAGCACCTTGGCGGTGCCGTCGATGGTCATCGGGCTGAATTTCGCCGGCGTCCCGATGGCGGCGTGCAGAGCCTGCGCCATCCGGTACCCGGCGGCATCCATGCCGAGGCCGCTGCCGAAGAAAATGCCGACCGACTGCGGCCCGTAGCGGGCGATGATGTCGCGCAGCCGAATACCCAAGTCGTCGAGGCACTCCTGCCACGTCGTGGCCACCAAGGCGCCGTCGACCCTCATCATCGGCCTCTCGATCCGGTCGGGGTGGTGGTGCATTGTGGGCAGGGCCCGACCCTTCGGACAGGTGTAGCCCTTCGATCGCGGATGGTCACCGTCGCCGCGCACGTGGGTCACGACGTCGCCGTCGACATCGACCAGAATCCCGCAGACCGAGGTGCAAATCCTGCAAAAACTGCGGACCGTACGGACATCTTGACCAGTCATGAGATCTCCTCATTGTGAGCTGGCCCACTTGAATGTAGTCATTGACAACAATGCTGTCAATGACTACATCGCTGGTATGGTCTGGTTCGTGGTCGATCGCCGCTACCATCACGGCGCTCTTCGAGCGGCACTACTGGCCCAAGCCGAAGAAGCCCTGCGGGTATCCGGCGTGGACGGCTTGTCGCTTCGGGAGCTGGCCCGCGCGGTGGGCGTGAGTCACGGTGCCCCGCGCCGGCATTTCGAGGACAAGGCAGCGCTGTTGGAGGCACTCGTCGCTGACGGCTTCGACCGGCTCGGCGACGCTTTGGCCAACGCAGCCAAGCCCGATGGCCGTGACTTCGTCACCACACTGAATGACCTCGCGGTGGCCTACGTTCGATTCGCCACCGACAATCCCGCGTTGGTTGACCTGATGTCGACCAGCAGGTACTTGGCGAACGCCTCCGACGAGCTAAGACATGCCCGAGACGCGGGCTTCGCGCCCGTGGCTCGCCTCGTCGAGACCGGACAAGCGACCGGTGAACTGGTAGCCGGCGACCTCGAGCAAATCGGAACCGTGCTTTTTGCCACACTGCACGGCATTGCGACGATGGCGAACAACAAAATGATCGACCCCCTGGAGGACAAACTGATAGTCGGCGTGGTCGACTCACTTCTGAACGGCCTCGCGCCGCGCGAACAATGAGAATGCGCCGTTGTGCTCAACTCGGCCTGCGGCAACTGTTCTCAGCAGCCGACGGTCAGGCCGACTTTCTGGAACTCCTTGAGGTCGCAATAGCCAGCCTTGGCCATCGAGCGGCGCAGACCACCGACCAGGTTCAAGCTGCCGAACGGATCGTCGGACGGCCCGTTGAGAACCTGCCGCAGCGGCGGCCGCTCCCCGACGGCGATCTGCAGCAGCGCCCCACGCGGCAACGACGGGTGCGCCGCCGCGGTCGGCCAGAACCACCCGTCGCCGAGCGCCTCAGCGCTTTCGGCCAGCGGCGTCCCGAGCACCACCGCGTCGGCTCCGCAGGCGATGGCCTTGGCCAGCTCGCCGGAGGTGTGGATATCGCCGTCGGCCAGCACATGCACGTAGCGGCCGCCGGTCTCGTCGAGGTATTCGCGCCGCGCGGCGGCGGCGTCGGCGATCGCGGTGGCCATCGGCACGCTGATGCCCAGCACCTCGTCGGTAGTGGTCACCCCCCTGGTGGAGCCGTAGCCGACGATGACGCCTGCGGCGCCGGTGCGCATCAGGTGCAGCGCCGTGCGGTGGTCCTGCACGCCGCCGGCGACCACCGGCACGTCGAGCTCGGCGATGAAGGTTTTCAGGTTGAGCGGCTCGCCGTCGCTGGCGACGCGTTCCGCCGAGACGATGCTGCCCTGGATGACCAGCAGGTCGATGCCGGCCGCCATCAGCACCGGTGTCAGCGCCTGAGCGTTCTGCGGGCTGATCCGAACCGCGGTCGTCACTCCGGCGTCCCGGATCCGGGCCACCGCGGCGCCCAGCAGGTCCGGGTTCAGCGGCGCCGCATGTAGCTCCTGCAGCAGCCGGATCGACGCCGAGGGTTCGGGCTCTTTTTCGGCGGCCTCGACGAGCTGGGCGATCTTGGCCTCGACGTCGCCGTGCCGGCCGATCAGCCCCTCACCGTTGAGCACGCCCAGGCCGCCGAGGCGGCCGAGCTCGATCGCGAACTCCGGCGAGACCAAGGCATCGGTCGGGTGTGCAACCACCGGGATCTCGAAGCGGTAGGCGTCCAGCTGCCACGCCGTCGACACATCCTGCGACGAGCGGGTGCGCCGCGACGGCACGATGCTGACTTCACTGAGTTCGTAGGTGCGACGGGCGACGCGACCCATCCCTATCTCGACCATGGCCAGTTCGCTGTTCACCGCGCGTAGTAGTTGGGTGCCTCGACGGTCATGGCGACGTCGTGCGGGTGGCTCTCTTTGAGTCCGGCCGCTGTGATCCGAACGAACTGCGCCTGCTGCAGCACCGCGATGGTGGGCGAGCCGGTGTAACCCATCGCGGCCCGCAGACCGCCGGTCAGCTGGTGGATCACCGACGACAGCGGACCGCGGAACGGCACCCTGGCCTCGATCCCCTCGGGAACCAACTTGTCCTCCGAGAGCGCATCGTCGGCGAAGTAGCGGTCTTTGGAATACGACTTCGCCCCGCCGCGGCCTTGCATGGCGCCCAGCGACCCCATCCCCCGATAGCTCTTGAACTGCTTGCCGTTGACGAAGATTAGCTCGCCGGGTGCCTCGGCGGTACCGGCCAGCAACGAGCCCAGCATCGCCGCGGACGCGCCGGCGGCCAGCGCCTTGGCGATATCGCCGGAGTACTGCAGTCCCCCATCGGCGATGACCGGCACGCCCGCCGACCCGCACGCCGCGACCGCTTCCAGGATCGCGGTGATTTGTGGAGCGCCGACGCCGGCCACCACCCGGGTGGTGCAAATCGACCCCGGACCCACGCCGACCTTCACCGCGTCGGCGCCGGCATCGACCAGAGCCGCGGCGGCCGCCCTGGTGGCGACGTTGCCGCCGATCACCTCGACCTTCTCGCCGACTTCGGCCTTGAGTTTGCCGACCATATCGAGGACCAGCCGGTTGTGCGCGTGCGCGGTGTCCACGATCAGCACGTCTACCCCTGCGTCGACCAGCATCATCGCGCGCACCCAGGCGTCGCCGCCGACGCCGACGGCGGCACCGACCAGCAGCCGGCCATCGCTGTCCTTGGTGGCCAGCGGGTGTTGTTCGGTCTTGACGAAGTCTTTGACGGTGATCAGCCCGGTCAGCCGGCCGTGGCCGTCCACGATGGGCAGTTTCTCGATCTTGTTGCGGCGCAATAGGCCCAGCGCCGCGTCGGCACTGACCCCCTCCTGAGCGGTGATCAGCGGGGCTTTGGTCATCACCTCGGCGACATGCTTGGTTTGATCCACCTCGAAGCGCATATCGCGGTTGGTGATGATGCCGACCAGCGCGCCGGCGTCGTCGACCACCGGCAGTCCGGAGATCCGGAACTTGGCGCACATCGCGTCGACCTGGGCCAAGGTGTTGTCCGGCCGGCAGGTGACCGGGTCGGTGACCATGCCGGCCTCGGAGCGCTTGACCATCTCGACCTGGCCGGCTTGTTCGGCGACCGGCAAGTTGCGGTGCAGCACACCCATCCCGCCGGCCCGGGCCATCGCGATGGCCATCCGCGACTCGGTCACGGTGTCCATCGCCGAGCTGACCAGTGGCACATTGAGCCTGATCTTCTTGGTGAGCTGGCTGGAGGTGTCGGCGGTGGCGGGCACCACGTCGGAAGCCGCGGGCAGCAGCAGAACGTCGTCGAATGTCAGTCCGAGCATCGCCACCTTGTAAGGGTTGTCGCCCCCGGTTGGCACCGGGTCATCGGCCAGGCCGCCCACGCGCACGTACGGACTGGCGACCAGCTCGGAGCTGTCTTCTAGGTGGGACATGCCACGGGACATCGGTGAAGCCCTCCATACGCACGCGGAGTGAGAAACCCATCCTATCGGCTTGCCGAGCATGGAGACTCGCTTGCTTGGGCGTGCCGCCGAACCCGGTTGCCACCAAACCCTGCGCGACCTCCCTGCTGGCGTTAGGACGGCCCGCCTGCGTAGTCTAGAGGCGTGCGCGACCACCTCCCACCGGGTTTGCCACCCGACCCGTTTGCCGACGACCCCTGCGACCCGTCGGCGGCACTGGATGCCGTCGAGCCGGGACAGCCCCTGGATCAGCAAGAGCGAATGGCGGTGGAGGCCGACCTGGCCGACCTGGCCGTTTACGAAGCTCTGCTGGTGCACAAGGGGATTCGCGGGCTTGTCGTGTGCTGCGACGAGTGCCAGCAAGACCACTACCATGACTGGGACATGTTGCGTGCAAATTTGCTGCAACTGCTTATCGACGGCACCGTGCGCCCGCATGAACCCGCCTACGACCCCGAACCGGACGCCTACGTCACGTGGGACTACTGCCGGGGATACGCCGACGCGTCGCTCAACGAAGCGACCCCATCAGACGCCGACGGGTTTCACCGGCGTCACTGACGCCCCAGTACCTACAGCGCCCCGGTAGCTAGCTGCCCGGCGCCACCGAAGACGGTGTAGACGTCTGGCCGTGGTGACGGTGCCGACCCGAAGACGGAGTCGTCGACGGGGTCGACGAAGGGCTCACTGATTGGCTTGGCGGCGAAGTCGTGCTCGGGCTGACCGCCGTCGGCGGTGTGGTGGTTGGAGCCCGTGACACGGTCGGCGTGGTCGAGGCGGCCGGCGCCTTCGGCGGCTTGGTTTGGGGCACCGGGGGAACAGCCGAGGGCGGCAGCGTCGCGTTCGGGTCGTGTGATTCGACTCGCGTGTTGAGCAGGTTCACCTCATCCATCAGGTCGTGTCTGCTGGTCCCGTCGTTCATGGACTGCACGGCGCTGCTGATCTCGGCCAGCTGATTGTGGGCCTGGTCCCATTGGCCTTCGTTGATCATTTGCTGAACCTTCGCCAGCTCGGCTTTGGCAGACAGCTCGATCTTTTCGTCATTGACCCGCGGCTGGTCGTAGAACATCGCGTGCAGGCCATACAGCATGTCCCCCGGGCGGGCCTCGACCACCATCGCGCCGAAGCCACTGAGGACCAACAGCGTCGCGGCCACCGATCCGATCGCCGCCAGGCCACGACGGCTGTGCTGGCTATCGGCCAGTCCGGTGCGCAGCGCCTCGACGGCCTCTTCCGGCGAAACCAAGGCACTGGCCGGTGGCCACCGCAAATCATCACGCCAGTCCTCCAGCAGGGCGGCCAGCGCGTCCAAATTGGGATCGTCGATGTCGACCGGCTGACGCTCAGCGAGTGCGTCGAGCAGCAGATCGGTGCGGGCCAACTCGTCCAGGGCCGGCTGGTCGGGAACGGCATAACCGAATTCAGGCATAGTCACCTGCCGCGACGATCTCGGATTTAAGGCGTGACAAAGCACGGTGCTGGGCCACCCGCACCGCCCCCGGGGTTGCGCCGACGGCGGCGGCGGTCTCGTCGGCGGACAGGCCGACGACGACGCGCAGGATCAGGATCTCGCGCTGCTTGGAGGGCAAAATCTCGAGCAGTTCGTTCATGCGGCTGGCCGAATCGGCTTCGATGGCACGCTGTTCCGGGCCCGCGTCGGAAGACCAACGCTCGGGAACTGACTCGGCCGGGAAGGCAAGATCGCGGCCGGCGGCCCGGTGGGCGTCGGCTACCTTGTGGGCTGCAATGCCGTACAGGAAGGCCAGGAACGGGCGACCCCGGTCCCGGTAGCGCGGCAGCGCCGTAATAGTGGCCAAGCAAACCTCCTGCGCCACGTCATCGGCTGACAGGCCACCCCGATCGACTGTGCCGACTCGAGCGCGGCAATATCGCACGACAATCGGACGGATGGTCTCCAGCACCTCCCGTAATGCCTTCGAGTCTCCCGCTACGGCCTCGGCAACCACAGCGTCGAGACGTTCCGCTTGAATTGTCATCGACGGCGGTATCTCCAACGTTACGAACCGGACACAGCACGGGCTATCACGGGCTAACTCACGCAATGACTTTAACGGCCGAAAGGCCGTTTCAAGCGGAACGCCACGTCCCACCGGCGCGCCGCACCTGGCCTGCACAGACATCGCGAATTTCAGGCAGATCTTGTGCTGCAAAAGTGACGCTTCCGATATCAATCAGCAAGCAAGCCAGCGCCCACCGAAGAGGTATCAGTCCCAATCGCTCGGTGGCGTTCAGTGCCGTCTCCGCGACCGCCCGAGCGCGTTCGGTGCGGCCCCTGCTACACAGGGCCGCGGCCAGCACCACGTCGCTTTTGACCCGGTGCCGCGCCGAGGCCCCGATCGGACCAGAGGCCATGGCCTCCGCCAGCTCGACGGCTTCCTCGGCACGACGGACGGCGAGGTCCCCGTCGCCGGAAGCCATCGCCAACTCGGCTCCCACCCACCCGCGGCGCACCGCGAGCCGGTCGGGCACCGTTGCGGGCGCCAGCACCGAGTCCGCCCGCGTCAACAATGTTGCCGCGACGGCGAAGCGGCCGACGCCCAGCGCGTCGGCCGCCAGCCCGATGAGGGCATCGGTACGGGCCTCGGGATCGGTGCCGGCCAGCACCAGGGCACGACCGTCCCAGCCCCGAGCCTGTCTGTGCCAGCCGAGTTGGCGCAGGAACGATCCCTGCGTGCTGTGCGCCAGCGAGACCAACCGGCCGCCCGAACCGCTGCGACGCAGCACTGCCAGGTCGCGGTAGGCACTGCCATAGCGGCCCTGCCCTCCGGACGCGACGGCGCGCAGCCACAATTGCGCGGGTGTGGTCGCCGTTGGCAGCGGCCAGCTTTGCGGCCGGTTACCGAACGCGGCAGCGGCCAGCGTTCGCTCAATCATCGAGGTGTGACGAGTTTCAATCACGGTGATAGTAGTAAACAGTTCGTGGTGCCTGTGTTACTGAAATGTTAATCACGATCGGTGTGTACAAATTAGCTCTTCCCCACCCAACGGCCCTGAGCAGCGAAATCCCAAGGGGGACCAACCAGCTGGTAGCACGGCTCTTGTTCGGTAAATGCGTTGCAGATGAACGCAGAGTTAATTCTGCAGCAACGCTTCGGTATTTTGCCGGACTAAGCGCCTATTGACGGAAATTCACCGTCACCCCTAAGTTCTAGCAATGACGGGTAGTCATCGGTGACGCCACCCCAAAATCAGTTGCACAATCGTTTCGCGAACCTGACATTCTGGGCGTGCCGTGCAGAGAGGGAACTAGCCATGCCACAGCCGGAGCAGCTACCTGGGCCCAACGCCGACATCTGGAACTGGCAACTCCAAGGCCTGTGCCGCGGCGTCGATTCATCGATGTTCTTCCATCCCGACGGCGAGCGTGGCCGTGCCCGCATGCAACGCGAACAGCGTGCCAAGGAAATGTGCCGGCAGTGCCCGGTGATCCAGCAGTGCCGTTCCCATGCGCTGGAAGTCGGTGAGCCGTACGGCGTTTGGGGTGGCCTGTCGGAATCCGAGCGCGACCTACTGTTGAAGGGCGACATCGGCCGCGCACGCGGCATCCGTCGCAGCGCCTGATCGGCCCGAGTTGGGCGGTCGCGATTGAATGGTTCGGGATCGCCGTGCGTGTACTAGTCACGGACTAGGCCGGGCGGCCGCCGTCCATCTCACGCGGTCCGTCGCGGAGCCGGGCCCGCGTCGAGTCGCCTTTGCGCATAGAAGGGCGCTGTGGCTAAACGCTGGCACCAAATTGAAGACCGCCTCAGCAACGTATCGCACGCCACCCGGCTCGGTCATCCGCTGCATCCGACGTTGACGTCGGTGCCGACCGGAGCGGTGGCAACGACGGTCGCGATGGACGCAGCCATTCTGCTGCCTGGACGTGCCGCGTACATGCGTGACGCTTCGAGGTTGCGGTCGCGACTGCCCCGTATGCAGGTGTCGTGGTGGCAACGCCACCTACCAAGACGTGCCGACCATCATGGGTGAGCTGCTCAGAGCGTGATCGCCCGCCGGTGCACCGACCATCGCGACCACAAACCGCGCAAACATCTGGACAGCACTACCGGGCGTTACCTTACAGTATGTAAGCTAAGTTGGATGAGGGGTGCTGGCCCGGGTAGAAGGTTCGATGCCGGCCTTCGGCGAGTCGGTTTTGTTGCATCAGGACGGAGTAACTTTCATGGGCAGCCTTGAATCGAAGGTCGGAGTCATCACCGGCGCAGCCTCCGGTATTGGGTTGGGGATGGCGCGCGAGTTCGGCCATGAAGGCATGCGCGTGGTGCTCTCCGATGCATCCGAGGAGCACCTGAACAACGCCGTCACCGAGCTTCAGTCAGAAGACATCGAGTGCATCGGCAAGATTGCCGACGTACGCAGCGCAGCGGCCGTCGAGGCGTTGGCGCGGGCCGCCGTCGACACCTACGGACAGGTACACGTGATCTGCAACAACGCAGGCGTCGGGGTGTTCGGTCGCCAGTGGGAGCTTTCCGAGCACGACTGGGCCTGGGCGATCGACGTCTGCTTGTGGGGTGTGATCAACGGTGTTCGTGCATTCGTGCCCAGAATGCTGGCCTCCGGAGCGCAATGCCACGTAGTGAACACCGCGTCGATGGGCGGGCTTCTCAGCGCCCCCTTCGTGGGTCCATATGCGACGGCCAAGCACGCCGTCGTCGGCCTCTCGAAGTCCTTGCGTGTCGAACTCGGTGGCACCAATGTCGGCGTGACGCTGGTGTGCCCCGGCAACGTGCGCACCAACGTCGCACGCACGATGCGTGAGCGGCACGACGCCCAACGCCGTGGCGACAGCACTGACCTTGATGCCTTCCTCGATCTCCTCGAAACTGGACTTGAGGATGAAAACGCCATGGACCCAGCAGATGTCGGGAAGCTGGTCGTGCAGGCCATCAAGAGCAACCAATTCTGGCTGCTGCCCAATGGCGCACCTCAACTACCCATGGTGGAGTACGACTTCGAACAGATGCGCAGCAGTACTTCCTCACTTGTCATTGGATGATTCGCCGATATGTCCAAAGCCACACTGTTTTCGGCTCAATGACCGACCGTGTGCGCGACAGTCGCGGCACCGGTGAACCCTACGACGGCGTCGCCGAGATCTGGATCGACTTCGACGTAACAGCCGATGATCCGGAGGCCAGAACGCGTCATCTTCTAGGTGCTACCGCTATGTATCCGATCGTCACCGTTTCGTGATGCCGTGCAGGATGATTGAGCGAAGGTGTTCGATGAGCGCCGCCTTGCCCAGTGAGGGATTGATCAGCGTGTGCAGCATAACCGCGCCGCGGAGGGTGTCCAATAATGCGCTGCCGTCGACGTCTTGGCGCACTACTCCGTCGGCCTTTCCGCGGTCGATCAACCGTACATACGTCGCCCTGATCGGTGCGATGTACTTGGTCTCGGTCTGTTCAACGAGATCGGGCCGGTTGTAGAGGTCTGCCGCCAACCCGGGAAGGCCTGCCAGGTATGCCGGATCGGATTGAATCGCCACCATCGCGGTGATCAGATCGGTGAGCGACTCTGCGAATGGCTTGTCGTCGTCGATCAATGGCCCTGGGTCATCTGTGGTGAAGATTGCGTCTTCCACCAAGGCGAATTTTGACCCCCAGTTGTCGTAGACGAAGGGGCGTGACACTCCGGCCACGCGTGCGACTTCCGACAACGTGAGCTCGTCATAGCCCTTGGCGATCAGGAGTTCACGCGCAGCGGCAAGCGCTGCTTCGCGTCGGACCTCGTCCTTGGGGCGTCCGCCCCGCCTGCTGCCCATCTTCGGCTCCTCTGGTGGCTCGACGGAACCCTGCGTCGGGAGCGGCGGCGCCATCACGGTGTGGACTGTACCGATTGATGTTGGGCTGGTCACCGGCTCGTGTCCAAGTCGCAGCCGAGTTACATCACCGGGCGTTGAAGCGTACGGGCATGGCGGTGATCCCATTGATCCATCCGTGGCGCATTCGTGTTGGTCGGCCGGTCATTTCGATGTCAGGGAGGTAGTCGGCGATGGTGTTGAACATGATGGTCAGCTCTTTGCGCGCCAGGTTAGCGCCGATGCAGTAGTGCGGACCGTTTCCGCCAAAGCCCAAATGGGGGTTGGGGTCGCGCTGAATGTTGAACGTGAAGGGGTCGGCGAAGACGTCCTCGTCGTAGTTGGCCGAGCCGTAGAACAGTCCCACTCGATGGCCCTGCTTGATCCTCACGCCCCCGATGTCTGTATCCCGGCGCGCCGTGCGTTGAAAGGAATTGACGGGGCTTGTCCAGCGGATGATCTCGTCGGCCGTCGTCGCCGGTCGGGTCCGCTTGTATATCTCCCATTGTTCGGGATGGTTGAGCAGAGCTACCATGCCAGCCGATGTCGCGTTTCGCGTTGTCTCGTTGCCCGCAACCACCAACAGCAGCATGAAGTAGCCGAACTCGATTTCACTGAGTTCATCACCGTTAGCGTCAGCGGTGACGAGGCGCGAAATAATGTCGTCGGCGGGATTTTTCTTGCGTTCTGCCGCGATCTCATACGAGTAGCCCATCAACTCCGTCATCGCCAGCATTGGATCGTCGACGCAGTCGGGATCTTCGGCAGCCATGATGATGTTCGACCAGCGGAACAATCGCTCATGGTCGTCCTCCGGGAAACCGACAAGATCGGCGATGGCCTTCAGCGGCAGCTTGTGGGCGACGTCGACGACGAAGTCCCCCTCGGACTTCTCGGCCGCGGCGGTAACGATCTCGCGGGCGGTCGTCATCAAACTCTCCTCGAGCTTCGCCACGCTGCGCGGCGTGAAGAGCCGTGAGATCAGCTTGCGCAGCCGAGTGTGCACAGGCGGGTCCGAATTGTGCATGAGGATCTTGGCCCCCTCCAGCTGCTCGGCGGGCATGTCGTTGGCATACCGCATGACAGCGCCGTTGAGATTCGACGACCACGCCTCGGGGTCGCGTGAAATCTCTCGGATGTGGACATGTTTGGAAATCACCCAGAATCCACCATCGCGAAATCCCCCGCCGTTGTCCGGATCCTGCGCGTTCCACCACACCGGCGCGGTCCGCCGCAGCCGTGCGAACTCTTCGACGGGAAAGCCGCGAGCCAGCACGCCGGGGTCAGTGAAATCGAACCCCTCTCCGAAGCCGAGGACGGACTGCACGTCCGGTGATGTCGTCATGAGGAGAACTCCTGAGCCGTCCCGCCGTTTCCAACGTGTCCATCGGGGCGTGACAACCACACCCTTCCTAAGTTACCTTACACTATGTAAGATAAATCGGGGGACCGGCCGACCAAGACAGATCGGCATAGGTCGCACCATGTAAAGCACTGCCTCATTTGCGGATTGGGACATAGAACTTGACCAACGATCCCGTGCGGGCGCTCTTCGATCTCACAGATCGCACCGCGATCATCACCGGCGGAACCCGCGGCATCGGCCTGTCCATCGCCGAGGCCCTGGTGAGCTGCGGCGCCAACGTCGCCGTCGCGAGCCGCAAATCCGAGGCGTGTGCCGCCGCAGCGGACAAATTGCAATCCCTGGGCGCCGGCAAAGCACTAGGGGTACCCACCCACCTCGGCGACATCGACGCAATCAACCGACTGATCGATGCCACCGCACAGGAGTTCGGCGGCATCGACATCGTCATCAACAATGCGGCCAACGCGTTGGCTCTGCCGCTCGGTGAAATCACTGCGGAAGCTTGGTCGAAATCCTTCTCGGTGAATCTGCGAGGCCCGGTATTCCTCGTCCAGGCCGCCCTTCCGTACCTACGCGAAAGCCAGCACGCCGCGATCCTCAACGTCGTCTCAGCCGGGGCGTTCATCTTCTCCCCAATGGCCTCGATGTACTCGGCGGCCAAGGCCGCCATGGTCTCCTTCACCCGATCCATGGCCGCCGAATTCGCCTCACAAGGAATCCGTGTCAACGCCCTGGCCCCAGGGTCGGTGGACACCGACATGGTCCGCGGCAATCCGCCGGAGTTCATCGCCGCCATGAAGGCCTCGGCATTCATGCAGCGCATTGCCGATCCATCCGAAATGATCGGTCCCGCACTGCTACTGGTCTCCGACGCCGGCAGTTTCATGACCGGTCAAACCATCATCGCCGACGGCGGCATGGTGCCCCGCTAATCGCCCACCACGGAAGGGTCCCGACATGACTGTCGACAGCGCAGCGACGCGCGACACGAACAAGCAGGCGTTGCGGCGAGCGATGAGCGGCATTACCGCCCTCGATGCCGAGGCCATCCGGGCCGAACTGCACGACTCGGCGGCCTTCGAGCTTCCCTTCGAAACGGCAGTGCCCGACTGTGACCGTGACGGCTTCCTTCAGCTGTTGTCGATCATGTTCGTGATGTTCAGAAAGTTCGATATCACCATCATCGACATCTACGACTTGCTCGATCCGGACATGCTGATCGTGCGATACCGCAGCGACGCCGTGGGCCGCGACAAGCCGGTCGGCTACCAGAACGAGTACATCGGAATCTTCCGCTTCCTCGACGGAAAGATCACATTCTGGCGGGAATACAACAACCCCGAAGTTGCTCACGCCGCTGTGGCGCAGTTCGCCGACGATGCACCTGCGGTCAGCGCATGAGTGCTAAGCCGGCCGCCTCGGCAACACCATCAGCCATCGACGTCGAACGCCTCGCTGACGGCGCCGTCGTCGTCTTCACCATCAACCGTCCCCATCGCCGAAACGCGCTGGACGCGCAAGCTTTGGCTGAACTGCATCGGCTACTGGACACCGTCAACGGCGATCCCGCCGCCCGGGCGGTGGTACTCACCGGCGCCGGCAGCGCCTTCTGCGCAGGCGCCGACATCAGGGCCCAACCCGACGATCTCATCGATACCGCAGCCACGCCTCAAACCGCCCTGCAGGCGTCGGCCACCTCGGCGGTGGCCATCACGTTCGCGGCGCAGGAACTCATGGCGTCGGCCTTCGAAAAGATCCACCGGCTCCGGCAGCCCGTGATCGCCGCCGTCAACGGCTATGCGCTCGGCGGAGGCTTCGCATTGGCGCTCGCGTGCGACATCCGGCTCGCGGTACCGCAGGCAACCTTCGGGGCCGTCTTCATCCGCCACGGCGTCTCAGCCTGCGACATGGGCACCAGTTATCACCTACCACGCCTGGTGGGGGCCTCCCGAGCGGCCGAGCTGATGCTCACCGGCCGCGTCTTCGACGCCGCCGAAGCCGCCGCAATCGGCCTAGTCCGCGACGTCGTCGACGACAACGAGTTGCGCGCCACCGCCGTGGCCAAAGCCCGCGAAATCGCCTGCCACTCACCGCTGGCGGTGTGGATGACCAAAGAAACCATGTGGCAAACCGTCGATGCGCCCAGCCTGCGCCACGCGCTGGACATCGAAAACCGCACCCAGGTGATGTGCACGGCCACCGGAGATCTCGCCCAGTCCTTCGCCGCCTTCCGCGAAGACGGCACACCTCAATGGAGCCCACTATGACACCGACCCACCACGACGGCCGCAACACCTCGACGGCACTGTGAGGAGCAGCAAAATGTCACCAATCATCAATTACAAGAACAAGACTGTCGTCGTCAGCGGCGCCGCTACGGGAGTAGGCGCCGCACTCATCGACAAACTGCGAGCCGCACACGCCGAACGGATAATCGCCCTCGACATCAAGCGGTGCAACGGGCCGATAGACCAGTTCATCCTCGCCGACCTATCCGACCCGTTCGCGGTCGACGACGCAATTCAGAGACTGCCCGACAGCATCGACGTCCTGTTCAACAACGCCGGCGTTGCGGCAACACTGCCGATACCGGCTGTCATGGGTGTCAACGTGCTGGCACCGCGCAGACTCATCGCAGCCCTTCAACACCGGATGCCGCCAGGAAGCGCCGTGGTCAACACCGCATCGACCGCGGGCGGCGGGTTCATCCAGCGAATGACACAGATCCTCGAACTGCTCACGATCGACGACTGGCGCCAGTCCCTGGACTGGGTAGAGGCACACCCAGAACTGACCCAAAACCCCTACGGGTTCTCCAAAGAGTGCACGCAGGTCCTTACCCTGCTACGCGCCGCACCACTTGCCAAGCGCGGCATCCGAATCAACAGTGTCTGCCCGGGGCTCATCGACACCCCCTTGATCACCGACTTCCAAACATCCATGGGAGCACCAATTCTCGACTGGATGACCAGCCAAAGCGGCGGACGAAAAGCCACCCCCGGCGAAATCGCTGATGCACTCGCATTCCTGGGCTCCGATGCCGCCAGCTACATCAACGGCACCAACCTGCTCATCGACAACGGATTCACGGCAGCCATCACCACCAACCAGATCGACTACTCGAACATGCCAGCCGTCGACGCGCTCACCAACTTATCGGCATGACCGCCCCGCACACACAGATCGCACCGATCCCCACAAGACCGAAGAGGCCCGATGCCCGTCGCCCTTAACGACGACCCGTGCGCCCTGGCGCAGACCGTCGCCGGGTTTGCCGAGCGCCATGGCGCACGCGAATCCACCCGCAAAGACATGGCCAGCCACAGGAGCGGCGAGCGCCCTGACCACTGGACCCACCTTCACCGACGCCGGCTACGGAGCGTCGGGTCCTCGTGTATTGCCGGCAGCCACCGGGCTAATCGCACTCGGTTTGACATCGGCTAATTCGGGTAGGCCCAGCCCATGAAAACGGGCTTGAAAAGGGAAGCAGCCTTTGCGGCCGCGGTGCTTATCGCGACGATCGCACCGTTGGGCGCATGCACAAACCAGCGCGGTAGCCAGCCCAATACGTCACCGCTTACCACCTCGCCGCCCGGCGCGGAGAGAATGGGCACGCAGTTGAAGAGCGCCGACGGGACTCTGGTCGCCAACGCCACCTTCGATTTCGCGGACGGCTACGCGACCCTGACCGTGGAAACCGTCCCCAACCAGATCCTGACCCCCGGCTTCCACGGGCTCCACATCCACTCGGTGGGCAAATGCGAGGCCAATTCGGTTGCGCCCACGGGAGGCGCGGCCGGGGACTTCAACTCCGCTGGGGGCCACTACCAGGCGCCGGGTCACACTGGCTATCCCGCCAGCGGCGACCTGACTTCATTGGAAGTGCGCTCCGACGGCACGGCGAAACTTGTCACCACGACCAACTCGTTCACCGCCGCGGACCTGAGAAATAGCTCGGGCACGGCACTGATCATTCACCAGGACCCGGATAACTTCGGCAATATCCCTACCGCCCGCTACACGCAGAAAAACGGCGCGCCGGGCCCGGACGAACAGACGCTTGCCACTGGTGATTCGGGCAAGCGGGTGGCCTGCGGTGTGATTGCCGCGGCGAGCACGACGACGACCCCGTCCACCGCTGCGACAACTACCGTCACCACGATCACCACCACGACCGCGGTGGCACCGCCGTCCACGAGCATAAGCACGAGCACCGTCACGGTCACCAGCGTCCCGACCGTCACGTCCACGCCGACCAAGACCGTACCGCCTCCCAGCCTTCCTCCCGGAGGCTGACGCGCTAAAGCGGTTGTTCGTCCGCACAGCATGCCGACACTGAGTGGGGCAAATGTACGAAAACCGTTGAGAATTCGTACATTAGCCCCACAGTCGGGCATCAACCTGCTTAGTGGTGGTGGTGACCGGCGTGCTCGTCCTGGTCGGCCGGCTTGTCGACAATCGCCGTCTCGGTGGTGAGCACCATCCGGGCCACCGACCCCGCATTGAGCACAGCCGAGCGGGTGACCTTGACGGGATCGATCACGCCTTCGGCGACCAAGTCGCCGTAGCTCAGAGTGTCCGCGTTCAGTCCCTGCCCGGCGGGCAGCTCGCTGACCTTGTTCACCGCGACCGCGCCGTCCAATCCGGCGTTGGTGGCGATCCAATACAGCGGTGCGCTCAGGGCCTCGGAAAACACGTCGACGCCGATTGCCTCGTCGCCGGTCAGTGACGCACGCAGGTCCTTCAGCGCCTTGCGGGCCTGGATGAGCGCCGATCCACCGCCGGCGACAGTGCCCTCTTCGACGGCGGCCTTGGCGGCCGCGACGGCGTCCTCGACGCTTTCCTTGCGCTGCTTGAGCGCGGTCTCGGTGGCGGCCCCGACCTTGATGACGGCCACGCCGCCGGCCAGCTTGGCCAGCCGCTCCTGCAGCTTTTCGCGATCCCATTCCGAGTCGCTGTTTTCGATTTCGGCGCGCAGCTGCTTGATGCGGTTGGCGACCGCGTCCGCGGAGCCGCCGCCCTCGACGATGATGGTGTCGTCCTTGCTGACCACGACACGGCGGGCGGTACCCAGCACGTCGGGGCCGACCTCGCGCAGCAGCAGGCCGGCGTCGGGATTGACCACCTGTCCGCCGGTGACCACCGCCAGGTCCTCGAGGAATGCCTTGCGGCGGTCGCCGAAGAACGGCGACTTGACCGCGACCGCCTTGAGCGTCTTGCGGATGGAGTTGACGACCAGCGTGGCCAGTGCCTCGCCCTCGATGTCTTCGGCGATGATCAACAGCGGCTTGCCGGCCTCGGCGACCTTCTCGAGCATGGGCAGCAGGTCGGGCAGCGAGCTGATCTTTTCCTGGTGCAACAGGATCAGCGCGTCTTCGAGCACGGCCTCCTGGGAGTCGAAGTCGGTGATGAAGTACGCCGACAGGAAGCCCTTGTCGAAGCCGACGCCCTCGGTGAACTCCAGCTCGGTGCTCAGCGTCGAGGATTCTTCGACGCTGACCACGCCGTCGTGGCCCACCTTGTTCATGGCCTCGCCAACCAGCGCCCCGATCTGCGCGTCGCGCGAGGAGACCGTCGCCACCTGCGCGATGGCGTCCTTGCCGGACACCGGGGTGGCGGCGGCGAGCAGCGCCTCGGACACGGCGTCGGCGGCCTTGCCGATTCCCGCGCCCAGCGCGATCGGGTTGGTGCCGGCAGCGACCATGCGCAGGCCGCCCTTGACCAACGCCTGGGCCAGCACGGTCGCGGTGGTGGTGCCGTCGCCGGCCACGTCGGAGGTCTTGCTGGCGGCCTCCTTCACCAGCTTGGCGCCGATGTTCTCGTACTTGTCCTTCAGCTCCACTTCCTCGGCGACGGTGACGCCATCCTTGGTAATCGTGGGGCTGCCCCACCCCTTGTCGATGACGGCGTTCCGCCCCCGCGGGCCGAGTGTCGACTTGACGGCCCGTGCCAGTTTCGTCACGCCCGCCAGAAGGGACTTGCGGGCGTCAGCGTCAAACGTCAACATCTTCGCGGCCATGCCATGGCTCCTTTCAAAGCGTCTTGCAGTTCCAGTCGTCTTCTAATTCGTTTCTTGATGCCGAATGATGCGTGTGTGGGCGCTTTCACAGCGAACCCTCAGCGCAAAACGCCAATAACAAAGCCGGTGCCGCCGGAACCGCCCGCGCGAGAGGCCGACAAGTACCGGGATCGACAAGACTTAGGCGGCGCAGCTGGTGAGGATGCCTCGAGCAGCGGAGAACCCTCAACTGTCAGGCTGGCAGAAGTCGGGAGATGGTCCAAAAGCCGGTTGCCAATGTGGCAGGCG
>DASZLQ010000076.1:0-2495 GCA_035552295.1 Mycobacterium sp. | reverse complement strand
GGTCTGGTAGCTGTAGTTTACGAGTCAAGTCGCGTTGGGAACCCCACCAGGACTTGTCATGCCATTTCGGTGAATGCGGTGAAGGTGAACGTAGTAGCAGAGGCCATCGACCGATTGGCCAACCCGGCGCGGATATCGGATCCCGACAAGCTGCGCAGCGCCGTTTCCGGCAAGACCGTGCTGGTGACCGGCGGATCCTATGGAATCGGCGAGGCGACGGCCCGCAGGCTGGCCGCCGCGGGAGCGACCGTGCTGGTCGTCGCCCGATCCGCGGAAAGGCTCGACGACCTCGAGGCATCGATCAACGCCGGTGGCGGCCAAGCGGTCGCCTACCCGACTGATCTCACCGACGAGGCCGCCGTCAGTGCGCTGACCAAACAGGTCACCGAAGACCACGGCCCGCTCGACATCGTGGTGAGCAATGCCGGCAAGTCATTGCGTCGATCGCTGCATCACCAGTACGACCGGCCGCACGACTTCCAGCGCACGATCGACATCAACTACCTGGGGCCGATCTGGCTGCTCCTCGGACTGCTACCGGCGATGCGCGAAAACGGTGGCGGTCACATCGTGAACGTTTCCAGTGTCGGCGCACGGGTCATACCCGGACCGCAATGGGGTGCGTACCAGGCGTCCAAGGGGGCGTTCGACCGCTGGTTGCGCAGCGTGGCGCCGGAACTGCATGCCGACGGTGTGGACGTGACGTCGGTTTACTTCGCGCTGGTCCGCACCCGGATGATCGCGCCCACGCCACTTCTGGGCAGACTTCCCGGGTTGTCTCCGGATGGGGCCGCCGACGCGATCGCCAAAGCCATCATTGAGCGGCCCCGCAGCAACGAACCGCCTTGGATGTGGCCGGCCGAGCTGGCCTCGGTGCTGCTGGCCGGGCCCGCCGAGCGTGCCGCCCGGCTGTGGCACCGCCGGTTCTTCGCCGATTCCAGCAGCCAGAAGGACCACTCGTGACCGACAGTGTGGTCGCCGCGACGGCGCGGGCACTGGTGTCATCCCGACTGCTGAGTCCGCCCGCGCCGATCGGCGTGTTGCGCCTGGCCCGCGAGGTGTGCCGAGGTGGCACGAATCTTTACACCCTGCTGGCCGTCGCCGCGGCTCGATGGCCGGCGCGCACCGCGATGATCGACGACGACGGTGCGATCACCTACCGCGAGCTGCAGTCGAAGACCGAATCGCTGGCGCGCGAGCTCTCCTGCGATGGTGTTGGACCAGGCCAGGCGGTGGGGATCATGTGCAGCAATGGACGCAACTTCGCCGCGGCGGCGTTCGCCGCCGCCCTGGTCGGCGCCGACGTCGTGCTTGTGAACACGGAGTTCCGCACCAATGCCCTTGCCGGCGCGTTGAGCACACACCAGATCACAACGATGTTCTGCGACAAGGAATTTGCGGAACAAATAGGCGGCGCCGGCGAGTCCATCAGGGCAATCGATCCGGCAAACGTCGAGCACCAACCCGGCGAGTCCCGCCCCAAGGTCGTTGCCTCGGGCCGCCTCGTTCTGCTGACCTCGGGCACTACCGGGGTGCCCCGCGGCGTCCCGCGCGTACCACGGATGAGCTCGGGAATAGGCGTCGGCATGACAATTCTCGAACGCACCGGGCTGCGCGTCGGATCGCGAATCGCGGTGGCAGTGCCGATGTTTCACGGGCTGGGACTCGGCATGCTGATGCTCACCGTAAGCCTGGGCGGTACCGTTCTGACCCATCGGCGCTTCGATGCCGAAGCCACCCTGGCGCGGGCGTCGCTGCAGCGTGCCGACGCGTTCAGCGTGGTCCCGATCATGCTGGCGCGCATCCTCGACCTGCCCAAACGTGTGCGGGCGCGAAACCCGTTGTCGTCCTTGCGGGTAGTGATATCCAGCGGCGACCGGCTCGATCCCAGCCTGGCGCGCCGGTTCATGGATGCCTACGGAGACATCCTCTACAACGGCTACGGTTCCACCGAGGTCGGTATCGGAGCCCTGGCAACACCGATCGAGCTGCGACATGCCCCGGAAACAGTGGGGCGACCGGTCGCGGGGTGCCCGGTGCGCATTTTCGACAGAAACGGCAGACCGGTCGGGCCGCGGGTGACCGGACGCATCTTCGTCGGCGGTGAACTGGGCGCCGAGGAGTACACCGGTGGTGGCGCCAAAGCCATCATCGACCGCATGACCAGCACCGGCGACATGGGCTATCTCGACAACTCGGGCCGGCTGTACATCGTTGGCCGCGAAGACGACATGATCGTCTCCGGCGGTGAGAACGTCTATCCGCGTGCGCTGGAAAACGCGCTCGCCGACCATCCCGACGTTGCCGAGAACGCGGTCATCGGTGTCCCTGACGAGCAGTTCGGCCGCCGCCTGGCCGCATTCGTCGTTCCGCGTGCGCGGCGCGGCATCGACGAGGTGGCGTTACGGGAGTACTTGAAGGGTAAGGTCTCTCGCTTCGAGCAGCCCAGGGACATCCAGGTAGTGAGCAGCATTCCACGCAACCCCGCCGGCAAG
>DASZLQ010000075.1:0-18380 GCA_035552295.1 Mycobacterium sp. | reverse complement strand
GCATTTGGGCTACTTCCTGGGCTACGCCTGCTGGAACTACTTCACCACTCCATTCCTGTTCACCTACCCGGGTGTGGAGGCCTGCGAAATCGAGCCCTGGCACGAAGCCGGGCAGACTTGGCGGCGGCTGCGAGTCCGCTTCCCGGATTCGATCGCCACCCACAACCCAGACCAGGTGTTCTACTTCGATTCCCAAGGCCTGCAACGGCGCATGGACTATATCGTCGAAATCAACGGCAGCACCCTCGTCGGCCACTACACCAGCCGCTATAAGAGCTTCGGCGGCCTGCAGATAGCCACCCGCCGGCGAGTCTTCCGCCGCAACCCCGACAACACCGTCAATCTCAATCTGCCCTCGATCACCCTCGACATCCACGACGTCGAACTCGTTAGCCGCGACGAAAAGGTGCAGCCATGACGACCACCACCATCGCCATCGACCACCCCTGCCGGCGCCTAGTGGTCGCGCTGCCAGGATCGTACGACGAGGCGCGCGAACAATACGAAACCCTGGTTCCCGAGGCTGATTCTACGCGTTTCTACCAGATGGCGTCCTGGCAGGCCACGCTGGAGCTGGCCGAAATCAATGCGCCTCACGGATTCATGCGCTACTCCCGCATGGACGTCACCGCACTGATGGCGTCGTCGCCGTCGTTTTGGAAAGCCACCCAATACCTCATGGGCAACCACACCATCGCCGAACGTATGTTCCGCCACGACCCGTCAGTCATGCTGCACGCGCCATTGCGCACCTTGCTGTACGCCGACGCCAACGGCGACACCAAGTTCGCGGTCGACCAACCCAGCCTGCTGTTCGCCAGCTACCACGACCCCGACATCGCCGCCGTCGGACAAGAGCTCGATGCCCTACTAGTAGGGCTGATCGAACTACTCGGCGGCGAAGTTCCCAACCAACTACACCACCGCGTGGACTAAGAGGAGTTCGTCGTGATGAACACCCGCACGGCACAAACATATTTGCAGACGCCAACTGAGGTAATCAGAACCGTAGACGGTGTCGACTTTGCCTATCGACGCATAGGTTCCGGCGGCGATGTTCCGCTGGTGCTCGGCGGCTACTTCGCGTCCAACATGGACGACTGGGATCCGCTGATCGTTGACGGACTCGCCGCAGACCGGGAAGTGATTGCGTTCGACTATCCAGGGACAGGAGGCTCTACCGGTGTCACCCCGGCGACTGTCGCTGAACTCACCACTAGTTGTCTCGGCTTCCTTCGTGCACTGAGCCTGACGACTGTTGATTTCCTTGGGTTTTCGCTGGGCGGCATGGTTGCGCAGCAGATGGCATTCGAGCAACCGGAGATGATTCGGCGCATGATCCTTTGCGGCACCGGCCCCCGCGGTGGCGAAAAGATGACGTTCACTGAACTATCCATCGATGAGTTAGAAGACCCTGTGGCGTTGATTCTGAAATCATTCTTCACCCCAAGCGAACCCGGCCAGCGCGCGGGAAATGCGTACCTCGGGCGCCTCAGCCTGCGCGAGGCCGAGCGCGTGTCATCGGTCACCCTTACGTCGGCCGATGCACAGCTGCGCGCGATCCGCGAGTGGGGGACGATTCCCGCGGAAAACCGGTACGCGATGCTCAAGGCCATCCCTCAACCAGCGTTGATCGTTCACGGCAACAAGGATATCGTCGTCGACCCAATCAATGCCTTCATCCTTGAAGAGCACCTCCCCAACGCCACACTTCTAGTACTTCCCGACGCCAGCCACGGCGCACAGTCGCAACATGCAGACGTCTTCCTGGCCAATGCGCGCCTGTTCTTCAACAGCTGAACGCGCAGTGGAAATTCGGGCGAACCGGAACGACAAGAGCTCTGAGAGGACGCACACGTGGGCTTGCTGGATGGGAAGACCGCCGTCATCACCGGGGGCACAGCAGGCATCGGGCTAGCCACTGCTGCCCGGTTCGTCGACGAAGGTGCACGGGTACTCATCACCGGGCGCCGGCAAGCCCAACTCGACGAGGCCCTAGGCCAGTTGGGTGAACGGGCTAACGGAGTGTGCGGCGATGTCGGTGCGGGCGCCGATTTAGATCGGTTGTACGCCGCGGTGGCGGAAGCTGGCCGTGGGTTGGACATCGTGGTGGCTAACGCCGGCGTCACCGCCGTGGCCCGCATCGGTGACATCACCGAAGACCACCTCGACACACTCCTGTCGACCAACATCAAGGGTGTGGTGTTCACCGTGCAAAAAGCACTTCCGCTGCTGAATGACGGCGCCTCGATCATCATCACAGGGTCCACTACCGCTGAGCGGGGCCGCGAAGGCCTCGGGGTGTATGCCGCCACCAAAGCCGCAGTTCGTTCATTTGCCCGCACATGGGCCAACGAGCTGAAAGGGCGCGGGATCCGAGTCAACGTGATCGTCGCCGGTTCCACAGCAACACCCGGTAGCGACAATCTGGGCGACCAGACCAGACCGGGCGAGTCGATAACTCAGTTCCGCGCCGATCGCATCGCCGGTATACCGCTGGGCAGGTTCGGCGAACCTGACGAAATCGCTAATGTGGCATTGTTTCTGGCCAGCGACCTGGCAAGCTTCACCACTGGCTCCACCGTCACCGCTGACGGCGGAGCCAACCAAATCTGACCGATATACGAGCATGAGGCCGCGGTTATGACTCCCACTCCCAGTTACCTGATCACCGGCGCCGGCGGCGGTGTCGGGGGGGTCAGCCGGCTAGTCGTGGAGCAACTTCTCAGCCATGGCGCGGCCGTGCGGGCGATGGTGCACCGCGACGACTCGCGCGCCGACGCGCTGCGCGCACTGGGAGCTGACGTGATCGTTGGAGATCTGACCAACCCGGTGGATGTCAGTGCGGCGATGTTTGGCATTGGCCGGATGTTTTTCAACATGAGCGTCTCGGCGGACTATCTGGAAGCCACCAGCGTGGTATGCGCGGCGGCGGAGGACGGCGACGGCCTGGAATTGCTGGTCAACATGTCACAAATGACGGTCTCGCAGATGACCGCGACCAGCACCGAGGAATCCCGCCAACAACGGCTGCACTGGCTGGCCGAGCACGTCATCGGCTGGTCGGGTGTGCCCGCCGTGCAGATCAGGCCGACTGTCTTCCTGGATAACCCGCTGTTCACCGTGCTGGCGGCCCGCTCGATCCGCGACAACGGGCAGTTGGCGTTGCCGTTCGGGAGCGGCCGCACTTCCCCTATCGCCGCCACTGATGTGGCTGCCGTCGTCGCCACCGTGCTCCGTGCACCCGAGGATCACCTCGGTGCGGTCTACGAATTAACCGGCCCGGCAGCGTTGGACATCGATGAGTTGGCCGAGCAGTACGCGAAAGCCCTTGACCGGCCCATCACCGCGGCTCGGCTGCCCTACGACGAATGGGTTGAGCATCTCACCCAGGCAGGTCTCGACCCGCACACCCAACAGCACATCGCCACCATGGCCAGGCTGCATCGCGACGACCGCTACAACCGCTTAACCCATGATGTCGAAGACCTCACCGGCCGCCCACCACAATCGGTGCAGGAATACATCCGACAGCGACGAGAACTGTTCACGTGACTGACGCGCACAACCACGTCAACGTCCCGGTCAATACCAAGACTCGACCGTTGCTGACGCCAGGGCTGATGGTGCGCTTGCGCGCGTACGGATCGGCCGAGACGGTCGCTGCCGGCGACCTCATCTATCAGCTCGGCGACGACAGCTACGACCTGATCCTGATCGAAACCGGTCGCGTTGATCTGCTCTGCGACCCAGCGACCGGCCAAGCGCCGTCCCTCATCGCAGAGATGGGGCCCGGTGATTTTCTCGGTGAGATCAGCCTGTTCACCGGGGAACGCATGTTCATCACCGCGTGCGCCCGCGAACCCGCCACGATCTACCGCATCGGCGCCGAAGCGTTCCGGCGATTGATGGCCCAAGACGCCGAGCTGTCCGATCTCATCCTGACCGCGTTGTATCGTCGCCGCGGACTGCTTAAGGGCGCGCTCGCTGGCACGATTGAGATTGTCGGGCAACAGAATTCAGCTGCGGCGTTGGCGCTGGTGGCTTACGCCGAACGAATGGAACTGCCGCACAAGTGGACCGACGCAGAGACGCCACGCGGGGCATCGTTGGGCAGAAGCCTCGAACTCCAACCGGCTGACCTGCCCACGGTGCTGTTGCCCGACGCGGTCCTTGTGAACGCCACTCCGTCACAGCTGGCCAGGCACCTGGCGCTATCCCCGTCCCGGAGCGCCACGAAGACCACCGACCTGGTGGTGATCGGCGGCGGGCCAGCCGGTTTGGCCGCGACCGTTTACGGCGCCTCCGAAGGCCTGCAGACGATCATGCTGGACGCTGTCGCCCCAGGGGGCCAGGCCGCCGCAAGCTCGCGGATCGAGAACTATCCGGGGTTCCCCAACGGACTCAGCGGCGCCGACCTCGTTCGCCGTGCGGCCATCCAGGCGCTGAAATTCGGGGCGCACCTATATGCCCCCTACCGGGTGGTGGCGCTCAACGCCCAACGGGGCGAGCCGATCGAGCTGACCCTCGACGATCAATCCCGCATCATCGCCCGCGCAATCATCCTGGCCACCGGCGCCCACTACAAGACGTTACCGCTGCCACGCTGGACCGAGTTCGAAGGATGCGGAATCTACTACGCCGCAACCGAATTAGAGGCACAGCGCTGCGCGCAATCACCTGTGGCAATCATCGGTGGGGCGAATTCGGCCGGACAGGCGGCACTGTTTCTCGCCGAACGTTGCGCACACGTCACGCTGATACTGCGACGACAAAGCATCGATACCAACATGTCGGCTTACCTTGTCGACCGCGTCGTCAACCACCCCGCGATCACGATCGTTACCGAAGCAGAAGTCACCGAACTACACGGCGCCGACTGCCTCGCATCCCTCACGATGACGAAGCGCCCGACCGGCACCGCCAGCACTATCGAGTGCGGTGCGCTGTTCTGCTTTATCGGTGCGCTGCCCGACACGAGTTGGCTGCCGCACATCAGCACCGACGAGGACGGCTTTATTTACACCGACACCCGGATCCGCAACGACCTTGGGCCGCAATGGGAATCACTTGCACGGCAGCCGCTGCCATTCGAGACCTCAATTCCGGGAGTCTTCGCCGTGGGCGACGTCCGTAATGGATCAATGAAACGTGTCGCCGCCGCGATCGGCGAAGGAGCAAGCGCGGTAGCCTCCGTTCACATAGTCCTCAATCCGGGAGGTAAATCGTGACGCCCATGTCTACAGACCCCGATCTGACGGCGATCCAACCCGTCACTCCTCGCACCCCGAACGGCTGCGAAGAGTGCTTGGAACTCGGTACGCGATGGGTGCATCTTCGGTTGTGCCTGACGTGTGGGCACGTCGGCTGTTGCGACTCGTCGCCGATGCGGCACGCCAGCAGCCACGCCCGCACCGTCAAGCACCCCATCGCGCAATCCATGGAGCGAGGCGAATCCTGGCGCTGGTGTTATGTCCACGAGAACTACGTCTGAGCCCTGCCGGTAATCGAGGATCCATAAGTGCGCAGAAGCTGGCAAAGCGGGTTCGCGACGATTCCGGTGACGGTGCTGACGTTGGTACTCGTCGTTTGGAAGTTGCCGACGGCCGGTTCGCAGCTGGTTAGCAGCCCACCCGTTCACCACCGCGACAGCAGCAGGAATCCTTGTTCTGGGTATCACCGTCTTGATCGTCGATCAGGTGCGGCGGATGCGGCAACTACGCGACCGATCCCGCGACACGAGCGGCTTCAGACGCCTTGAGCGGCTCCGACGACCGCGCGACGGCCTCCGACGAAGCACGCACCTACATGACCATGCTGCTGATCGCCGCCCCCAATCCTGATCGACGCAAAGACCTCGCGCGCGTTCTTAGAGCAGGCCCAACAGCTGGGAGGTCAGCCGGTGAACCTTCTCGCCGCAGACGCGACGAGCCCCGACAAGGCTTCAGCCGCACTAGTCGATCGGGCGCTTCAACAGCTCAACACCGCGGCTGCTCCCTTGCTTGCCCTGCTCGAGGTCCTACCGCGAATCGCTTGAAACCGTGGTCCAGCCGAGTTGGGTTAACTTGGCACGGTTCTGCTCAAACCACTGCTCTTCGTGGCCGGGCTCGGGGAAGATCAACCCGGCTTCCATGACATTTGCGGGATCGGTTTCGGTCAGCGCGACAATAAGTTCGGCCTCTGACTGGCCCGTGACATCTATCCACATCCGCGACAGTTCTCGCAGCATTCCTTGTCGCGTTTCGAGGTCCCGTCCATGCCGGACGATGCCGAAAACGTAAGAGTGCGTTGCCGGTTTGCCGGCAACGAAGCACTCGCCTTCCGGAAGCTCCAGAAACAAAACATTGACAAACGACGCTGGTGCGCCGGTGGCGTTGCAGTGAATGCTGGTAATTTGTTCGGCTATCTGGGCTTTCGCAGATTTGGCCAGTAGCCCTTGCGGGTAGTAACACTGGTAGACGGGCATCAGTTGTTTCTTTCCTTCGGATGGGGAGAGTCGGACTCGGCGGCTAGCACACGTTCGCGGACCTCGGCAGGGTAGAGATTGTCGAACGTCGCTGCGCGCGCTTCACCGTCCTCGATCGACGCGAGCAACCCGTCGTGCACAACAATCGGCCCACGCCCGCCGTGCCGTTCCTCCCCGGTGTAGCACTGATACCAAGGCAGGATCGGAACCTCCCAGTGCTCCTGCCGATGAGTCGGATGTATGCGAGTGCCAAGCGCCCACAGCACATCCGACATGTTCGATGGGTCGATGTCGTCGTCGAGCACGTAGGTCACCGGACACATATGACCGACCCGGCTGGTACTCATCAGCTCCCCGATCCGGTGCACGAATTCGGCGGTGCTGGTTTCCGGCAGCACATCGCTCCAATGCCGCGGGACGGTGATGATCATCCAGTGGCAGGCCGTCTCCACCAGCAGCCAGGCCGTGGTGATGGGTAGTCCCGCGTTGCGTAGTAGCGCCAGCACTTCAGCCGACACTCCAAGCGCCGGCGCTATTTGCGAATCATCGGGCGGCCGCCCGGTGGCACTAATCGGCCAGATCGGGTTGTCGCGGTAGGTGATCGCCTCGATCGTATAGACCGGCTCCGGGGAGGTCTCCGGGAGCGCGTATCCATGGAATTCGGCGTAGGGACCTTCGGTGGCGTCACGGGTGATGGAAACATGGCCTTCGATGACGACTTCGGCGCCCGCGGGTACATCAAGATCGTTGGTCTCACACTTGACGACTTCTACGGGTTCGCCGTAGAGCGTACCTAGGAACGTTCCCTCATCCACCTCGGCCGGAATGGGCATCCCGCCAACCATCGGCACGCCAGGGTCACCGCCCTGCACTACCGCGAATGGCATTGGCTTACCCAGTTTTTCCCATTCCGCCCAGACCATGCCGATATGTTGCTGGGGCAAAAACAGACCGGTCATGTGGCGGTTGTCGAGCAGCATGATCCGCGAGATCGACCAGTTGGTCCACCGTCCGTCGGGGGTTCGCGCGACGATGACACCCCAAGTGTTGGGGTAGCGGCCGCCATCGTCGGGGTGCACCAGCGGAATCGGAAACCGGTCGAGGGTCGCGTCAGCCCCGAGCAGAATGTTCTGCTTGCACGGCGCCGAATCAGCTGAGATCAGCTTCGGCGGAATCGGGGTCTTTCCATGCACCGCTACTAGGTGCTCGACCAATTCTCGCGCCGTCACCTCGTGCGGCAGTCCGAGCGAAAGTGCAACGCGCGCCAGGGGATAGCGGCGATCACTGGACAGCGCACCCGGAGCACCAAGCAGGCGGAACCCGGGATCGGCTTCCTCGACGTTGTCGAACAGCGGCGCCGGCCGCCCCTGCTCGGTTGACCGCCGGGTGATGGCGGCCGCCTCCAGCACGGCGCTGACGGGACGATCGATGCGCTCGACATCGCCAAGCGATTCCAGCGCCCGCAGATATTCCCGGAGATCGGTGATCCTGGGCATCAGTGATTCACCACCTTGAGACTCGAGGCCTTGGCGCCTGGCACGCCGTTCCACCGTTTGGCGGTCGGTGATTCGATATCGAACTGGTCCAGAATCCGGGTCACGATGTGATCGACGATGTCGCCGACGGACTCCGGGTGGTTATAGAACGCCGGCATCGGCGGGACGATCCGGGCGCCCATGCGGGACAACGTCAGCATGTTGTCCAGATGAATCTCACTGAGCGGAGTCTCACGGGGCACCAACACGAGTCGGCGGTGCTCCTTCAAAGTGACATCCGCTGCACGGGCAATCAATCCGTCGGCGTAGCCCATCCGGATCGCCGCGAGAGTCTTCATGCTGCAGGGGGCGATCACCATTCCCTCCACACGGAAAGAACCCGACGAGATCGCCGCTGCCTGCTCGTCCCACGAATAGACTACGTCGGCCAGTTCCTCGACATCGCGTGCCGACAACTGCGTCTCCAGGTGGATGGTTGCCCGCGCCCAGCGCGACAGCACCAGGTGTGTCTCTATATCGGGAAACTGTCGCAGTCGGCGAAGCAGCTCGATGCCGAGCACTGCGCCGGTGGCTCCAGTCATGCCCACGACAATCCTTCTCATTCAACTCACTTCCAATCACTACTCAATATCCTGTTTTGCTCTTGACGGTAGTTCTAAGCCATTCGATTGGATCCTTCGCCAAACCGGCGCAGTTTGTCGATATGCGAGCCGACAACGCTGCGCCCTCTTAATACCCCTCGGTTGCCAATGCAGCCATCGGGCGACGGAGCACAGTCACGAACTCGTTGGAGTTGCGCAGTCGGGCGGCGAGATGGAACGCGGTCACCAGAGCTGGGATCAGCACCGGGGACAAGGTCAGTACCAGTATCGCGATTGGAAGGAGCATCGTTTCACCTACGTTTCCTTCGTTTGAGCGGATCTCCGCATTTGGTTTTCTGAAGGCCGCGCGACGCTGCGCGATACTCGCCCGGTGGCGAGAGCGAGAATTCTTTACCACCATTTCTTGATCTGTCGGTACACCTCGTCGTTGGTCCCGGTAACCCGTTGCTTGACAACAAGATTGGGACCGTACCTGCTGGCAACCCATCGGCCCGCGATGATGTCAACGCGCAATAGGCAACCGTCGCTGGCGAATACATGGCCGATCGCATGAGGCATGACCATGACGTCCTCCTTTGGTGTAATCCGTACCTCTCATGCAATCACCGCAGGTCAACAGGGGTTAGACCCAAAGGGGTTATTTTTCTCCCCCAAAGGGGGAGACGAGTTGCGCTTATCCGCGGGCGGGGCAACGGCCGACAGTCCCGCCCGGCGCGCGTGGTTGGTTTTCTCACCCCATGTGGGCATTTCATCGCCGAACCGATTGACCCCGTGCCCACACCCGACACAGGCTGATGCCACCAGACGCGTTACAGCCAACGCACTTTCAATGTCAACACCACTAAGAAGAGGTGAACAAATGCAGGCAACGGCCACATTAGACAAAGACTCCACAATCAGCCCGGAGGATTTTCGGTTCGCGATGCGCCGACTGGCAGGTGGGGTCAGCATCATCTCCGGCATCGGCCCCGACGGCCCGCTGGGGGTCACCGCAACCGCGGTGACGTCGCTGACAGCCGAGCCGCCCAGCGTCCTGTGCTGCCTCAACCGCTCGCTGGAGTTGGAGACCGCCGTCAAACAGACCGGCAGGTTCGGAGTGAACATGCTGCGCACCGATCACCACGATCTGGCGAAACGCTTCGCCGGCATGCACGGGGTGCGTGGTTCAGCGAAGTTCGAGCAAGGGAACTGGACAATCCTGCCCAGCGATGTTCCCTCGCTCTCTGACAGTCTCGTTACGTTCGACTGCCGCGTCGACGACATCGTCGAGGTGGGAACACATTCCATCTTCGTCGGCCTGATCGCCCAAGCCCATTTCGGTGAGTCAGGTGACCCATTGGTGTACTGCGACGGCGCCTTCGCCGGCCTCGCTCCGCTGTGAGCGTTGGACTCACACGGAGTCGCTGACGTACGTCTGAATTGAAAGGAAATTTTGCAATGACCTCTGTACTGATCGTGGTTTCTGCCGCGAACCGTTGGACCCTCAACGACGGCACCAGCCATCCCACGGGATATTGGGCCGAGGAGCTGGCCCAACCGCACCAAATTTTCACGGCGGCGGGCTGGGACATCACCATCGCAACTCCCGGCGGGGTGGCACCGACGGTGGACCGGCTCAGCCTCGGCTTCGCCGGTGGCCTGCCGTCGAAGACCCGGGCTGTGGCGGACTATCTGCGCCAACTTGATTCGGCACTGACCGATCCAAAGGTACTGGCCGATGTCGACCCGAATGACTATGACGTGGTGTTCTACCCGGGAGGACACGGCCCGATGGAAGACCTGGCCGTTGACGCCGACTCAGGCCGGATCCTGACCGCTGTGCTGGAATCCGGTCGGCCGCTGGCCTTGCTGTGCCACGGGCCCGCGGCCACCTTGGCGGCGCGCCGCGAGGACGGGACATGGCCGTTTGAGGGCTATCGAATGACGGCACTGTCCAACGCCGAGGAGCGATTCAACCCGTTTGCCCGCAAGGCCCCATGGCTGCTACAAGACCGCCTGGTGGAGTCCGGGGCGATCTATCGCAAAGGCCGGCTCCCGCTGCGGCCTTACCTGGTGGTGGACCGAAATCTCTACACGGGACGGAACCCGGCGTCGTCGGCGATGCTGGCTCACAAACTGGTGACCGACCAAAGTTCACCGGCGCTGCACATCTCCATCAGCCGGCTGATCCCAGCCGATCCCATGGCGACCTATGACGCAATCAGCGATATCACCACCATCGGGCAACGCAGCCCCGAAACCCATGCCGCCAAGTGGATCACCCACGGCAAGAAATTCAAGGGCTACAACCACATCGGCCCGCTCTACCGGTGGAGCACGGTGTGCAAGGTCACCGAGGACTCGCCGGGACGCGCCTTTGCGTTCGATGTTGCGTGGCCGTCGAAGACCGCGTGGCGCTACGACCTCGCCGCCGCCGACGACGGAACCGAGGTCACATTGACCATGACCAAAATGCAGCCCCAGGCCGCGCCGGTTCTCGCGATCCAGCGCATGGTCGGGGTCCACGACCGCGCCCGGCACCTCCGCAGCGGCATGGAGCAGACGCTCAAAGGCTTGGCAGAGCAGGTGCAGCAGATCAGCCGCCACCCCTCCGCACGGGCCAGGTAGCCGCGGGACCAACAGCCGTCACCCCCTCGCCGCAATTCTGCGTTGCGGCGAGGGGGTGACATGCGCGTGCAGCTCGGTGGCCATGTCGACTCGATCACCAACGCAGCAGCTCTAGCGGCAGATCAGATCCCCGCCTGTGCGGCGATGTCGTGTGCCAGCGCGACGAGGTCACTCACAGTCTGGTGGACAGGAACGCCGGAGTCGGCACGGTTGCGTGAATCCTGTTGTGCCCGCCGCAGAATGCCTTCGGCGATGATGGCGATCTTCCACAGCGCCAGCGAGTGCCAGAAACCCAGCTCCGCGTCGGTCACGCCGCGTCCGCTAATGACGAAGTACCGTTCGACCAGATCCGTGCGGCTGGGATAGCCGGGTAATAGCAGAGCGCGGAATTCGGGGAGGACTGCTTCGTCGTGTTCTGGCCAGTACGCGAGCGTGGTACCGAGATCCGCGATCGGGTCGCCAGCGTGGCCAATTCCCAGTCCAGGGCTGCCAAGATTTCGCCGTCGAAGGCGGACACCACGATGTTGCGGAGGTGCAGGTCGCCGTGGACCAGCGTCAGCTCCCGTGGTGGGGGAACCGCGGCCCTGAGCCGATCGGTGAGCAAATCGAGGTCGGCCAGTTCACGTGTCTTCGACCGCTCCCATTGGCCGGACCACCGCTTCAACTGACGCTGCGCGTACGGTGAATGACTTGCCAGATCACTGAGGTTGACCGCGCCGAGGTCTACCGCATGGATTCGCGCGAGTGTCTCCGGCAATGCGATACCCGCGCTGTGGCGAGCCCGTACGGGCAAGGTTTGTGATGCCGCCACATCACTGATGACCAGACCGTCCACAAACTCCATGAGCACCAGTGGTTCATCCCCGACTTCGCCTGCCAGGGCGACGGCGTAGATTCGCGGTACCGGGACACCGGTGCGCGCGAGGGCAGAAAGGATGTGCGCCTCGCGCAGAACATCATGAGCCGAGCTCAGCAGATGGCCCATCGGTGGTCGGCGGAGCACCCACCGGTGGCCGGCAGCATCGGAGAGCATATAGGTCAGGTTGGACTGACCGACACCGATGCGCCGAGCCGTCACCGGCGGTGCAAGGTCTGAATCGAGCCTGCCCAACCAGGCCGCAAGCTCGGCATGCTCGACACCCGGCACCATGACCAACGAGTCCGTGACCGTGGTGTCCGAGGGGGCGGAAGGATTGCCAGCTGGGGGATTCATAGGATCGCTCCTCCGTCGACGACCAGTGTTTGGCCGGTGATCCAGGCTGCGGCATCGGAGGCAAGAAAAGCGATGGCCCATCCCACGTCTTCGGGTTCGCCTATGCGTGCCAGCGGCAGCGAGCCGATTAGGGTTTGCTCGTGCTCACGCCACAGCAGCTCGGAGAGTTTGGTGCGGACCACGCCGGGTGCGACCGCATTCACCCGCACGGTTGGCGCCAGTTCTACGGCGCTTTGTCTGGTGAGCTGAATCAGCGCGGCTTTGCTCGCGTTGTAAACCCCAAGCTTTGGCTCGGTAGCCAGTCCGCCGATCGACGCGGTGTTCACAATCGCTCCGCCGTGCTCGCTCATCCATGCCCGCGCCGCCAGGGATGACCACATGATCGGGGCCCACATATTGACGTCGATCGTTTTGCGGAACCCGGAGTAATTCTGATCGGTGAGTAGTCCGTACGCAGAGTTCGTTGCCGCATTGTTGACAAGGATGTCGAGGCGCCCGAACCGTTCAAGTGCATACCGAACGCATCGTCGGGCAGCATCCTCGTCAGTGGCGTGCGCGGCAAACCCCACTGCGCCACTGATCTTTTCGGCGGCGGTATCAGCGGCATCCGGCGTACGAGCCGTCAGGATCACGTTCGCGCCGAGATCGGCCAGGCACTGCGCCGCGGCCTGTCCGATACCGCGAGAGGCGCCGGTCACCAACGCCACCTTTCCGTTCAGATCTATACCGACCATGTCAGGTACCTCCTGCCGCGTCATCGCGGCGCAGTCGTTGCTTACGCAGTTCCTGGCGGGCGATCGTTCGCTTGTGGACCTCGTCGGGGCCGTCGGCAATTCGCATCGCGCGCAGGTGCGCCCAGAATCCGGCGAGAGGGACATCTCCGGTGACTCCCAGACCGCCGTGGATTTGAATCGCGCGATCGACCACCCCGAGCGCGACGTTGGGAGCGTCAACCTTGATGGCGGCGATCTCGGTCTTCGCTTCTTTGTTGCCGACGGTGTCCATTAGCCAGGCCGTCTTGAGGATCAGCAGTCGCGATTTCTCTATTTCGATGCGTGCTTCGGCGATCCAGTCGCGAATGTTGTCCCGCTCACTGAGCGGTGATCCAAAGGTAGTCCGGGAATCGGCTCGCTGACAAAGTAATTCGAGTGCTCGCTCGGCCATGCCGATCGCGCGCATGCAGTGGTGGATGCGGCCGGGCCCCAGCCGCGCCTGGCCAATGGCGAAACCCTCACCCTCGCCCTTGAGCAGGTCGCTCGCCGGCACATACACGTTGTCGAACTCGATCTCGGCATGGCCCTCACGATCGTGATAGCCGAACACAGCCAGATTTCGCACGATCCGCACCCCGGGCGCATCGATCGGAACAACCACCATGGACTGCTGTCGATGCGGCGCAGCCGCTGGGTCCGTCTTTCCCATCACAATCAGTACTCGACAGTTGGGATGCATCGCATTGGACGCAAACCACTTGCGCCCATTGAGCACATAACCGTCACCGTCGCGGTCCATGTGCAGTTCGATGTTGGTCGCATCTGAGCTCGCCACCGCCGGCTCAGTCATCGTGAAGGCCGAGCGGATCGTGCCCTCCAAGAGCGGCCGCAACCACCGCTCCTTGTGTTCATCGGTACCAAAGAGCGTGAGCACCTCCATGTTTCCGGTATCCGGAGCGTTGCAGTTGCACGCTTCGGGTGCCAGGTGGGGACTTCGGCCCGTGATCTCAGCGAGCGGGGCATAGTCAAGGTTGGACAATCCGGGCCCCCACTGGGGGTGCGGGTGAAACAAGTTCCACAAACCCCGTTGACGCGCCTCACTTTTGAGATCCTCGACGATCTGCGGGTGATGATGAGGGTTCCCCGACTCGCGCATCTGAGCGTCATGCACCGGCTCGGCCGGATACACGTGCGTGTCCATGAAGTCCAGCAGCTGCGCCCGATACCGCTCAGCTCGATCCGAGGACTCGAACAGGGAAGCAAATTGATCGGAAATGACAACTCCTTGAGGTTGTTTCGATGCGTCGGGTGGGACATACCAGCATCAGGATGCAAGACTTGCCGTGCCAACGACACCGCCGAAGCGGCGGAATCCCACTTTCGGAGTACGAAACTCACTCGCCACGCCGCTCCGTGGCCCTCGCCCAAGCGAGGGGGAGTTTTCTCACCCGTTGTGGCCATTTTGTCGCCGGCGCGATTGACCGGCACTCGCGCCCCGAGCAGGCTGATGCCCGCAGATACGTTTTGGATCAATGCGATCCGCGACACCACACCGCTGACCGAAAGAGGCAAAGATGCACGCACCGGAGCGCACCGTTCGTGGCGCCGACCTGGCTCGACGGACATCAGTCCGCGACTTCCTCAACAAGACCATCAAGGGCCGCGGCGCCTGCGCCTACGATTCGGCAGTCATCGCCGGCAACGGGATCGGTGCCCTGGCGTTCGCCGGCTGGCTTGCGCAAAGCCCGTTATTCGAAGGCAAGGTGACGGTCGTCGCGCCCCCGGTTGTCGAGTCAAGGCGACTGATCAACGGCGTCACCTTGCGAGGGCGTGCGGTCGACTTCATGAGCGCCGCGTTGGACACGACACTGGATGACATCCTCGAGGTGATGTCCGGATCCATCGAGACGCCGCCGGTGTGCTACCGCCAGACTGCAGCCATGGCGCTACAGCGAGGACGGTCTTGGCGATTCGGCAAGCGGGGGCAGTGGCAGAACGGACTTCCGGACAACCGACCGATCGCCTATGGTCTGCGGAACAGCAGGGTGGTCGGCGGCATGCGGGAATTGGCGTCCAAGCTCGCGATCGAATTCGTGGACGAAAAGGTCGAGTCCGCCTCCCACCTCCGCAGCTTCAGCGCCGGACGGCATCCCCTGCTCGTCAACGCCACGACCGTGCCCACGCTGATCGGCGGTGAGGCCCGGCCCCCGAAACGAATGGTCTTCGGAGTGCAAGCCCCGTTCATCGCACCCGAGCGCGGCGTCAGCTACCCGCTGGAAGCCGAGACCGCGTTCGCACCCGTCGTGCGGCGCGGAGGAGCCATCGACGTGGGGTACTTCACCCCCTTCCGTGACCCGCTATCGCCACGCTCCACCTGGTACGGGATCTACGCCCGCGTCGTCGACCGCAACGGCACGTTCAACAAAGACGCCGAACTTCGCATCATGACCGAGCAGCTATTCGGCGTCGCGGCGGCGATGAACCTGATTCCCGACGACCCCGAAGAGACCCTCGGCCGCGCACTTGTACCGGCCTCACCATGGGGTGCCGTGACGCCGTCGGCCCCGGGCACGCTCGAGCTCAAGCGCCACTACTCGGGTGGTGCGCCGGTGGTTTACGCCGACGGCATGGTGACAAGTCTCGCCGGCGGAGTCGTCGGGGCCGAAGCGGTGATCCGCGGCGTGAACCCCGACGACGCCATCCGCGCGGCTCTGCGACCGTGGCATCGGCACAACTTGCTGTGGTTCTTAGAGCTCAACAAGATCCCCCGGTTGTCCGAGATGTCGGTCCGCGCGAACCCGGCGGCCGCGATGGCGTACCCGCACACCGTCGGGATGAACCTATGGGCCTCGGCCGCTTGATATTTGGTTGCGCGATGAAACGTGACGCCAGGCGGCGTCGAGGGTAGGCGAGTGATCGCTGGTCGTTGAACAATAGCAATCGAGCTGGCTTATGAGCTGCAGAGGTCAATAATGATGTCCATCATGTGCGTGGTAGCGCGCATACCGAGGAGGAACGATGCCGATTGATCTTTGGTCGACATCCGGCCCGAAGCAGCCGCGAGACGCCTGGGAGTCGTCGTCCACCGCGCTAGTCCGTCGGTACCAGCGCGCGTTCGCCAAGGCTGCCAATATGCTGCCGGTTCAGCGACTCGGCGACGTCGATGCCCGGCGGGACCGATTCCTGGCCGAGCTGGGCGATCGTGCGGACGAACTCCACGGTGCACTGCTTCGCGCTATGCGTGACCGGGCCGCCTCCGGGGACTCGCACGAGCTGGCACGGCTGTGCGAGGTCGCCATCGAGCTTCAGGACATTCGGTCCAGCCATCGTGAGGCCGTCAACGAGGAGCGGTTGCACTTGCTCACCACCGGGCAAGAGGTGAGCACGCGGCTGTCCCCGTCGTTAGGGGTCAGGGCCCTGCTCGAGCGGGCGGCGACGACGATGTGCGATCTTCCGGGACTCGAGCGCTTCATGGTGTTCCGGCGTGAGGGTGGGGTGCTGCAAGCCGTCGCCACCGTTTTCGCCGACCACGACGAATGGGCCCGGGACTGCCAAGAGTTCTCGGCTCACACGAGATACG
The DNA here is from genome assembly GCA_035552295.1 of Mycobacterium sp. Taxonomy (GTDB): domain Bacteria; phylum Actinomycetota; class Actinomycetes; order Mycobacteriales; family Mycobacteriaceae; genus Mycobacterium. Next base: position 1,703 of record DASZLQ010000075.1, on the reverse strand, counting down.
ATCTCGCGCCGAAACGTCCTGAGGCGCTGATCGTCCGCCGCCGCTCCCCGGCGATCGTCACCGATGCGCTGAATGACCCCGACGCGTTTCAACCGATCGTGCAAAAGATGCAGGCCGCCAACTACGTCGGTGCGCCGGTGATCGCGTACGGCGAGGTCGTCGCGACGATCCACGGCGATGCGTATTTCACCGACCGTCCGGTCGACGAGATCGACCGTGACGTCATCGCCTCCTTCGCCGAGTCGCTGGGACCGATCGTGGAACGGGCGATCTTGATCGAACAATTGCAATTTCAGCAACGGGTCGCCGAACAGCTGGCCCAGTCGGCCAGGGGCGTGCTGGGAGGCATGGGCGGTCAGGCTCCGCTGCTGGAATTGGATGAGCAGGCTACGACGGCGCCGTGGCAGAGCCGCAGCGAGGTCGTCTCTGATCTGACGCGACGGGAGTACGAGGTCCTGCAGCTGATGACCAAAGGCGCGACCAATCGGGAGATCGCGACAACGATTTTCCTGTCGGAGGAAACCGTAAAGTCACACGTAAAACGGATTTTGCAAAAGTTCGGCGTGGCCAACCGTGGGCAGGCCGTGGCTACGTATCTGGAAAGTCTGGAACGCCGTCCTGTGTCGGGTGGCGGTGGTCGCCGGCAATGACGCTGTCGCGCTTCGGTTTACGACATATTTTCTGGAGATCGGGCCGCCGGCAGCGACGCAGGCGGCGACCGATCGCTGGGGTCGGCCAGGCCGGCTAGGCGACGCCAACAGTGGATCGCGCAGCGCGTGAACGCCACCATCTGCGCGGTCCCAAACTCACCGTCTACCAGCTCGTGGGCGCGGAGGGCATGACCGGCGCCAACGTAATCACCATCCTCGGTGCCCATACGCTGGACCTGGCCGTCCTGGTACCCCACGGAATCGACAGCCTCAATGCCCGACGCTGCAGCACCCGACGGTCACGCTCACCGACACTGGTGAGCAGATTCAACGCACCGCGCCGGACCACCTGCTGATACAGGCGCGCGTGATCAGCGGCTGCGCCGTGGCCGTTGAAGTCGCCGGCAACAGAGCACTGACACACCGTTCACTTTCGAAGTCGTTGGCACCGACGGGAAATTACTGCTGACCGGCGGCCACCCACACGGCTTCCAGGCCGGTCGGCTCACTCTCGGGCAACGGTGAACGTCAGCGCGTCGACGAGCCGCCCGACACGCTGCCCGCCGCTGCGCTCCGGTAACAGCCTCGTCCAAGCTCATGACGTTGTCGATGTCCTTCGTGACAACGGTGCCGGGCGGCCGCGGTTGTCGATCACAGTGTCCCCAGTGACGCTGATCAGACGAATGCGCTCAGCCCGGTGATTGCTCGCCCCACGATAAGGGTGTTCATCTCCCGGGTGCCTTCGTAGGAATAGATGGCTTCGGCATCGGCGACGAAGCGTCCCACGTTGTGCTCCAATAGGATTCCATTGCCACCCAGTAGCTCTCGCGCCCAGCCCACGGTTTCACGCATCCGCACCGTGCAGAATGCCTTGGCCAGCGAGGAATGCCGGTCCTCGGCGACGCCTTCGTCCTGCAGTTGTGACAGCCGCACGCACAACCCATACGCGGCGGTGACGTTGCCGAGCATCCGCACTAGCAGGTCCTGCACCAGCTGGAAGCCGGCGATCGGCCGGCCGAACTGTTGTCGCCTGTTGGCGTACGCGAGCGCGTT
>DASZLQ010000074.1:0-11573 GCA_035552295.1 Mycobacterium sp. | reverse complement strand
GGACTCGTTCAGGTCCGGATACTTGTCATGCAGGACCTTGGTGATAGCCGCGGTCAGTGTGGTCTTGCCGTGGTCAACGTGACCAATGGTCCCGATGTTGACGTGGGGCTTGGTCCGCTGGAACTTCGCCTTCGCCACTTTTGTGTCCTCCGACTTGTTTGGTGCTTGTTAAGCAGTGTTGTTGTTTTCAGTTTTGCCGCGGTAGTGACCGCGTCAGCTTACTCGTAAGCTTTTGTACATTGCTCGGCTCCTCACTCGTGAGCTTCGCTCACTCGCCTGTCGCCTTCGCGATGATCTCCTTCGACACGTTCGACGGCACTTCGGCGTACGAGTCGAACACCATGGAGTAGTTCGCCCGGCCTTGAGTCTTGGACCGCAGGTCCCCGACGTAGCCGAACATCTCGGACAGCGGCACGTGTGCCCGAACGACGCGCGCGCCGGCCCGCTCCTCCATGGCCTGGATCTGACCACGGCGGGAGTTCAGATCGCCGATCACGTCACCCATGTAGTCCTCGGGTGTGGTCACTTCGACCGCCATGATCGGCTCGAGAATCACCGGCTGCGCTTGCGCCGCAGCCTTTTTCAGTACCTGTGAACCTGCGATCTTGAACGCCATTTCCGAGGAGTCAACCTCGTGGTAGGAGCCATCGAGCAGGGTGACCTTCAGATTCACCAGCGGGTAACCGGCCAGCACGCCGTACTGCATGGCGTCTTGCGCGCCGGCATCCACCGACGGGATGTACTCACGCGGGATGCGGCCACCGGTGACTTTGTTCGCGAACTCGTAGGTCGCACCGTCTTCACCGGCGAACGGCTCGAGGTTGATGATGACCTTCGCGAACTGGCCGGAACCGCCCGTCTGCTTCTTGTGGGTGAACTCGACCTTTTCCACCATCCGCTTGATGGTCTCCTTGTAGGCGACCTGGGGCTTGCCCACGTTGGCCTCGACCTTGAATTCGCGGCGCATGCGGTCCACCAGGATGTCCAGGTGCAGCTCGCCCATGCCGCCGATGACGGTCTGGCCGGTCTCGGTGTCCTGGTGCACCTTGAAGGTCGGGTCCTCTTCGGCGAGCTTCTGGATCGACAGGCTCAGCTTTTCCTGGTCGCTCTTGGTCTTGGGCTCGATGGCCACCTCGATCACCGGCGCGGGGAACGTCATCGACTCGAGGACGACCTGCTTGTTCGGGTCACTCAGGGTGTCACCGGTGGTGGTGTCCTTGAGGCCGATCACCGCGTAAATGTGACCCGCCGACGCGCGCTCCACCGGGTTTTCCTTGTTGGAGTGCATCTGGAACAGCTTGCCCAGCCGCTCCTTCTTGCCCTTGGTGGCGTTGATGACCTGGCTGCCCGATTCGACTGTGCCCGAGTAGACGCGGATGTAGGTCAACTTGCCGAAGAACGGGTGGGTGGCGATCTTGAACGCCAGCGCGGAGAAGGGCTCGTCGGTCGTCGCGTTGCGGGTGACCTCCTCGTCCTCCTTGCCGGGCACGTGCCCGACGGCCGGCGGAACGTCCAACGGCGACGGCAGGTAGTCGACGACGGCGTCGAGCATGGGCTGCACGCCCTTGTTCTTGAACGCGCTGCCGCACAGCACCGGGTAGATCTCGCTGGTGATCGTCAGCTTGCGGATCGCCGCCTTGATCTCGTCGACGCTGATCTCCTCGCCGCCGACGTACTTCTCCAGCAGCTCCTCGTCGGTCTCCGCGACCACCTCGAGCAGCTTGGTCCGGTATTCCTCGGTCTTTTCGGCCAGGTCGGCCGGGATCTCGATGGTGTCGTAGGTCTCGCCGAGCTTCGTCTCACCGCGCCACACCTTGGCGTTCATCTCGACCAGGTCGACGATGCCCTCGAACTCGCTCTCCGAGCCGATGGGCAATTGGATCGGCACCGCGTTGGCGCCGAGCCGCTCCTCCATCGTGCGCACGGAGAAGTAGAAGTCCGCACCGATCTTGTCCATCTTGTTGACGAAACAGATGCGGGGTACGTCGTACTTGTCGGCCTGCCGCCAGACCTGCTCGGACTGGGGTTCGACACCTTCTTTGCCGTCGAACACGGCAACGGCGCCGTCCAGCACGCGCAGGTTGCGCTCCACCTCGACGGTGAAGTCGACGTGTCCCGGAGTGTCGATGATGTTGAGCTGGTTGTCTTTCCAGAACGTTGTCGTGGCCGCGGAGGTAATGGTGATTCCGCGTTCCTGCTCCTGCTCCATCCAGTCCATGGTGGCGGCGCCGTCATGGACCTCGCCGATCTTGTAGTTGATGCCGGTGTAGTACAGGATCCGCTCGGTGGTTGTCGTTTTGCCGGCATCGATGTGCGCCATGATGCCGAAGTTGCGGACCTTGCTCAGGTCAGTCAGCACGTCCTTCTGTGCCACAGAAGTCTTCCCACTCTTTCCGGTTGCTTAGTTACTTCGCTGTCGGTTTACGCCCGCCCGGCCCCCTCGCCGGTGGCTATCACCAGCGATAATGCGCAAAGGCGCGGTTTGCCTCGGCCATCTTGTGGGTGTCCTCGCGTCGCTTGACGGCAGCTCCGAGGCCATTACTGGCATCCATGATCTCGTTTGCCAGCCGCTCGATCATGGTCTTCTCCCGGCGTTGCCGCGAGAAGCTGACAAGCCAGCGCAGCGCCAGCGTGGTGGACCGGTCCGGTCGCACCTCGACGGGCACCTGGTAGGTCGCACCACCGACGCGTCGGCTGCGCACTTCCAGGGCGGGTTTGACGTTGTCGAGAGCACGCTTGAGCGTGATGACGGGATCGGTGCCGGTCTTGTCGCGGGCTTGCTCGAGCGCTCCATAAACAATGCGCTCAGCCAGCGATTTCTTCCCCTTGAGCAGAACTTTGTTCACCAGCTGGGTGACCAGCTGCGATCCGTAGACGGGGTCGTTGACCAGCGGACGCTTGGGCGCGGGCCCCTTGCGCGGCATTAGCTCTTCTCCTTCTTGGCGCCGTATCGGCTGCGAGCCTGCTTGCGGTTCTTGACGCCCTGGGTGTCGAGGGAACCGCGGATGATCTTGTACCGCACGCCGGGCAGGTCCTTGACTCGGCCGCCACGCACCAGCACCATCGAGTGCTCCTGCAGGTTGTGGCCCTCGCCGGGGATGTAGGCCGTGACCTCGACCTGGCTCGTCAGCTTGACGCGCGCGACCTTCCGAAGCGCCGAGTTCGGCTTCTTAGGAGTGGTGGTGTACACGCGGGTACATACGCCACGGCGCTGCGGGCTGCCCTTCAGGGCCGCGGTCTTGACCTTAGCGACCTTGTCCCGGCGACCCTTGCGGACCAGCTGCTGAATGGTTGGCATCTACCGGCTTTCTGTGTTCGGCGTCTTGCTAGCGGTTTCAAGTCTGTGTACTGCAGTTTTGCCTCGCCTCGGAATAATCTCCGTACCCCGCGGCCGGGTGTGTCGCATGCGCTGAGCATCGGAGGAATCCGTTGCGTCGTGGACATGCGAATTCGCCCGGCATCCACTTGCGTACGTCAGGCGCCGTAAGCCGCCAGGCACGAGCAACCACAATACCCGCCGCCGGTCTGGCAGGTCAAAGTGGCTTAAGTCGGGTTCGCGCTGTTGTGCGCGGTCCGCCTGTCCAGGCCCGTCGCGAGCCGCAGCACCATGTCGGAGAACAGCGCATCCGTGTCGATGTCGTCCATCACGCCGGTCATCTCCAGCAACACGAAGCCGTGCAGCGCAGACCAGAATTCGAGCGCCGCGTAGAACGCCTCGTCGCCGTCCAGACCGTAGGAGGACAACACCGCGATCACGGGCGCGGCCGCGTTGCGGGTGGCGGCGGTGTACTCGGGGTCATCACCGCCGAGCGGCATCCGGGTGAACGCTGAATAGCGCCCCGGATGGTGATGGGCGTAGCTGCGGTAGGCACCGGCCATGACCAGCACCGCGTCGTCACGGGCTCGACCCTCGCCGACGCGGTTCAGCATCGTGATGATGTCGTCGATGACCCGAATCCGCACCGCGCGGCGCAGGTCCTCCAGGCTGTTCACGTGGTTGTACAGCGACGGGCCCTTGGTCCCCAGCTGCGTCGCCAGCGCGTTGATGGTCAGCGAGTCCCACCCCTCCCGGTCCAGGAAGGTCAGTGCGCCGTCGACGATGCCGTCGCGGCTCAGCTTGGCCGGGCGCGCGGCAGATCGCCCGGCACGTTGTCGCCCACCGGCTGACGGCGGTTCCGGCTGAGCTGTCATGGAGACCGCACCTCGATTTCAATGACTCGGTTGAAGGTCAACTAATGACTCTAGTTGACGTCGGCGCGAAACGACTGTGGCGGATCCGGAGTGGCGGCGCGGTGATGTGCCGAAAAAAGTCTGCCATCGAGCAGGCAAATACACGTACGCTCAGTCCAGCAGATACCCGCCGAAGCGAAGGGGCCGGCAGTGAATTGGACAACCGTCTCCGGGTCGCTTGCAACCTGTGTCATCACCACCACCGCTACATTCGCTGCCCCACAGCCTGCGGCCCACGCCAAGAACGGCGACACCCACGTCATCGGGCAGGGTGTCGAGCAGACGCTGGATTGCAACGACGCCACCCTGATCGTCAATGGCACCAGGAATACCGTCAACGCACTGGGAAATTGTTGGGCCGTGACGGTAATGGGCTCGTCGAATACCGTCATCGCTGACTCGGTCACGCACGACATCACCGTGTACGGCTACGACCAGACGGTCTTCTACCACAACGGTGCGCCGATCATCTGGGACCGCGGCCGCGAACTGGGCATGACCAACCGGCTTCAGCAGGTGCCCGGCTGAGGCACCGTGACTGCAGCAGCCATTCAAAAAGCGAGGGGAATCGACGAATAATGTGCGCAGCCCACACCACTGATCACTCACGCAGACTCGCGGCCTTCGCGGTGGCGCCGGCGCTCGCAGCGTTAGTGCTGGCCGCCTGCAGTTCGACTGCCAATCCGCCCGGAGGCACCACCGCGACAACGACGAGCGGCGCCACCACGACGACGAGCGCGGGAGCCGCGCCGACCACGGGCACGAGTGGCGCAAGCACCACCGCGTCGGTGGAGATCGGTAACACGCTGAACTACGGATCGATGGGGACCACGGCCACCCTTGACTGCGCCAGCGGCAAATCGCTCAACGTCGCCGGTTCCAACAACACGCTGACGGTCACCGGCACCTGCGAGAAGGTGACTATCGGGGGCGCCAACAACAAGATCACGATCGACAAGATCAACACCAAACTCACGGTGCTGGGCATGGACAACACCATCACTTACAAAGACGGTGATCCGAAGGTGGACAACATCGGGTCGACCAACACCATCAACAAAGGCAGCTGACCGCTAATTAGCGGGCGCGCCGTGGCGGCCGGCGCCGCCGGCGAATCGGCCCGCTCCCTCCAGCGCCTCTCCGGCAACCCGGGAAATGCTGGCGAACTCCAGGTCGAGTGCCGCGGATTCCGGCAGTCCCCACTGATGCAGCGCCGATAGCCGATCCGATCGCAGGCACTGCTGGGGCAGGGCGGCCAATTCGGCCGCCAACTCCTCGGCCGCCTGCCGGGATTTGCCTTTGGGCACAACCCGATTGGCCAGCCCGATCGCGAGCGCTTCATCCGCGGCCACACCACGGCCGGTGAGGATTATGTCCATCGCCCGGCTGTGCCCGATCAGCCGCGGTAGCCGCACGGTGCCGCCGTCGATGAGCGGTACTCCCCAGCGGCGACAGAACACGCCGAACACCGCATCCTCTTCGGCCACCCGCAGGTCGCACCACAACGCCAACTCCAAACCCCCTGCGACGGCGTAACCACTGACCGCGGCGATCACCGGTTTGGACAGCACCATTCGCGAGGGACCCATCGGCCCGGGACCGGTCCGATGTACGGCGTTGGCCTCCGGCGTGCCGAAGGCCTTCAAATCAGCTCCCGCGCAAAAGGTTCCGCCGTCGCCCCATAACACGGCCACCGAGGCCGAATCGTCACCGTCGAATTGCTCGAACGCGGCGTACAGCGCGGTGCCCGTCGGACCGTTGACAGCGTTACGCGCCGCCGGCCGGTTGAGGATCACCGTGGTTACCGGGCCATTGCGCTCCACTCGCACCGAATCACTCATGTCGCCTCCAGGAGTTGGGTTGGTTCGCGTCGTTTCAGAAGCTCAGCGGCGAACTCGTGGTACGCCGCACGCAGCCGCCCACCCGGCCAGTCGGACGGTAATAGTTCGTCGGGCAGCACCGGGTCGGTGAGCAGGTGCCGGACTGTCGCCGCCGCCACCATAAAGCGGCTGGGAATGTCTGGCGCGGCGGCCATCTCGTCGAGTAACGTGCGGCCCTCTTGCGCCCAGGTGGGCAAATCCCACAGCTGGCCGGCCAGCTCGGCGGGTGTATCGTCGCGTGCCGTCAGGATCCGCACCCGCGCTTCGAGCTCCGGATCCAGGTCCAGCTCCAGGTTGTCGGGGCGCATCCAAACGCCTTCACGCAGTTCGCCAAAGCGCTTGTTGTGCATGGCGGTTCGCAGTGCTGCCCTGGTACGCGCGTCGCGGCCCACGCTGGTCACGATGAGCACGACCCAGTCTCCACGCCAGCGCCGGACCCGTGGGTCGATGGCATCGTCCTGCCGACGCTGGCGGGCCAGCAAGCGATTCGAGAGTCGGTATCCGTCGGCGGAGCGAATCAGGTCGCCCGCACCGACCATGCGGGTCAGCGCGACCCGCAACGTCGTCTCCTTGATGCCGAAATCATTTGTCAGCCTGATCAATTCGCTGGCCGTAGCCCATGCGGGGTGGGCACCGAGCAGCACGCTAAGCACGACCGATCGGGCTGTCATGTTCGGCATGCGGTTACACCTGTGACGCCTGACGGCCGTAGTCGCCGAAGGGCTCGTCACGGTGTCGCACCGCGTCCCGGAAACCGTGCTCGGCCGCGTCGGCGACAAAGGCGTGGCCCTCTGGGGTGTGCCGCGCGACACCGTCGAACACCGTGCTGACCATCCTGCTGGTGGCCACGCCCTGTTGCAGCAGCGCGGAATTCAGGGCGAGCTTGACCATGATCAGCTGGTTCACTGGCACCGCCGCGATCCGCGCTACCAGCCGCTCGGTGCGCTCGTCGAGTTCTTCGCGGTCCGGGGCCTCGACGGCCAGGCCCCATTCGGCGGCTTGCGCGCCGGTGATGCAATCGCCGGTCAACAGAAGACGTTTGGCGCGCTGATCCCCGAGCCGGTGCGCCCACAAGCCTGCTGCCGGGACGCCCCACACCCGCGTCGGCGGGTAGCCGATCTTCGCGTCGGCGGCGGCGATCACCTGGTCGGCGTGCAGCGCGATGTCGGTGCCGCCGGCCACGCAGTAGCCATGGATCTTGACCACCGTCGGCTTGTCGGCGTGCATCAGGCTGGAGAAGCCGCGCACGAAGCGACTCATCATCTGGTAGTCAATCATCGGGTCCCACGGCTGATTTGGCAGATGGTTGACCGCCTGGGTCTTACCGTCGAGCACCGTGCCCTGGTATGCACCGGTTCCGCCGGCTGAACCGGTGCCGTCCGCATACGCGCTCAGGTCGAAGCCCGCGCAGAATCCTTCGCCGCGACCGGACACCAGAATGACGTGCACATTCGGGTCAAGGTCAGCCCGCTCCACCAACGCCGAGAGCTCCAGCGGAGTGTCAGCGATGATCGCGTTGCCTTTCTCCGGCCGGTCGAAAGTGATTCGCGCAACCCGGTCGGTGACCTCATAGGTCATCGTTTTCAAGTTGTCGAAATCGACCGGCCTGATGGCGTGAGTCATGTTGTGGCTCAGCCCTTGACGAGGGCTCGCTCGAGGATGGGCGCGAGATCCAGACCGGTCGGCATGGTCCCGTATGCCCCACCCCACTGGCCGCCGAGCCGAGTGGTCAGGAAAGCCTCGGCGACGGCGGGATGACCGTGGCGCACCAGCAGCGACCCTTGCAGCGCCAGGGAGATGTCCTCGGCAACCTTGCGGGCCCGGTACTGGATGGCGTCCGGGTCGGTCAGGTCTTGCCGCAGCCGCTCGACATGCCGGCCCAGTCGCGGATCCTGACCGGTGCTCTCGTCCAGCTCGGCGAACAGCACCTCGACGCATTCGGGGCGAGTTACCATGGCGCGCAACGTGTCCAGCGCGCTGACATTGCCCGAGCCTTCCCAGATGCCCATCAGCGGTGCCTCACGGAACAGGCGCGGCATACCCGAGTCCTCGACGTAGCCGTTGCCGCCCAGGCATTCCAGGGCTTCGGCGGCGTGTGGAGTGGCGCGCTTGCACACCCAGTATTTGCTGGCCGCCAAACCGATGCGGCGCAACAACGCCTCGTTCTGGTCTCCGCGCAACGCTTTGTCTGTGGCACCGGCCATCCGCATAGCGACGATGGTGGCGGCCTCGGCCTCCACGGCCAGGTCGGCCAGCACGTTACGCATCAACGGCTGGTCAATCAGGTAGGCGCCGAATGCCTTTCGGTGCTGGGCGTGGTGGATGGCGCGGGTCAGACCGGTACGCATGCTGGTGGCGCTGCCAAGGGTGCAGTCAAGCCTGGTGAGGTTGACCATCTCAATGATGGTCGGGACGCCGCGGCCCTCCTCTCCCACCAACCACGCGATGGCGCCGTCGTATTCGACCTCGCTCGAAGCGTTGGCATGGTTGCCGAGCTTGTCCTTGAGCCGCTGCAGGAACATTCGGTTGCGACTGCCGTCAGGAAGCACCCGCGGCAGCACGAAGCACGACAGACCACCCGGGGCCTGCGCGAGCACCAGGAAGATGTCGCACATCGGCGCCGAGGTGAACCATTTGTGGCCGGTCAGGCTGTAGCTGCCGTCGCCGTTCCGGGTTGCGTCGGTGGTGCCGGCGCGCACATCGGATCCGCCTTGCTTCTCGGTCATCGACATGCCGGCGGTGATGCCGCGCTTGGTGGTGGCCAACTTGAGTTCGGGGTCATATTCGCGACTGGTCAGCAATGGCTCGTAAACCGCTGCCAGTTCGGGGCTGTAGCGCAGCGCCGGGACGACGGCGTAGGTCATCGAGACCGGGCAGGTATGACCGGGCTCGACATTCCAGACCGACACCTTGGCTGCCCGCACCACATGCGCGCCCGGCCGCTCGTCGGCCCACGGCGCGGCGTGCATGCCGGTGGCAATGGCCGTGCGCATCAGCTCGTGGTAGGCCGGGTCGTACTCGACCTCGTCGACACGGTGACCGTACTTGTCGTGGGTGTGCAGGATGGGCCGGTTGCGGTCGGCGAGCTCGCCCCAGCGCTGAGCCTCGCGACCACCGGCGATCGCGCCCACCTCATTCACCTCTTCCAAGCCCCATTGCCCGCCCTCGCGGATCAGGGCCTCGACGAGCACCGCGGACGTCGCGGGGTTGTAGTTCTCCAGCGGAGGAACCTGGTTGGTGACGACATGGGTATCGGACATGCCACTCATGTTACATTTTTCCGACAGCCGCACAAGAGGTGTAACACACTAACCGGGATGGGCGGCGAAGAACTCCCACAGCCTCTCGGTGGCAAAGGTGGGCCATTCGTGGCCTCCGCCGTCGATGGTGATGAGAACGACGCTGCGGTTGTCGGCGCATCCGGCTGTCGACGCGGTGATCGCACCGGTTCCCGTAGCGGCCGGGGCGTCGCAGTGATCACCTTTGCGCCAGAACGCATTCACGTCCGGAACCGAAGGACCGTTGATGACACTGAAGCCCTGCCCCCCGCCGTAGGGGACCAATCGATCGGCTGTGCCGTGGATGTGCATCACCGATGTCGGATGCGCGGACCGGCACGGGTTCAGCTGAATTCCGGCAACCGGGCCGATCGCTGAGAAGATGTCGGTGGTGCATGCCAGCGTGTAGGACATGATGGCGCCGTTGCTCATGCCGGTGGCATAGACCTTGGCGGGGTTGATCCCGAGGTTCTTGGCGATGTCAGCGACGGCCGCTGTAATGAAGGCGACGTCATCGACGCCTTCTCGTCCCGGCCGCCCACAGCAGCCTTCCCCGTCGACGTTCCAGGCCCGGCTGAGGCCATCCGGGTAGGCGACGACGAATTTGGCGGTGTCGGCCAATTTGTCCCAGCCGTAAGCCCTTTCGGCTTGCCCGGCACTGCCAGAAAAGCCGTGCAGCACGACCACCAGCGGAGCCGACGCGGACGCGGCCGCGGGCTTGTAGAGGCGATAGCTGCGATCGCGTCCGCCGACAGCGATGTGGTGCAGGCTGGTGCCGTTCACGAAGCCCGACGGCGGCGTCGGCCACGGCGAGCAGGCTGCGATCACAAGCGCCACACCGAGCAGCGTGACCGCCCTTCGGCGCATGGCCGGCGTCAGCCTCAGCCGCTGGTCTTTTCGCGCAGGAACGCGATGTCGTCTTCGCGGCCCTCGTCGGCGGTTTCGCAGATCACCGGCGCATCGGCGGCCTTGACTGCCGCTACCAGTAGCTCGGTATCGATCTGGCCGCTGCCCAAGTTGGCGTGGCGGTCGGCACCCGAGCCCGCCGCGTCCCTCGAGTCGTTGCAGTGCACCAGATCGATGCGGCCGGTCAGGGCCCTTATTCGGTCGACCGCGTCGATCAGCTCCTCACCCGCGGCCCACGCATGGCAGGTGTCCAAACAGAAACCAATACCCTTGTCTCCGATGTGATCCCAGAGCCTGCCGATCGTGTCGAAGTAGCGGGCCATCGCATGATCGCCACCGGCGGTGTTTTCCAGGTACACCTGCACATCCGATTCGAGATAATCCAGCGCTTTGACCCACCGCTCGATGCCGGCCTCCATGTCGTGATCGTCCGCGTGGCCGCCGTGCACGATCACCGCCGTCGCGTTGATCGCCGAAGCAGCGTCGCAAGTGTCCTGCAAAATCTTGCGCGACGGAATGCGAATGCGGTTATTGGCCGATGCCACGTTGATGAGATACGGCGCGTGGACGTACAGCGGGATGGTCGACGCCTTCAGCGTCTCGGCGTCGTCACGCGGCTTCGGCTTCTTCCAGCTCTGCGGGTTGCCGAGGAAGAACTGCACCACGTCGGCGCCGTCCGCCTGGGCGGCGGCCAGGGGATCGTCATTGCGGACGTGTGAACCGATAAGCACGTTGGCCAGTCTAGTGAGCAGTCCGACGCGGGCAGCGCGCACCGATCCGACTGACTTTCGCTGCCTGACAGCCCGACTAAACTTCCGCTCATGCAGCAGCAACTGCGCGTCGATACCGCTGGTGTGCCGGCGATGGCCACCCGGTGGGGCGCTTCGGCGGGCGAACTAGACGCGTCGGCGGCTCCGGCGGGGCTGGGCTTGTCGTGTCAGGCCAGCGCCGCCGCGGTGACCGCTGCCCACGCCGACGTCACCGCTTTCACGGCGGCGCTGGCCACCCGGGTGGGCACCCACGCCGCTCACGTCGCCGAGGCCGACACCCGCTATATCGCCAATGAAGCTGATTCGGCCACCGAGATGGCCGCTGTGACCCCTCCGGTGACCGGCGTGTAGCAATGTCAGCGACCGCAGGGTTTCCCAGCCTCTCGCAGTTGGTGGCCTGGCCCACCGAACATCTCACCGAGGCGGCCGACCACTGGGAGGCTGTCGCCGGGCGCAGCTACGGGCTGGCCAGCCAGGTGTGGCGGGACGCGCTCTCGGTCGATTGGCAA
>DASZLQ010000073.1:0-4006 GCA_035552295.1 Mycobacterium sp. | reverse complement strand
TGAACGTCGAGGCGCTCGCAAGCGGGGTGCACATGTCCGCCGGGCACCTCAGCCGGGAGTTCCGGCGCGCCTACGGGGAGTCGCCGTACTCGTATTTGATGACGCGGCGCATCGAGCGCGCGATGGCGCTGCTGCGTCGCGGCGACCTCAGCGTCACCGAAGTCTGTTTCGCGGTCGGCTGCTCGTCGCTCGGTACCTTCAGTACTCGGTTCACCGAGCTTGTTGGCATGCCGCCCAGCACTTATCGGGAGCAGACGGCGGGCAGGACCGCCGGAATACCGCCATGCGTGGAGAAGCAGGTGACCAGACCGATCAGGAATCGAGAAGCGCCCGTCGCCCAGGCCCACCTAGCCTGACGGTCATGGACGTCACCATTCACTCGAGCTTCCTTCCACATGACGACCCGGAAGCCTCCCTCGCCTTCTATCGCGACACCCTCGGCTTCGAGGTCCGCCTCGATGTCGGAAAGGGCAAGATGCGCTGGATCACCGTCGGCCCTCCGGGTCAGCCCGGCACTTCCATCGTGCTGAATCCACCGGACGCCAACCCGGGCATCACCGACGACGAGCGCCGCACCATCGCCGAGATGATGGCCAAGGGCACCTACGCGATGCTGCTGCTGGCCACCAAAGACCTCGACGGCACCTTCGATCAGCTGCAGGCCGGCGACGCTGACATCGTCCAGGAGCCGACGGAGCAGCCGTACGGACTTCGCGACTGCGCGGTCCGTGATCCCGCGGGCAACCTGATCCGCATCCAGGAACTGCGCTGACAGGGCAGAACCGCCGCGCCTTGACCACGCCGCCCCGGACAATGCTAAGCAGGTGCTCAGCACCATAGCGCACCGACGCGCTGCGGCGAGGGGAAGGGATCAGATGACGTTGCAGACGGTATTGGACGACATTCGCAAGCGCCCGGGCACGGGTGACGTGATTGCGGTCATCGATCCCGCGACGGAGGAGACGATCACCGAATTCACCGACTGCGGGGAAGTGGCGGTCAACGACGCCGCTGCGCGAGCGAGAGCTTCCTTCGAGTCGGGCGTCTGGTCCCAGCTGCCGGGCCGCGAGCGGGCCAAGATCATGTGGCGTATCGCGGATTTGATCGACGAACATGCCGATGAGTTCGCCCAACTCGACTCGCTCAACACCGGAATGCCGTTGATGCAGGCGCAGTTGCAGATGTCCACCTGCTCGGAGTTCTTCCGCTACTACGCCGGTTGGTGTTCGAAGCTCAACGGCGTCGCATATGACGTTAAGACCGACGGCATCGCGACGGACGCCTTCGTCAACATGCACGCCTACACCCTCAAGGAGCCCTTCGGTGTGGTGGGGCTGATCTTCCCCTGGAACGGCCCGATCTTCAATGCCAGCGCAAAGCTCGCGCCCGCCCTTGCCGCCGGCTGCAGCATGCTCGTGAAACCCGCTGAAGAAACCCCACTTTCGGCGCTTTTGGTCGACGGGCTCATCCACGAGGCCGGCGTTCCGGACGGTGTAGTCAACCTGCTGACCGGCTACGGCCACACCGCGGGCGCCGCGATCACCGCGCATCCCGACGTCGAGAAGGTCGCCTTCACCGGGTCGACCGAGGTCGGTAAGGAGATCGTGCGGGCGTCGGCCGGCAACCTGAAGAAGGTCACGCTCGAACTCGGTGGGAAGTCGCCGGTGCTGATCTTCGACGACGCCGACATGGACAAGGCCATCCTGATGGCGTCACTGGGCATCTTTGTGCACTCCGGCCAGGGCTGCGTGTGCGGGTCGCGGATCTTCGTGCAGCGCGGCGTGTACGACCAGGTGGTGGAAGGCATTGCGCTGATGGCGAATACGTTCAAGCTGGGCGCGCCCAGCGAGGAGGGATGCGTCAGCGGCCCGCTGATCAGCCAGAAGCAGCTGACCCGCGTCATCGGCTTTATCGAAGAGGGCAAGAGCGACGGCGTCGAAGTGGTCACCGGAGGCCACCGCCTGGACCGCAAAGGCTACTTCGTCCACCCGACGGTGCTCACCAACGTCGACCCCGGCATGCGGCTGTACCAGCAGGAGATCTTCGGACCGGTGGTCAGCATCCTGCCGTTCGACGACGAAGACGAGGCGGTGGCCATGGCCAACGACACCAGTTACGGCCTGGCGGCCACGGCCTGGACGGAAAACCTTGGCCGCGCCCACAGGATCGTCAAGCGATTGCAAGCGGGCAGCGTCCAGGTGAACTGCCAGTTGGTGTTTGACCACGATGTGCCGTTCGGCGGTTACAAGCAGTCCGGCTGGGGTCACGAGTTCGGCCGGGAGGGCATCGACGCCTACATGAAAACCAAGTCGGTCTGGGCCCAGCTGTAGGCCAGCGGCAACTAGTGCCCGAAACGGAAAAGTTCCGAACCTCTAGCAGGTTCGGAACTTCCGTTACCTTGAGCGGGTTCAAGATCCCTTGGTGTAGCGGGTCAAGAACCCCGTCGCCGCGACCGCCGCGACGGTACCGATGACGCCCCACAGCACCAATTGGAAAACCATCGACCCCAAGAACCAGCCAAAGGTCATCCCGATGTAAAGCGCCCAGATCAATCGGAAGACACTCCACAGCGCGACCAAGGCGGCGCTGATCCCGATGTATAGGCTCCGCTGGCGATCGACACGATTGATCTGTTCTTCGATGCTGGTCGGCACGATTGTCATTTGCTGACTTCCTTTGGTCACGCGCCGCCTCGGTGGCGGCGTCGTTGCGGTAAGTACAGCCGGTGGGAGTGGCTACCGATCCCAACAACCTCGGCGATGACAGCACCTTCGCAAGCGCTGAGCGGGAAACGGGGATCCTCAGGCGGCGGGCCTGAAAGCGGTGTGGGCGATTTCGTCGTGCATTAGTGTCACGCGGTGAGAGATCCGGTTTGCCGAAACTTGGAGGAGCCGTGAGCCCTGAGGAAGTCGTCCGCGCCGAACTAGACACGTGGAGTCGTCTCAATGTCGACGAGATCGTCAGCTACTTCGCCGCCGATGCCGTTTGGGACAACGTTCCCCTTGGTGCCGTGTCGGGCCACGACGAGATCCGTAAAGCGGTGCAGGGATACGTCGACCGCACGACACACGGCGACATCGAGATCTTGAATCTCGCCGTTGCCGGCAATGTGGTCCTGACTGAGCGCGTCGATCACTTTGTCTACGATGGCAAGCCGATCCACGCCCGTGTCATGGGAGCCTTCGAAGTGAACGGCGACAAGATCACGGCTTGGCGCGATTACTTCGATGTGCCCATTAGCCCCTCGTAACACTGAGCGTCGACCGAGGCTCAGGCGGCGGGTGCCGTTGTCTCGACGTTCTCGTCGATGGGTTGATTCATCGCTGCCTTGAACTCCCAATACCTATCGGCGCGCCCAGGCCGGCGCCGGACGATCAGCCAACCGGCCGCGAGCACCACGAACCAGAGCGGGAACCACGCCAGGGCGATCGCGGTTTCCCTTTCGGTGCACAGCGTCCAGATGACGAACGCGAAAAAGGCGAGGACGGCCCAGCACATCACCACGCCAGCGGGCATCTTGTAGGGCGAGTCGGCATGTCGCTGGACGTGCCGGCGCCGGTAAACGAGGTAACTGACGACAATCATCGCCCAGACGAAGAGGAACAACAGAGACGAAATGGTTGTCACGAGCGTGAAGGCGCCCATCACCGAACCGCCGACGTAGAGCAGCGGGATGGAGGCCAGCAATAGTACGGCCGTGACAACTAGAGCCAGCGCCGGCACGCCGCCGCGGTTCAGTCGACGGAAGGTGGCCGGAGCGCTTCCCTCGTCTGCCAGACCGAAAAGCATACGGCCGGTGGAGAATACCCCCGAGTTGGCTGCGGAGGCGGCTGCGGTGATCACGACGAAGTTGACGATCGACGCCGCAGCGGCAAGCCCTGCCAGGGAGAACATCATCACGAACGGCGACTGGCCGCTGGGGAACTCGCGCCAGGGGACCACCGTGAGAATCGCCAGTAGCGCACCGATGTAGAAGATCGCGACCCGCAACGGAACGGCGTTGATC
>DASZLQ010000072.1:0-3419 GCA_035552295.1 Mycobacterium sp. | reverse complement strand
CTGCTGGACGGGGTGTCCGAGATCGGCTCGGGCTCGGTGCCGCAGCGGCTGTGGGCCAAGCCGGCGATCACCGTGATCGGTATCGACACCACATCCGTTGCGGCCGCATCGAACACGCTGATCCCGCGGGCCCGCGCCAAGATCAGCATGCGCGTCGCGCCCGGCGGTGACGCGGCAGCGCACCTGGACGCGCTGACCGCCCATCTGCAGCAACACGCACCCTGGGGTGCGCAGGTGACCGTTACGCGCGGCGAAATAGGTGAGCCGTACGCCACCGAGGCCAGCGGCGCAGTCTATGACGCCGCGCGCGCGGCGTTTCGGCAGGCATGGGGTGTTGACCCGATCGATATGGGCATGGGCGGCTCGATCCCGTTCATTGCCGAGTTCGCTGCCGCATTCCCGCAGGCGAAGATCCTCGTCACCGGTGTGGAAGACCCGGCAACCCAAGCGCACAGCATCAACGAGAGCCTGCACCTGGGTGTGCTGGAACGCGCGGCCGTCGCCGAAGCGCTGTTGCTGGCGAACCTGGCCTGAGCGGGGTCTGGACCGACAAGTCGCGCCGAAGTTTCGCGACGTGACCGGTGGCCTTCACGTTGTACTGGCTCCCATCGCACGGCTCATGTGGATTACGTGATAGAGCGGGGCTAGCTACACGCGATCGCCATGAGGTGCGCGGTTCAGCGCGGGGGGCCAAGAATGACCTGTCCGAACTTGTCCGCTCCCTCGACCAAACGCGAGGGCGGAATTTCAAAGCCTTCCGGACGTGGCGTCGCCTTGTCGCGACCGGAGTAGCGGAACATTCCTTCAATTCCTGCCGGTGTGTTAATCATCAGTAGATCTGCTGTCTTTGACGTGATGCGATAGGCGTGTGGAATGTTCTTGGGCAAGAACACAATCCCGCCTTCCGCCAACTCCGTCTCCTGGTCGTCTACCCAGACCAGCGCGGTTCCTTTGATCAACATGAACACTTCGTCTTCCCGCGTGTGTTTGTGGTACGGCGGGGCTTCGCCTTCGCTCACATCGAAGCGTCCGATCATCAACTGGCCATCTGTGGCCTTGCCGTCGAGCAAGATTGCCAGTGTGCCGCCGTCGAGCCATTCCAGTTGTTGCTGCTGCTCCGGTTGCGCCAGGTACGCCATACTCATGAGTCATCCCTCTTCGTTGTTGGCGGGAGCACCAACTTCCTCCGGAGTGGGTCAGTTGGGTGACTTCAATATCGGATGGTCGAGAATAACGCGCTTTGCGTATCGGCACGACCAGTGGTGTAAACGCTCCAGCCGTAGCCGTTGGATTCACTCGGTAGCTGTTGCTACCTGGGCAATGATCTTCTGGATATTTGTTGTCGTATGTGCAGCCTTAACGTTGTACTGCGCGACGGCGATTTTGCCCTTTTCGTCGACCACGAAGGTGGAACGAATCACACCCTGGACCGCCCTGCCGTACATCATTTTCTCGCCGAACGCGCCGTAGGCAGTCAACACCTTGCGGTCGGGGTCGGACAGCAGTGGAAACGTCAGGCCCTCGGCGTCGCGAAACTTCGCCAGCTTCTCCGGCATATCGGGGGAGATGCCGACCACGTCGATGCCTGCCTCGTTGAGGTCGTGCAGGTTGTCGCGGAAATCGCAGGCCTGCTTGGTGCACCCGGGTGTCGAGGCCGCCGGGTAGAAGTACACGACGACTCGACGGCCCCTGTAGTCGGCCAGTGACACCTTGTTGCCGTCGGCGTCTGGGAGGCTGAAATCGGGCGCTTTCTCACCGGGCGCAAGCCGCGCGTTCTCGGTCACGGTACTCTCCTTTCACAATGGGTTCCCTGCTCAGTCGTCGATATGGTCCGGATAGATATTGAAGATGACGCCCAAGGGGGGATTCTGGCCAGGACCCATCAAAAAGCAGCGATGGATGCGCCGGTGATTGGATCCGGAAGTGTCGTCGTAGACCATGCAACGTTGCCAGGTGCCGTCAGGCTGGACAGGGTCATCGCACCTGCTGACAGCGCCATGTCCTCCGTACATACAACCGGCGCTGGCCGGGGGCGCTGATCCGATCAGCCCACCGGCGATCAGTGCGGCGGCCAATCCTGCGACGATGTATTGCTTCGTCAACTCGGCTCCTACCTGTAATACGTCTATGTATGTATTAGTTGACGGTGTAGGCCCTGGACGGTCTTGCCGTACATCTGCTTCTCGCCGTAGGCGCCCCAGGCCGTCAGCACCTTGCGGTCGGGATCGGACAGCAGCGGGGACGTCAGCTTTCCGGCGTCGCGGAATTTGGCGAGCTTCGCCGGTGGGTCGGGGGAAATTCCGACGACGTCGAGGCCGGCGTCGTTGAGTCGTGCAGGTTGTCGCGAAAATCGCAGGCCTGTTTGGTGCATCCGGGTGTAGAGGCCGCCGGATAGAAATACACAAAGACGCGACGCCCTCGGTAGTCGGCCAGCGACACCTTGTTGCCGTCGGCGTCGGCTGAAGGCGGGCGCTTTGTCGCCCGGGGCAAGCCGCGTGTTCTCGGTCAACGTGGGAGTCCTTTCGGTTCACCGGATCGTGGGGTTATCGCCAGCTGATCTAGGGTAGTGCGGGCAGGCATATCAGCCGGATAGTGGGCGACTGGAGGAAGAGACGTGGCGGATCGAGACCCCGAGACCATCAAGCGGGACATCGACGTCGCCCGCGACGAGCTGGCGTCCACCGTCGATTCCCTTGCTGAGCGCGCAAATCCTCGTCGCCTGGCCGACGACCTCAAGGCCCGGGTGATCGCGTTCGTGACAAAACCCGCGGTGGCCATCTCGCTGGTGGGGATCGGGTCGGTAGTCGTGGTCGTGGTGGTCCGCAGGATCAGGAATCGCTGACGCGCCACGACATCGTCTGCAGCGCTGGGGATTGAACTGGTGCGCCGTCAGGGTTTCGAACCCCGGACCCGCTGATTAAGAGTCAGCTGCTCTACCAACTGAGCTAACGGCGCTTTGGACGGCCGAGACCGCGTAGGCGACAATAACAGGCGTCCTGCCGCGGAGCGAAATCTCGATCCTCCCAGTCTAGAGCCTGCGTGGCGGACATCGCATCGCGTTTGCGGGCCCATCACCCGGCGGCCGGCTAAGCCAGCTGTGTTGCCACGGTGGGTTGCCGAAACCCATTAGAATGCGTGCAACTATTCAGGGTCAGCGGTGACCACAGTATGCGGAATTGTGTTGGAAGGTCACTTGATGACGCCTTTGCGACGACGTCGATCGTGGCTGGCTGCCGGGATGATCGTATTTGCTGTGGTCGGTGTTGCCTGCAGCAGTAGCCACACCGCCGCGCCGGCGAAGGTCATCTTCGACAAGGGCACACCGTTCGCTGATCTGATGGTTCCCAAGCTCACCTCCTCGGTGAGCGACGGCGCCGTCGGGGTCACCGTGGATGCACCGGTCACCGTCACCGTTGCTG
>DASZLQ010000071.1:0-8942 GCA_035552295.1 Mycobacterium sp. | reverse complement strand
TCGAGGCGACCGAAGACCGCGCCTTTGCCGGTGAGCTGTCCGTCGCCGTTGAACTCGGTGAAACGTCCTTTGACGTTCAGCAGGCCCCACATGTTCTTGACTTTGAAGGTGATGGCCGAGCGGTCCGGAACGATGTTCCATACGCCGGCCATCTCGGGATCGTTGAGCAGTGTTTCCAACGTCGTCATCGTCGCCCCTTTCGTTTCGGCACCCCAGTCGTTCGGCACCCCAGTCGTTCGGCACCCGAGCTAATCCATCAGGGGAGCGATCCCGGCGGGGTCGAAGTATTCGTCGATCCGGTTGATCAGGCCGTTTGCGCCGACCTGGATCACGATGCAAACCCGCAGCGAGATCGACTGGCCGGCATGGCCGGTGGCGTGCAGGATGTGCTGCTGGACGAAGCCGCTGGTGGGTCCGCTAGAACCACAGCCGAACAGCTGGCGGTCCAAGATCTCGTAGTGACGCTCGGTCGTGACGTCGATGAACCAGTCGATGACCCGGAGCGCGCGGGCCTTGTCGTCTGTCTTGGCGGCGTCGCGGCGCGCACCGACGCGCCAGACGGCGATGTCGTCGCTCCACATTCGGTCAACCGCTGCCTTGTCGCCCTTCTCGATCGTCGTGAACAGGCGGTCGGCTACGTCGACGACGGTCTCCGCGGTAGTGGGCATGGCTGGCTCCTATTCGCTGTCGTATCCGGGATGGGCGACCGCTAATCGATGTCGTACCAAGGTCCGTAGGCAGGCCGTGACGTCCTCGGTGCGCCCGTCCAGCTCACCGGCCCGGATCGCGGCGGCAAGAACGGTCTCATCGTTGAAACCCAGCCCGGCCAGCGCCGCGCGGGCCTCCGCGTCACCGTCGTCGAGCAGTTCGCGCTCGATAGTGCGCAAGACGTTGGCGGCCACCCTGGCATGGAAGTTGACCTGTCCGCTGGTGGCCTCGCGCACATCGCCTTCGATGAATTCGGCCACCGCCGCCACCAGCTCGGCGGCCGTCGGCCGCCCGTGGAGCGGGTCACCGGACGTCATGGCTGGGCCCTTTCCTCGAGCAGGTTGAGCAGATCCCACTCGGTCTCGCAGACGCGGCGCCCGATTGCCGCCAGTTCCACCGAGCGGACCTGCCCGCTCAAGTGGCGCTCGGCCTGGTGCCGGCAGATGACACCCCAGCGCAGCGTGGCCAGCACCAGCCACCAGTGAAACGCCACTCGATCGACGGTAGCCCCGCTGGCCTCTTCGTAGGCAAATAGAAAGCTGTCGATGCTGCCCAGGCCGCCGGCCCCCAGGCTGGCCGGAGCACCGAACCGCCAGGCCCGGATGCAAAACCAGGCCAGGTCTTCGTATGCCTGTCCGACGTGCACGAGCTCCCAGTCCAGAACAGCGGCAAGGTCGGATCCGTCGACTATGAGGTTTCCCATCCGGAAGTCGCCGTGCACCAGCACGGCGGGCGAGGGTTGTGGCGCGCGGGCGGCCAGCCAGCGAAACCCCCACTCAAAGGTGGCCGTGGTGTCGCCCATGTCATCGAGCCGCTCGCGCCATTGGTCGAGCTGGTCCTCGTGCGTGAGACCCGGATCGTTCGGGTCGGCCCGGTGGATGGCGGCCAGCGCCCGCGCGCATTGGCGCAGCAAGCCGGCGCGGCCCTCTCGCCCATCGGCGGCGTCGAGCTGACGCTGGATGCGCCGGACGATGGTCTCGCCCTTGATCTCATCGCAGATGAGAAACGGATTGCCCAGTGCGGCAGGCGAATCGTCGGCGACCAGGATGTGGGGGACCGGTGCGCCGGCCGCGGCGGCGGCGGCCTGCGACCGGGCTTCGAGTTCCATGCCGGCGTGTACGTCGTCGGGTGGACCGGTGCGCAGGATGAGCGAACGGCGCTGCTCGCCCGTGACCGCGTCGAATGCCCACGTGGTTCTGCTGGCGCCCCCGGTGAGTGCACGCAGGTTGTCGATCGTGGCCTCGGCGCCGAGAGCCGTCTCGAGCACCCCGGCCAGCTTGGGCGCTAACGTTTCCGAGTCTTTGAGGACCGTCACTTGCTGCCAAACTTGAACAGCCGCTGGGCCACTCGGCGGATCTGGATCTCCTCGGCGCCCTCGGTGATCCGGTAGCGGCGGTGGTGGCGGTAAATGTGCTCGAAAGGCTCATGACGGCTGTAACCGAGACCGCCGAAGATCTGCATGGCACGGTCTGCGGCGTCGCAGACCAGCCGGTTGGCGCGGTAGTTCGCCATCGACACTTTGTCGGAGACCTCCATGTGGTGGTTGCGGTCCAAGTGCCAGGCGGCGTATTGCACCAGCAGCCGCACCATCTGGGCCTCGGTCTGCAGCTCCGCCAGCGGCCATTGCACGGCCTGGTTGACTGACAGCGGCTTGCCGAACACCGTACGCTTACCGGCGTATTCGGCGGCCCGGTCGATGCAGTATTGCGCCGCGCCCAGGCTGCTGGCTGCTTGGCGAATTCGGTTCTCGTGCAAGAATGTTTGCGCAACCTCCAGACCGCGATCCACCTCACCGAGTATCGCCTCGGCGGGCACCCGCGCATCGGTCAACTCGACCTCGCCGTGGTCGGTGGGCATGTTGAATGTCCACCAGTAGTACGGCACGTTGAATCCGGGCGCTTCCGTCGGGACCATGAAGGCGGTGATGCCCCGGGCCTGCCCCGGCTCCCCGGAGGTGCGGGCGAAGATCAAATCGTGGGTGGCACGGTGCACGCCGGTGTTGAACCGCTTGGAGCCATTGATCACCCACTCGTCGCCGTCGGGCTTGGCGTGGGTTTCCAGCCAGGTCGCGTCGGAACCATGCGCAGGCTCGGTAAGCCCGAACGCCATCGAGCGCTCCCCGGTGATCAGCGCCTCCGACCACACCCGGCGTTGCTCGTCGGTGCCGAAGCGCTCCATCATGATCACCTGCGGGAAGTTCCCGACGATCGAGGATTCGTTCTGCAGGTCGTTGTGCAGGCCAAGGCCCTTGTGCGCCAGGTGTTCCCGAATGACCGCCATATCGACGTTGGAGCCGTCGCGGCCGCCAAGCGAGGCCGGTAGTCCGTAGCGCAGCCAGCCGGCCTTGTCGGCCCGTCGGCGCATGTCGGCCAGCAGGTCCTCCCACTCCCGCGTCGGGATGCCGTCGTTATCCCAATCGGTGCGGGCATGCTCTCGCCGCTGGTCGAAGTACTGCATGTTCTCGGCCTGCAATGGCGCGATTTCGCGCTCGATGAAGGCGTCCATGTCCGCAAGCAGCCCCGGAAGGTGTTCTGGCAGAGTGAAATCCACTTCTGATCTCCTTACGATCTCGTTGCGCCGCCGTACAGGGTTTTCTTCCAGACCGTGGACAAGGTCGCGATGGCGTCCTCGTCGTTCATTTGCAGGCCAAGTCCTCCGGGGCCGGCGGGGCCCACGACGACGGTGGTGAAGTTCTCGAACAGCAGCGCGATGGCCGCCGCCGTGTGTTGCGGGTTGAGCTCAGCGCCGTAACCCTGCTCCTGGGCGCGACGGACCGAGGCGGCCACGATATCCATGCCGAAACGTCGAAATTCGTTCTGGACAGCCGCGAAGCGCTGCTGAGTGGCGCCCAGCTGGGCGACGGCGATCATGATGCCGATGTTCTGCTTGAAGATGTTCCAGTAGCCGGTGACCACCGAAGTAAAAAAGTTGTCGTCATCCGGGGAGTCCGGCAAGTGAACGCTCAGCCCGGACGGTGTCACGACCTCGTGCAGAAAAGACTCGGCCAGCGCCGCCAGCAGGTCTTCTTTGTCGGCGAAATACCGGTAGAACACCGCCGGTGATTTCCCCGCAGCCGATGTGATGTCGGCCAACGTGGTGCCGTGAAAGCCACGTTCGGCAAACAGTTTACGTGCCGCCTGCTCGATGGCCTGCCTGGTTTGACGGCCTTTGGAGGTCAGCTCCCGCGAGGGCATCAGGCCTGGATTCGGTCGCCGGCACGCAGCAGAGCGCTCGGCAGATCATGGCCGACAACCGACTTCGCGACTCCGGCCGCGGCGATGGCGGCCTGCAGGTCGACGTCGACGTCGATATCGCTGTCACGCAGCAGGTACACTAGATCCTCCGTGGCGATGTTGCCGGTGGCGCCCGGTGCGAACGGGCAGCCGCCCAACCCGCCCACCGAGGCGTCCAGGCGGCCGACGCCGGAGCTGACCGCCGCGTAGGCGCTGGCCAGCCCGGCTCCGCGGGTGTTGTGGAAATGCCCGCCCAGTGGCATATCGCCGATGACTGGACGTAGTTGAGAGATAAGCGAACTCACCCTGCGCGGGGTGGTCGTGCCGATGGTGTCGGCGATACAGAATCGGTCCACGCCTTGCTCGCGGGCGGCGGCGGCGATGTCGAGCACCCGCTCGGGCGGGGTGGGGCCTTCGAATGGAGAATCCCACGCGGTGGCGACGATCACCTCGACGGTGACATCGCTGTCATGCGCGATGGCCACGATCTCGCCGATCTGGTTGATCGCCTCGGCGCTGGTGCGACCGACATTGGCCTTGCTGAATGTGTCGTCGGCCGCCACAACGTACTCGATCGATCGCAGGCCCGCGGCGACGGCCCGCTTGGCTCCCCCTGCGCTGGCGACCAGAGCGGAGAACTCGATGTCGGGATAGTTGTGCAGCTGCGCCGCGAGTTCGGCGGCGTCGGCCATCGATGGCACCTTCGTGGGGGAGACGAACGCGGTGGCCTCTACCTCGCGCACCCCGGTGGCAGCCACGGCCGCCAGCAGTTCCAGCTTGGCCGACAACGGTATTGGCTTTTCGATCTGCAGGCCATCACGCAGCGACACCTCGCGAATATCAACTCGGGACGGAAGCTGGTTCATAACACCTCCTCGGCGCGCAAATCCTCGAGTTCCTCGGCGGTCTTGCCCAGCAGCCCGATATAGACGTCATCGTTGTGTTGTCCGGGATGCGCCGGGCCGGCGTTGCGGACAGCGCCCGGAGATTCGGACAGCACCGGCACGATCCCTGGTCCCAAAACGTTACGCTCGACGCGTTGGTCATAGTGCTCGACCAGCATGCCGCGAGCCCGCAGCTGTGGGTCGTTGACCACCTCGGCGACCGTGTTGATGGGCCCTGAGATCACGCCCGCAGCGCTCAGCGTTTCGATGATTTCGCCGGGTTGTCGTTCGACGGCCCACGCGCCGATGATGCTGTCGAGATCGTCCTGATTGCGGCCACGCGCCCCATGCGTGGCGAATCGATCGTCGGTGGCCAGTTCCGGGCGGCCCATCGCCTTACACAGGCGGGCGAACACGGTGTCCTGGTTCGCGGCGATGACCACCCACGAGCCGTCGGCGCTGCGGTAGATGTTCGACGGCGCGATGCCCTCCAGCCGAGTGCCCGACGGTCCGCGCACGACGCCACCGACGTCATAATCGGGAATCGTGGATTCCTGGACGGCCAAACATGATTCGGTGAGCGCGACATCGACTACCTGGCCGTGCCCGGTCACGCTGCGGCGGTACAAAGCGGCCAATGCGCCCTGGGCGCCGAACATCCCTGCCAGGCTGTCGCCGAGTGAAAGCGCCAGCCGGGGCGGTGGCCCCCCCGGGAAGCCGTTGAGGTGTCGCAGCCCGCTGGCGGCTTCGGCAACCGAGGCGTAACCCGCCTTGTGCGCATCCGGCCCGCTCTGCCCGTAGCCGGATACCCGAACCAGGATGATGCCGGAGTTGCGTTCGCTGAGCGCGTCGTAGCCCAGGTTCCACTTCTCCAGCGTGCCCGGCCGGAAGTTCTCCACCACGACGTCGGATTTTTCGACGAGCTCGAGGAACAGCTCACGGCCGCGTGGCCGGCGCAGGTCGAGCGTGATCGCTCGTTTGTTGCGTGCGTGCACCGTCCAGAAAACGTGGTGCCCGTCGTGTTCGGCCTGGCCCCAGGTGCGCAACGGGTCCGGGGCGCCGGGCGGCTCCACCTTGATGACATCGGCGCCCATGTCGCCGAGCAGCCGGCCCGCGAATGGTCCGGCGATCAAGGTGCCGAGCTCGAGCACCCGGATGCCGTCCAGCGGGCCCCCAAGATTTTCCGCCGTCATACAGTCTCCGCGAAGTCGTGGCGGACCAGCCAGTCGGTGATGATTTCGACGGCCTGGCGCAGCTTATCGCGCTGATCGGGGCCGGCGTAATAGTGCGTGGCGCCAGGGATTTCGTGCATCTCCTTGTCGGGGTGCCCGATCGCCTCGAAAAGCCGTCGGGCGTGACTCGGTGTGCAGGCATCATCGGCCCGATTACCGATCACCAGCGCCGGGATCGCGATATCGCGCCCACAGTCCACACCATCGCCGCGGGCCTCGTCGTAGCTCCACTGCGAGAGCCAGCCGCGCAGCGTCGAGAAGCGGGCCAGCCCGACCGGGCTCATGTTCACCACTTGGGGATCGCCCAGGTAGCACATTCCCGGGGTGCGTTCGTTGGGGTCGACGCTTGCGTCCAGCCAGCGCGGATCGGCCATGGTGCCGTGCACGACGAAGCAGAACTCCGCAACGTCTTTGTCGGGGCGGCCGCTGGCTTTCAATTCGGCGAGCTTTTCCTTGACCCACGCGGTGATCCGACGGTTGCGGTCGATCTGAGCCTGCCGGTACAAGGCGAGAAACTCTTGGCGGTAGGGCGGTTGGTTGGGGTTGTCGGGGTTGTACAAGTCGAGCTCGGGATCGCGTTTGGTGGGATCGGATTCGTCGAGAATGGATGCGTCCAGCCATTCGGTCAGCGTGCCGTGCCGGCTGATGTGCGCGGCGAGCAACATGATCCCGTCGGCGGCGGGCAGATCCAGCGCGGTGAGGTCGGGGCCGTCGCCGGACGGGCTCGACCTGATGGTCGCGTGCTGAGCCTGCTGCTGGTAGAACACCGACAGCGAGCCGCCACCACTCCACCCGGCCAGCACGACCTTCTGGTAGCCCAGCCGGGTTTTGGCGTCCGTGATGCACTCGCCGAGATCCTCGACCACCTTCTCCATCAGCAGCGCCGAATCCGTCCCGCGGAACCGGCTGTTGCAGTAGATGACGTGGTGGCCGGCCCGGGCCAGTCCGTTGATCATCGGCAGATATGCGCCGCCGCCGATCGGGTGCATGAACACCAGCACGGTATCTGAGGGCTTGTCTTTCGGCTTGAGCAGATAGCTCTCCAGCACGGTGATCTCGGCCAGTCCGCCATAGACGTCCCGGACGCCGGAATTGTTCTGGAAGGCAACGAGGTAAGGGATTCGGTCGTAGTCGTACTTCACGGCTTGAGTACTCCCCATGTCAGTGTTGTCCCAGGTCGTGCGCGAGCACCTCGCTCGACGGTGTCAGGCGCCGGCGGGTGTCGATGGCGATGACTTGCCAGTCGACGCGCGAGTGCTCGTCAAATTTGCGGCGCGCTCGTTCCCGCGCCTTTTCCGGTGCGCCATGGTGAACCCCTTGCGGCGCATGGGAAATCAAACCTGGCGGCATCGGGATGCCGTAGAGCGAGCCGCCGTGGAAGAACGCGATTTCGTCGTAGTCGACGTTGCGGTGATACCACGGTGTGCGCTCGGTGCCGGGGATGCCTTCGGCGGGCCTGGGCAAAAAGTTCATCACATAGACGCCGGTGGCCTGCATGAACAGATGCACGGTCGGCGGCAGGTGGACACTGTCGGAGGTGATGACGTTGTAGTCGGCGATATTGAAGGTGAACGCGAAGTTGTCGCCACGCCAGCCCTCGACATCGATCGGATTGTGTTGGTAGTAAAGCGTTGTCGGGCCGCCCTCGTGGACGAGCCGGACCTCGTATTCGTGGCGGCCGTCTTGGAAAGGATCGGGGTCGATCGGCGCCGGCTCGGGGATGGTGGCCTGCGACGGGTCGAACGGGAAGTGCCGGCCGAGTGAACCGGGCGGCGGTACCCGGAATTCGTCGCTGGCCTCGATCATCAGCAGTGTCGTCTCACGATCGGGCACCTGGCGCCAGGTGCACGCCTTCGGGATGTAGACCCAGTCGCCCTCGCGGTAGCGCAGCGGCCCGAACTCGGTCTCCAGCAGCCCGGTGCCGTCGTGGACGAAGCACAGCAGGTCCCCGTCGACGTGACGGGTGTAGAACGGCATCGGCTCATGGCGACGGCTCAACAGGATTCGGCAGTCGGCATTGGTGAACATCAGCAGCGGGCCACCGTTGGCATCCGTGGCATCGCTGGGCTTGAGTTGGCTCGACAACACGTCGAGCGGGCGCAGCGGGCCCACCGAGCGGTAGGCGGTGGGGTCGTGGCGGCGGTAGATGTTGGCGGTTCGCCCGGTGAATCCGCCCCGGCCCAGCTCGTCGTCCTTGAGTCCGTCGAGATCGGCATGGAGCCGGCGTGGCGTTTTCCCTTTTCGCAGGTGAACAAAGGATTCCATGCATGACTCCAGGCTCGGTGGGGACAAAACTGAAAGTGACATTACTTTTTGTTTTGGTGCTGCACAAGGGCCGACGCGTCGACCCAACCATGCGCCGCTACCCGGATTTGATATCGCATGCGCTGTCAAACCCTGCGAAGGCCGCACGACCAGGCGCGGCGACACGGCGTCGCGCGTCACTCCCGGACGCGCAGCACGACTTTCCCTTTGGCGGTGCGATTCTCGAGCGATGCGATCGCGGCGGCGGCCTGCTCCAGCGGGTAGACCTCCGGCTTGGGGGGAGGCAGCCGACCCGAGCTGAGCAGGCCCTCTAGTCCGGCCCACTGCTCGGCGAGCGCGTCCGGGTGCGTCGCCGTCCAGGCTCCCCACCCCACGCCGACGACGTCAATGTTGTTGAGCAGCAGCCGGTTCACCTTCACGGTCGGAATCTCTCCGCCGGTGAACCCGATGACAAGCAGCCGTCCGCCCGGGGCGAGCGAGCGCAGTGAGTCGGTGAACCGGTCGCCGCCGACCGGGTCGACCACCACATCGACGCCGCGACCGCCGGTGAGCTCCTTGACCGCGTCCTTGAACCCCTCGGCCAACACCACATCGGTGGCGCCGGCCGCCGTCGCGACGTC
>DASZLQ010000070.1:0-13718 GCA_035552295.1 Mycobacterium sp. | reverse complement strand
TGCGGTGGTGTCCGGCGGCAGCCGCGGTATCGGACGCGCTGTCGCCGAGCTGCTCGCCAACCTCGGCGCCGGCGTGGTGGTCAACGGGCGCGACGCTGATGCGGTGCAGGAGACCGTCGCGGCGATCACCGCGTCGGGAGGACAAGCCACCTCGGTGGTCGGAGCAGCCGACGACGAGCGCACTGCCACCGCCCTCATCGAAGAATGCACCCGGACGTTCGGACGACTAGACATCCTGATCAACTGCGCCGGGATCGCCGAGCCGACAGATTCCTCGATCCTGAATATCTCGCCCGACGAATTCGACCGCCTGATCAGCGTCCACCTCGGCACGGCGTTTCACACCTGCCGGGTCGCAGCGCGTGTCATGGCCGCTCAGGGGCACGGGGCGATCGTCAACACCAGCTCCGTGGCATTTCTCGGCGACTACGGCGGCACCGGCTACCCGGCGGGCAAAGGCGCCGTGAACGGGCTCACGATGGCCATCGCCGCAGAACTGAAAGCTTATGGTGTGCGGGCCAACGTGGTGTGTCCCGGCGCGAAGACACGGCTGTCGACAGGTGCCGATTACGAAAAGCACATCCAAGACCTTCACCGACGCGGGTTGCTCGACGAAATGACCATGCGGGCATCCCTGGATAGCGCTGCGCCCGCGTTTGTGGCCCCGCTTTACGCCTACCTCGCCAGCGACCTGGCACATGACGTGACGGGCCAGATCTTTGTTGCCGCAGGCGGATTCGTCGGCAGCTTCGATCGGCCGACGCCGCGCGTGTTGGGTTATCGCGACCACCACGACGCGGAACCGTGGTCGGTTGCTGACGTGCACGAGATGGTCAGCGTAACCAAGCGATGAGCAAGAAGGGCACGAGTAGCGCGGCGTAGGCGATAGCGATCACCGTCGCTGAGTATGGCTTGGTGTTCGGGGCTGTCCAGCCATGCGTCGAGCAGATCCGCATTGTCGAAAGCGAAGGTCGACGGTCAGCAGTTTGTGCTTGTGACCAGCACAGGTGTCGACTCGTCTGAACATGATCCTCCTGCGAGTCCGTACTGGTCAGCGCGACGACTGCCCGAACCCGCACACTGTGGCCCAAAGGCGCTGATGTCGGAGATATCGAGTTCGAGTAGCGATCGGTGCAGCAAGCGCGACCCGACGAGCGGGTCCGCCGGGCGATGATGTTTAAGTTCCCCGCCGTTCGGGGAAGTCCGTGCGTCATCAACTGAGTGCCACGCACCCGGCAGTTTGTCGTGTCCAGCGCGGTGAGGGTCATCGATATTTAACGCGAAAAGACCTGTCAGGGAGTGGATCTCCACATTTTTGCTACCTAAACTCGCTACGGGGAGCCGGGTAGGTTCCGGGAGTTTCGGAAGTCACTAGTCGAGCAGGCGGCTATGGAACGACTGAGTGGACTGGATGCGTTTTTCCTCTACATGGAGACGCCGACGCAGCCACTGAACGTCTGCTGCGTTTTCGAGTTGGACACTTCGACGATGCCCGGCGGCTATACGTACCGCCGATATCGCGCCGCGCTGGCGAAGCACGTGAAAGCAGTGCCGGAATTCCGCATGAAGCTCGCCGACACCCAGCTGAACCTGGATCACCCGGTGTGGGTGGACGACGAAAACTTCGAGCTGCGGCGTCACCTGCACCGCGTCGGTGTTCCGGCGGCCGGAGGTCGCCGGGATTTGGCCGAGATCTGTGGATATATAGCCGGGCTGCCGCTGGAACGCGACCGGCCGCTGTGGGAGATGTGGGTGCTTGAGGGCGGCGTCCGCACCGACGCGGTGACGGTGATGCTCAAGGTCCATCACGCCATCGTCGACGGGGTCGCCGGCGCGAACCTGCTGGCACAGCTATGCAGCCAGGAGCCCGAAGCGCCGGCACCGCAGCCTGTCCGTGGCGCGGGCGGCGGCAATCCGCTGCAAATCGCCGCGAGCGGACTGATGGGGTTCGCGTTGCGGCCGTTGCGGCTGGCGACCGTCGTGCCGGCGACGATGCTGACGCTGATGCAGACGGTTCTTCGCGCGCGCGAGGGCCGCACCATGGCCGCGCCGTTCTCGGCCCCACCGACCCCGTTCAATGGCCCCGTCGGCCGGAATCGCAATATCGCTTACACCCAGCTCGATATGCGCGACGTCAAGAGGGTCAAGGAGCGGTTCGGGGTGACCATCAACGACGTGGTGGTGGCCTTGTGCGCCGGGGTGTTGCGGCGGTTCCTGCTCGAGCGCGGCGAGCTGCCCGACACCCCGCTGGTGGCTGCCGTGCCGGTGTCGGTGCACGGCAAATCCCACCGGCCCGGGCGCAACCACACCACATGGATGTTCTGCCGGGTGGAGAGCCAGACTGCCGACCCCGCCGAGCGGATCCGCACCATCGCCGCTGGAAACACCGCCGCTAAAGACCACACCACGGCGATGGGCCCCACCCTGCTGCACGACTGGACCCAGTTCGGCGGCCCGACGATGTTCGGCACCGCAATGCGGATCCTGCCGCGCATTCCGCACAGTCGCGTGTACAACCTGATCCTGTCGAACGTGCCCGGTCCCCAGGCCCAGTTGTATTTCCTCGGTTGCCGAGTCGACGCGATGTATCCCCTCGGTCCGGTCCTCGGCTTCGCCGGACTCAACATCACCGTCATGTCGCTCAAGGGAGAACTGGGCATTGGCATCATCGGCTGCCCCGACCTGGTGCCGGACCTGTGGGGCATCGCCGACGCGTTTCCCGATGCGCTCAAGGAGCTCCTGGAATGCGGCGCTGGCCAGCGAGAAGATAGCGATCCGACGGATTCGTGAGCGCCGGCGACCCGATACGGGGGTTGTTGCTGATGTCGTTTGTTAAAGGTGTGCGGGAGGCTGCCGCGTCCTACGCTGTGCCGGACCTCAGGAGGGTATTTGACGATGCAAGCGAACCCGCTCGATCCAGTCGCCAGCGAACGGCTGTCGCACGCCGGAAGTGTATTTACGTCTGACCTGTCGATCAATGAATTCGCCCTGCTGCATGGGGCAGGATTCGAACCGATCGAACTCGTGATGGGCGTCTCGGTCTATCACGTCGGTTACCAGTTCACCGGCATCAGGCAGCAATCGGAGTTGCCCGTGCTCACCGACGCGACGTACCGCGCGCGCTGGAATGCGATGTCGCGGATGCAGGCCGAGGCCGATTCCTGGGTGCCGACGGCGTGGTCGGTGTGCGGCTGGAATGGCGTCATCAAGGGGAGGGCGAACATCTCGAGTTCATCGCGGTCGGCACGGCCGTGCGCTACACCGCCAAGCCCGGGGCATTTCGGCGCGCCAACGGCCTGGCCTTTACCAGCCACCTGTCCGGACAGGATCTGACGACGCTGCTGCGGTCCGGGTATACGCCGGTGGCTTTCGTGATGGGCAACTGCGTGTTCCACATTGCCGTACAAGGATTCCTCCGAACTCTCGGCCAAGTGGGCCGCAACGCGGAGATGCCGCAATGGACACAGGGCAGTTACCAAGCTCGTGAATTGGCGATGTCCCGCATGCAGAGCGAGGCCGAGCGGGACGGCGGTAGCGGTGTTGTTGGCGTGCATTTCGCCATCTCGAACTATGCCTGGGGACACCACACCGTGGAGTTCTATGTCGCGGGCACCGCCGTGCATCGCAACGGCGAACCGCAAACCATCACACCGTCGTTCGTCCTGCCGATGGGTGACTGATGACAGGCTTCGACCACGAGCGGGTCAGCGGTGCCATCGGGGACGCTTTGGCCGGTCCCGGGGGAGTTGGACTGGTGGTCAGGGTGTTCTGCGGCGTTCCGGGAGTAATCCTGACCCCGGCGCGGCGTGGCTTTTTCCGGTCGCAGCCGGAGTGGATCCAGATCGGCGACTGGCGGTACGAGGTCACTGCCGACGGCCGGCTCAGCGCGGCCCACGTGGTGAATGGCATCGTCCTCGCCGAGGATGTTCTTGCTGCTGCCGCCGTCGGTCCGCATATCGCCCGCGCGCTCGGGCAGGTGGTGAGCAGTTACGGCCCGACGATAATGCCCAATATCGATGCCGCCCTTGAAGTTCTGGAAGGATGAGCCGCGCCCGCTTCTGGTTATGGGCCGGGATCGTTAGGTCACGCAACTTATTTCGGCCTACGACGTGTCGCGCGGACCTGTCTGGTCGATCGCCAGCACCCACCGGCTGAATTTCCACACGCGGTCCTCCTTGACCGCGGTGAACTCGTAGCAGCCCGACAGGTCGGGGGTCGGTGGGCCCCCGTCCCGGATCGCGAATACCTGGACATAGCAGTACCCGGTTGCTTCGCTGGCGCTTTGGCTTGAGAACCAGAACGAGTTCAGTGCGTGGCGGCGTTGGTTGTTTTCGGCCTTGAAGTCCTCTTTTCTGACTGCGAGCAACTGCATCACCGTATCGACGTCCCCCGAGAGCGTTTTGCCCTCATGCTGCAGGACGAGCTGCGGTGACTCAGTGAACAACCCGCGGAAGTCGTCGAGAAGGTTCTCGTCATAGGTGTAGGCATAAGCGCCGAACAAGTTGATGATGGCCAATCGATCGGCGACATCGAAGTCGGCGCTGCCGACGTCCCCGACCGGTGTGGGCTGCCCATCCAGCACTACTCGACCTCCTCGATCTCGATGGCTGACACTGCGACTCTCCACGAATACTCCACCGCGACTGCGTCAACCAGCAATAAGTTAGTGGCGCCCGTCAGTTAGTTGCTGGCGGAGAGGCGACTCGCAGCGAAATCCGCTGCCTGGTTGACCATCCCCGCCTCCACGTACCGCCGGTGGGCGGTGGGGTCTCCCTGGCCGGAACAGACCGGGTCGTTAGGAACGCACAACTCGATGGTTTTGGGTGCGTACACCGGACCGACTGTTACTGGCGGCTGGTGGATGATGCTCATGAACTGGCTCGACGGCTTTCCGAAGAGAGCAACTGCGGCCACATGGTTGGCGACCTCTTCCGGCATCGGCTGCAGCGCTTGTACCAGGTGCACCCCATCAGGCACCGAGTTTTCGGTGACGAATCCCATGACAGCTGCGCCTTGGGAGTATCCACCGAGCACCATCTTGGTTCTAGGGCAGACCGCCGCCATGTGCTCAACGTGAGTGCCCGCGTCAGTAATGCCGTCTACGGCTGTGGGGAAATCGGTGGTGGCGGGGTAGGTGACCGGATACACGCCGACCGACTTCGCGCCGACATGCGAGCGCAACGTATCGACGAAATTCTGACCAACGCCGCCGACGCCGGGTGGCTCGGTGGTCCCTCGGGCGAATACCACCTCGACATCGGGGCACGGGTCCGCGGACGCGGCGGGGACGGGCGCGATCAGCAGCGCCCAAACGGCAACCACCGCAGCGGCGAGGAGGCCACGAAGGGGGTGCGTGTTCACAGCGCGATCTTGTCACGCGTCGATGACGGCCGCTGGGTACACACTCGGAGCCAATAGCTCTTGTCGTGGTTTTGGTGGTGCACTTCAGGACATGAGGTGCCAAAGAAATAGGAGCTCAGCGCCCATAAGCGTCGTCGTCGGCACGACGGTAGCGAGCACCGATGTGGCCTGCGCCGAGCGCTGGATGTGACCGAAGTCGCTCGCGCTACTTTGGTACTTCCGCACCAGGAAGCCGCCGCTGACCCTCACGGTGCCGCCACCTCCCGAGCGAGAATGCGATACGCAACATGCCGCGGAGTGTGTAAACGGCAGCCACCACCGAAAGCAGGATCAACAACATGAACATCGGCAGCCAATTGGACCGGCTGTGGTCGACGTCCCACCAGATGATCGTGAACAACAGCACGCATAGCAAGAGCACAATGTCCCGCCAATTGCCCCGGTAGGACAACGCGGCTCTGCGTAGCGCACGGCCCTTGTCAGCGGTGTCTACCAGGTCATCGATGCGCGCATTGATTGTGCGCTGCAGCTCGGCGCGTCGTTGGGTGGCTTCTAGCGGGAGTCGATCGAGCAGGTCCATATCTTGCTTGATCAACCCTCGATAATCCGGGCCTCTGAATTGCCCGGCCGCAATGCCCAGCATTGCGCCACCAAAAACCGGCGCACTGTTCAGCGCGATTTGTCCCAGACCAGTCACGTCCACTCCTTCTCCGGCTCGACGTCGGCTCTGGATCAGGATGCTGCCGAAGAACGCCGCTGCGCTGGCGGCGGCTCGGGAACCCTGAGCGTGTCCATCGCACGGGCCATCTGGGGATAGGCGATGGCGGGCCCAATCCAGCGGTTGAGATAACGGCGCAAGTCGGCACCGCTGCGAGGAGGCCGGCCGGGGTCGGCAAGAAAAGAGTGCAGCAGCCTGAGGCAGAATTCGTTCAGCTCGTCCAAACCCGCCTCGTCGAAACCGTGCTGCTCCCAATCGATATCGAAGCGATGCAGCATCGACCGTCCGAAGGCGAGGGCGGTATCCGACACGATGGAGACCGCTTTGCCGTCGCGGTGTCGCTGATTCAGCACGAATGCAACCTGACTGTCGTAGGCCAGCCGCTCGACGGCGAACGCCACTCCTTCGGTCACGGCCACCACCGGATCGGTTGCACCTTTCAGATGAGCCGCCATCTGATCGAGGAACCCATCGGCCGATCGCATCGCGGTCGCTACCAGCAATGCCTGGGTTCCGGGGAAATACCGATAGACAGTTTGTCGGGTCACACCGAGAGCCCGTGCGACATCGGCAATCCGCATCGCTGAACCGCGTTCGTCAATGATCTTGTCTGCGGCATTCAGGATTCGCTCGATCGCCTCCTCATCGGAGGCCGGCGTGTTCCCTGCCCAACCGTGACTGCGCACGCTCAGCGAACGTCGTTGTCGGTTATCAGCACCTTTGGATCATAACGCCAACTGGAACGCAATCGTTGCTGCGCAACCCCTGCCGTGGGCTCAGCTATCCGATCTCGCTGCGGTGTCGGCTCATCCGGAGTTATGTTGGGCCACAGCCGTTTCAGGCAACGGATGCGCCCAGTATGAGGTTGACCGCCTCATCGAGTTGGCCGGCGATCTCGTCGTAGCTGACGAACCGTGCCGTCATCAGGGCACCGGCGAACGTCATTTGCAATGTGGATTTCACCGCGCGCGGCCAGCCCGGACCCAGTGCGGCCCCAATCCGTCTGGACACCTCGTCGCCGATTTGTTCGCGCAGCGGCTTGACCGCCGGATCGTCGGCCATCAGCGCCGCCCCGCATGCAGTGGTCAACTCCGGCTCGTCGGCGACGACCACCGCCATATCCCGCATCGTCGCGCTGACCCGGGTCTTGGTGGTGTCGTTGACATCGGTATGCAGCGGAAGTGCGCGCAGAAAGCGCAGATACACCGCCGCTACCAGCGCGCTTTTCGACGGAAAGTAGGTGTATGCACTGGCCGGTGATACCCCGGCACGGCTCGCGACCGAACGCATCGTCAGGTTGGCGTATGACGATTCGCGCAGTTCCGCTAAACCGGCGTCGAGAACTTTGCGGATTGTTTGGCCCGGCCGGCGATCCGACCGGCGGGATGCGCCTGCCCCAGCATTAACGAGAGCAGCAACTTCTCTAGACACCCGTCCAGTGTAGGGAATGAGGTGTATGGCCGACAATTGCGCGGCGAAACCTAGGCTGATCAGTTCATTCCGGTGAATGCAAGGTCCTTTCGAGGGTTTCCGACCTTGCCCACCATCGGTCAAGCCGCTACCCTCGGGCACGAAAAGACAGACACCTGTCCAGAAATTATGGCAATTCCGGTTCTGAGTGCGGGTGCTGGGCAAGGAGGCAGTGATGGCCAAAAGTTGTGTTCTCGTCACCGGTGCATTCGGCCTGGTCGGTTCGGCGGTGGTGGCCGAGCTGGCCGACCAGGGTCACCGGGTTGTCGCGACGGACCTCGATATCCCCGCGAATCACAAACGCGCGAAAACTTTCACGGCCCGCCCGGGGGTCGAGGTGCGGTGGGCCGATCTGACTTCGACGACTGACGTGGAGGCCTTGCTCTCCGCTGTAAGACCAACGGCCATCATTCATTTGGCGGCCATTATTCCGCCGTTCTGCTATGCGCGCCCCCGGCTCGCTCAGGCGGTCAATGTGGACGCCACCGCGAGTTTGGTCAGGGCGGCTTCAGCATTGCCGATCCCGCCTCGCTTCGTGCAAGCGTCCAGCGTCGCGGTCTATGGCGCTCGCAATCCCCAGAGCAACAATGAATTGTTGACGGCGTCGACACCGTTGCGGCCTAGCGATCTTTATGGCGCGCACAAGGTCATGGCCGAGGATTGCGTGACCACCTCAGAGCTGGATTGGGTGGTGCTCCGGCTCGGCGGGGTGCTTCCGGCTGAGCCGCGCTGGGCACTCGACCGTGATCTGATTTTTTTCGAAGCGGTGCTGCCCGCAGACGGACGCATCCAGACCGTCGATGTGCGCGACGTCGCCCGCGCGTTTTGTGCGGCCACCGGCACCGATCAGGTCCGCGAAGTGTTTCTCGTCGGCGGCGACGACACCCATCGCATCACGCAAGCCAGCCTGGGAACCGAGTCCGCCGCGGCCATGGGTTTGCGGGGCGGGTTGCCGGCAGGACGGCCGGGCAACCCCGACGACGACCGGGCCTGGTTCGCCACCGACTGGATGGACACCGGGTATGCGCAGAACGTGCTTGCGTATCAACGTCATTCGCTGCCCGCTATGTATGCCGAGATACGGGCCAAGGTTGGGTGGCGCGGATGGCTGTTGAGGCCGCTCGCACCCGTGCTGCGCTGGTACCTAAGACGGCGCTCGCCCTATCGTGGTTTTCCCGGTGATTATGCGGACCCGTGGAAAGCGATCGAGAAGCGGTGGGGCGACCCTCGTCCATCGCCGCGTCGGGACCCGCAGGCAGAGGGAGTGCGGCGATAGGCCGCGAATACCCCTAAGGTGGCGGCTGTGACCAGGGAGGACCGGCGCCGCTGGGACGATCGGTACACCAGTCAGGGCCCGGCACTCGTCGGGGCGGCTGAGCCACCTGGCGTCTTCGCCGGATATGCGGAGGAATTCCCAACCACGGGACGGGCCCTTGATTTGGCATGTGGCCAGGGGCGCGGCACGGTCTGGCTGGCACGGCGCGGCTTGAACGTTTGGGCATTGGACGTCTCTCCGGTGGCCATCGCCCAGGCACGGGATGTGGCCGAGCGCGGCGGCGTCTCCGAACGCTGCCGGTTTGACGTTGTCGATCTCGACGAGGGGCTGCCGGATGGGCCGCCCGTCGACGTCATCCTCTGCCACAAGTTTCGGGACCGCCGCCTGGACCAGCCGATCATCGGGCGGCTTGCACCCGGCGGGTTACTCGCGGTCGCGGTGCTCAGCGAAGTCGGGGCCGCCGCTGGGCCGTTCCGCGCGGCGGCCGGCGAGCTGCCCGCCGCTTTCGCCGAACTCGACTTGGTCGTCGCCGGCGAAGGGGACGGTTGCGCCTGGCTGCTGGCACGCGCTTGAGACTCAGGCTTCCAACCTGACCCGGATGCTCGCCAATCGCTCCTCGAGCTCGGCCTCGTCGATGACGCCGCGCAGCACGAGCGAGTGCGCCAGCGCAACCAGCCGGTTCTCCGGGTAGGGCAGATTCGAATAGACGGTCGCCGACAGCGTGTCCTCTTCGTTACGCCGATCGACAAAGCTGAGTATTTCTGGGCCGCAAGCGCTTTGATCAAGTGCATCGCAAATACCGTCGAGGCTCGTTTTCCACGGCGGTACGGGATTCTCAACGCCGTACTTGGCAGCCATGTGGCTCCAGACCTGGTTGCGTTCAACAATGTTCGCCAAGGGCGCGATCGAAGTGCTCATCTGTTACGCCTGGGAGATCAGTGGTCCGCGGGATGGATGGCCGGGCGAGTCTCGGTGATGACGTTCGTGGTCACCCCAGCTTTGGGCAACGCGACGCCAATCAGGCAGTCGCGCGTGACGATTTCAGCCAGCTGGTCCTCGGTCCAGCGCTCGGTTCCTTCAGGGCGGACGGGCAGCACCATGAAACGGTGCTTCTGGTTGGAATCCTCCACCCGAATCGCGACCTCTTCCGGCAGGAACAGCCCGAACTCTGCCAGCACCTGGCGCGGCCAGCGCACAATGCGGCGGCGGAAGTTGGGTGTCCGGTACCACTCAGGCGAGTTGCCCAGAATGGGACGCGGATAGCAGGAGCACAACGTGCAGACGATGACGTGGTGCAGGCTGGGCGTGTCTTCGAGAACGTGAAATGCCGTGAAGTCGCTCGGCGTACCGAAACCCGTCGGCTGTAGCCAGTCGACGCCAACTTCCTTACTGGCCGCGAGCGGATTGGAGAGGGCCAGCTTCTTGAACTCAGGATCAAGCCACGCCCGAGCGACCAGATGAGCGGCAGGGGTGGGGCCGATCTGCTCAGCGAATTCGGTGAAATGGCGATGATCCTCCGCGGTGAAAATTCCCTTCTCGATACATAATTCGCGGAGGGCGATCTCGAGGACTTCGAAGTCGGTGACCTCATCCACCATCGGTGCGGCGGTGCGGTCGTGGTCGTGGTCGTGGTCGTGAGCGGTCATGCCGAGGTCCTTTCGAGAAGAAGTCAGCGTGGCTAGCCGGCGGCTTCCAGCCACCGCTCGGGAATCTCGGTCTGCACCGTGTCGTTGTCCGGCCCGGTGTAACCGTGCCACAGCTCAGCGAGGTTGAACCGAACGATGTAGAACCACTCGGGCTTTTGGTCGGGCCCATCCCAGGTTTCGTCTTCGGCGGCGGGGCTCTCGTAGGAGACGACTGCGATCTCGCCCTTAGCGCCTCGCACATACTCCTGGGTACGCGTATAGAACAGAACGGGAAGCTCCCGAACAATAACTTTGTCGCCGACCCGGAATTTCGGCTCGGCCGCCTGTCCCGCGTACAC
The DNA here is from genome assembly GCA_035552295.1 of Mycobacterium sp. Classification (GTDB taxonomy): domain Bacteria; phylum Actinomycetota; class Actinomycetes; order Mycobacteriales; family Mycobacteriaceae; genus Mycobacterium. The sequence goes on along the minus strand of DASZLQ010000070.1, from coordinate 2,909 downwards.
CTGCGGGTCGCCCTTGCCAACCGCGTGTGTGTGGTGCCGGTTGCGGTTGACCTTGGAGGGATCGCCTTCGAACTTGGGCTTGGCCTCGGGGGATTTTCCCTGTAGGCCGCCGTCGTACCGTGCCTTCACCTCGGCCATGCGTTCGGCCAACTCGGTCAGGCCGATGTGGTGTTTCTCGACGAGGATTCGTGCGACGGCCAGCAGCCACCGTCCGTAGTAGGGCAGTCCGAGATAAATCGTGCGACCGAGGTCGACGTTGCCCATCCGGCGTCGTTCCTCCGACAGCCAGATTCCGCGCCAGCCGAGCACCTCACACATGACGTAGGTGCTCTCTTCCCATGTCTCGTATTGCTTGTTTTCCCACGGGGTGGGGGCGTCCGGCTCGCCGCCGACGTCGTGTGGGGTCTTGGTGTAGGCGGTGAATCGCTCGTGGTCGATCAGATCGGGTGTGGGCGCGTCTGGGAGTTCTGGGTACGAGGATTTGAGTCGGGCAACCAGGTCCAGATGGGCTACCCGGTCCAAAGGGCTCGTCATGAGAGCTCCATTCGTAGTCAGGATCAGGCCTGTGGCCGCGCCGGCGGATCGCGCTGTGGCACAGCCCCGTGCTCGCCGAGTACAGCTCACTCCTAGCGGCGGGATCACGCAACCGCTAAGCGAATTCCGGGGCGCAATGTGCGGGGCGCCTTTGGACTTTTGGGTATGCCCGCGTCCGGTAATGTCACGAGCATGGAGCGGCGTGAGCTCGAAGCGGTCATTTACGAACGCGAACCTCCGATTGCGCGGATCATTCTGAATCGGGCCGAAAAGGCCAACACCAAGGATGCGGTCCTGGTTACCGAAGTCGACACTTGCCTGCATGAGGCCGATCGCGACAAGGAGATCAAGGTCGTGATCCTCAAGGCCAACGGCAAGGGCTTCTGCGGCGGGCACTTGGCTCGCTGGGGTCCGGACGAAAACCCGTACCCGGATTTCGGAAATACGTTCGAGGACCTGTATAAAGGCACCGCCGACCTGTTCCTGTGGCCGACGCTGTATTTGTGGGAATTCCCCAAGCCGACGATCTCTGCGATCCACGGCTATTGCATGGGCGGCGGGATTTACCTCGGATTGCTGACCGATTTCTGTGTGGCGTCCGAGGACGCGTATTTCCAGATGCCGCTTGCTCAAAGCCTCGGGGAACCCGGCGGGCACACCATGATTGAGCCGTGGTTGCTGATGAACTGGCACCGGACAATGGACTGGTTGTTGCTGGCGCCAACGCTGTCGGCGCAGCAAGCCCTCGATTGGGGCCTGCTCAATAAGGTGGTGCCGCGCGAAGACCTCGAGGACACCGTCGAGGAGATGGCGCGCAAGATCGCCCAAATTCCGTTGACCACGCTGATGGCGGTGAAGAACAACGTCAAGCGAGCCTGGGAACTGATGGGCATGCGGGTGCACCTCCAGGTCAGCCATATCTTGACCAACATGGTCGGCGCCGCATCCGATGTTCAGGCGCGGCGGGCCGAGCTCATGCAGTCAGGCATGAAGCCACGCGAATTCGTCGGCCGCGACGAGAGTTCTTAGCGCGAGCTGGGGGCATCTCCCGCTTGCGGGGGAACGCAAAATCGCCCAATTGCGCGCCGAAAAACGCGATTTTGCGTCTGCTCGCGGAATCTAGCGGCTCATCTCGCCGGCGACTTTCCGCCCCGCGGCGTGCCGCGCCGCGACGTAGCCGAACACCATCGAGTTGGCGATGCTCGCGCCGGCGCCCGGATACGTTCGGCCCATCACCGTCGCTGTGGTGTTGCCGGTGGCGTACAGCCCGTCGATCACCAGGTCTTGTTCGTCGAGCACTTGAGCGTGCTCGTTGGTGATCACACCTCCGCACGTCCCGACGTCCGCCGGTAAGACCCTGGTCGCGTAGTACGGCGCCCGGTCGAGCGGGCCGACGGCGGCGTTCGGCCGATACCCGGGGTCGCCGAGACAGTCGTTGTAGGCCGACTGACCGCGACCGAAGTCGGGGTCTAGTCCCTTAACGGCGAACTGGTTGAACCGCTGGATTGTGCGTGCCAGTTCGTCGGCGGGAAGGTCGATCTGGCGGGCGAGGTCGCCGATGGTGTCGGCCCGTTTGACCGCACCGCTCTCGATCAGTTCGGGAGGTAGGTGCTGATTCCGTTTCAGTGGTTTTAGGGGGCTCGCGCTGGTGACATATCTGCGCACGTAACCGTCGTCGAAAATCATCCAGCAGGGTACTGCCTTGTTGGCGTACATCGCCTTGCCGACCTCGACGTAGGAGTTGGACTCGTTGCAGAACCGCCGGCCCGTCGAGTCGACGTAGATGGCCCCGGGCCGCTGTCGTCCCGAACCAAGCGACGCGGCGGCGGCGCCACCGTTGGCGATGAAAACCGAAGGCAGCCACCATGCTTCGTCCAGCAGATCGGTTCTGGCACCCAGGCGCATCGCCGTCTGCAGCACCTCGCCGGTATCTCCGGCGTTGGCGATCGACCACTGCGCCTCATTTGGCTGGTCACCGCTGTATCGGCGCCGCATCTCCTTGTTGTGGCCAAAGCCGCCCGCGGCCAGCAGCACGCCTTTGCGTGCCTCGATGTTCAGCGTTTCGCCGTCGTGGCAGACCCGAGCGCCGACGACCCGGCCGTCTTCGACAATGAGATCTTCCATCGCGGCGTTGGTCCACAGTGGAGGCTGGCCGTCGCCAAGGTCGATCAGCGCCTTCAACATCTGAGCGATCAGCGACGCGCCGTTGGTGAGGATCCGGCGGCGGCGGATCCGCGCCGCTGCGGTGCGCAGGAACACCTTTGTTGCCACTGCGAACGCACGCGGCGAACGGTTGAAATACTGAACCGAACGCAGCTCGTTGGTCAGCACTAGGTATCCGTAGTTCTTGGCCAACGGCGGCTGCACTTTGTCGT
>DASZLQ010000069.1:0-15321 GCA_035552295.1 Mycobacterium sp. | reverse complement strand
CCAGCGCAGCGGGTTACGGGCCAGCGCGCTGAGCCAGGCCGACACCCTCGACCCGGATCGCACCGTGGGCTGGACACTCGTGGGCGAGCAGGCCGACCACCAGTGGGCCGGTGACGCGCGGGTACGCGACGTGGTCGGCGGTCTGGTCTCCGATATCGCCTGGGACGCAACGGTCGCCACCCTCAGCGGCGGCCAGCGACGACGGGTGCAGCTTGCCAAATTGCTGGTGGGTGAATGGGATGTGATCGCACTCGACGAGCCCACCAACCACCTCGACATCGAAGGAATCACCTGGCTGGCCGGCCATCTGCAACAACGCTGGGCGCGCAACACTGGCGGACTCCTGCTGGTGACACACGACCGCTGGTTTCTCGACGAGGTCGCCACCACCACCTGGGAGGTGCACGACGGCATCGTCGAACCATTCGAAGGCGGGTACGCGGCGTACGTGCTGCAGCGCGTCGAGCGCGACCGGCTGGCCGCCGCGGCGGAAGCCAAGCGGCAGAACTTGATGCGCAAGGAGCTGGCCTGGCTACGGCGGGGGCCGCCGGCGCGGACCTCGAAGCCCAAGTTCCGGATCGAGGCCGCCAACCAACTGATCGCCGACGTTCCGCCGCTGCGCAACACCGTCGAGCTGGCCAAGCTGGCGACCACACGGCTCGGAAAGGACGTCATCGACCTGCTCGACGTGTCGGTGTCGTTTGACGACCGTCCGGTGCTGCGCGACATCGAATGGCGGATCGGCCCAGGTGAACGGACCGGCATCGTCGGCGCCAACGGGGCCGGCAAGTCGACCCTGCTGGGATTGATCGCCGGCACCGTGGCGCCCGACGTCGGCCGCGTCAAGCGCGGCAAGACCGTCAAGCTCGCCGTGCTCGACCAGCAAGGCGACCAGCTCGCGTCGGTGGCCGGCGACCGGATCCCGGACGTGCTGGGCCGGCTGCGCGGCGGCTACCAGGTCGAGGGCCGCGAGGTGACCCCGGCCCAGCTGCTGGAGCGACTGGGTTTCGGCCGGGGTCAGCTCTCCGCGCGGGTCAGCGACCTGTCCGGTGGGCAGCGACGGCGGTTGCAGCTCATGCTCACGCTGTTGTCCGAGCCGAACGTCTTGCTCCTCGACGAACCCACCAATGACGTGGACACCGAGATGCTGACGGCCGCCGAGGATTTACTGGACTCGTGGGCGGGTACCTTGATCGTCGTCTCGCACGACCGGTATCTGCTCGAGCGGGTCACCGACCAGCAGTACGCGATTCTCGACGGCCGGTTGCGGCACCTGCCCGGCGGCATCGACGAATACTTGCGGCTGGCGGCGCGGTCCACCCTGGACAAGCCGCGGCCGGCAAAACCGTCGCAGGAGGTCTCGGGCGCGCAGCGTCGCGCCGCCGAGAAGGAACTTGCCGCGGCGGACCGCCAGCTGGCTCGCCTCGCCGACCGAATCGCGGCCCAACACGCCCAACTCGCCGAGCACGACCAGTCCGACCACGTCGCGTTGACTCGACTCACCCAAGAGTTGCGCGACCTCGAAGATGAGGTGGCGGCGGCCGAGGCCCGCTGGCTGGAGCTATCGGAGGTGCTGGAATGAGTAGCTACCGGCCGGTGCCGTACCTGCCCGGCGAGGCGTTGCTCGCCTTATACCGGCGGCGTGGTGCGATGATCAATTCCGGCATTGGCCGGCACGGCTACACCTTTCTACTGGGCGGCGAGGCGAACAGGTTCGTATTCGCCAACGCCGACGCGTTCAGCTGGCGGGAAACCTTTGAGAACCTGGCGCTCGTCGACGGGCCCACGGCGTTGATCGTCAGCGACGGGGACGACCACCGGCGCCGGCGCAGTGTGGTGGCGCCGGGGCTGCGCCACCGGCAGATCCAGGACTACGTGCAGACCATGGTGTCCAACATCGACACCGTCATCGACGGCTGGCGGCCCGGGCAACGGCTGGACATCTACCAGCAGTGTCGCTCCGCGGTCCGGCGCAGCACCGCGGAGAGCCTGTTTGGCCAGCGCATTGCGATGGACTCCGATTTCCTTGGGGAGCAACTCCAACCCCTGCTGGACCTGACCCATCAGCTGCCGCAGGTGGTGGCCCTGCAGCGGCGGGTCAACGGCCCGGGATGGCGACGGGCGATGGCCGCCCGCTCGCGCCTCAACGACTTCGTCGACGCCCAGATCGCCGGCGCCCGCGCTGCGCCCAGACCCGACGACCACATGATGACCATGTTGATCAACGGTCGCGGCGAAGAGGATTACGCGTTGAGCGACGCCGAGATTCGCGATTCGATCATTTCGCTCATTACCGCCGGCTACGAGACCACCAGCGGCGCGCTGGCCTGGGCGATTTACACGCTGCTCACCCTGCCGGGCGCGTGGGACAACGCCGCCAAAGAAGTGAATCGCGTGCTTGGCGACCGGCCACCGGCCGCGACCGATCTGGATGCGCTGACCTATCTCAACGGCGTGGTCCACGAGACACTTCGGCTGTACTCACCCGGGGTGATCTCCGCCCGCCGGGTGATGCGTGACCTCTGGTTCGACGGGCACCGCATCCGTGCCGGACGGTTGCTGATCTTCAGCGCGTACGTCACCCACCGGCTCCCCGAGCTCTGGCCCGACCCAACCGAATTCCGGCCAGCCCGCTGGGATCCCGACTCACCCGATTACCGCAAGCCCGCACCGCACGAGTTCATCCCGTTCAGCGGCGGCTTGCACCGCTGCATCGGTGCGGTGATGGCGACGACCGAGATGACGGTCATGCTTGCCCGGCTGGTCGCCAGGACCAGGCTCCGACTGCCGGCTCAGCGGATTCGTGCGGCCAACCTCGCCGCGCTAGCCCCGCGGCCGGGCGTGACCGTCGACATCGTCGACTCAGTGCCAGCGCAATAGCACCATTTCCGAGGAGAATCCGGGGCCCATCGCAAGCAACAGCCCGGGGCTGCCGCTCGGCGGCGGTTTGGCAATGGTGTCGCGCAAGATGTGCAGCACCGAGGCCGACGACAGGTTGCCGATTTCACCGAGCGAGCGCCAGGTCAGTTCGAGTGCCTCGGGCGGCAGCTCGACGCTCTTGGCGATCGCGTCGATCACCTTGGGACCACCGGGATGGCCCACCCAGGCGCCGATGTCGTCCTTGGTCAAGCCGCGCGGGGCAAGGAACTTATTGACGTCGTCGGCGAGGTAGCGCTCGATGACCGTCGGCAGCTCGGGAGACATCATGAGCTGCAGGCCAGCGGAATCAACGTTCCAGCCCATGATCTGCAGCGATTCCGGATACAGGCGGCTGCGCGAATCGAGGATGTCGGGGCCACTCGCGGTCACTTGTTGGGCATGACGATCGCCGACGGCGACTACCGCCGCGGCCCCGTCGCCGAACATCGCAGTGGCGACCAGACCTGACACGGTTGGCTTGACCGCGGGGAAGGAAAGTGAAGGGAGCTCGACGGACACCAGAACCGCGACGCCGTCGGGCGCTCCGCGCAGATAGTCGTGCAGCCGGGCCAGCCCCGCCGCTCCGGCCGCGCAGCCCAGACCGAACAGCGGCATCCGGCGCACATCCGGGCGCAAACCGAGTCGTCCGGTGATCCTGGCGTCCAGCGATGGCACCGCGACGCCGGTGACGGTCGTGGTTGCGATCATGTCGATGTCTCGGGGTTGCAGGCCCGCTTCGTCAAGCGCGCCCAGCAGCGCCTCGCAACCAAGGTCCACCGCGTTTTCGATGAAAATCTCATTCGCCTCGCCGAAGTCGGCCAGCGACGGATACTTCTCCAGCGGCAGAACCAGGTGACGGCTGTTGACTTTTGCGCCCGCGTGCAGGCGCCGGACAATGGCCTCGTGTTCTTTCAATACGGGGAACTCGACAAATTGGTCGGTAATCTCGCTCTGGCTGTAACGATGCGGTGGCAACGCACCAAACACACCTGCGATGACGCTCATGCTTTGCCCTCTGTTCAAATAGGATTCCCCGGTGCCCGAAGTTTAGGCCGTCGTGTTCAGTACGGCAAAGTTACTGGTATTCAACATCTGTCAAATATCGGTCGCCGGACGGTCGCGTAATCGATTCTGCCAGGGCGGCTTTCGTCATTCAATATCATCGCCTTCGTCTGGGTTGAGCGCCATCGCGATCAAGGCATCAGGACTTAAAGAGTCGATGAGGTCATCGCTGACAGTTGCATCAGTAACCACCTTTTCGGGTTCACCGGCGAGCAGTAATAGTTTGTCGAGCATTCCGGTTCTGCGAAGCTCCTGAAGGGGAATCTTTCGCAGCGCAGACCAAATCTTCTCATCGTCTGATTCTTCGTGAACGCCGCGGAGAAGATGTTGAAGGTAAGCGGCCAATGCCGCGGGAGTCGGATAGTCAAAGATCAGAGTGCGCGACAATGCCAATCCGGTGTCGGTCGTGAGGCGGTTGCGCAGTTCGACTCCGGTCATCGACTCAAACCCAAGGTCCTGGAAGGCGCGCTCGGCATCGATGTCGTGGCCGCCCGAGTGCCCCAACACCGTCGCAGCGTGCAAGCACACCAACTCCAGCAGCTGACGGTGCTGCTCCTCGGCGGGCAGCGCTCGCAACTGCTCGGCCAGGCCCGCCCACCGACTCGTGATGGCCGCGTCCCCGCCTGCGCCCAGCCAATATCGGTGCCGGACGAATCCGTAAGTCGGTAACTCCACTCGACGGGCGGCTACGCCGGTAAACACCGCCGGCCAATCCACGTCCAAACCAGTGGTGAACAACCGCCCGGCCGCCCTCAGCAGCGAATCGATTTCGGGGCGGTCGTCGGCCAGTGTCACCACCGACATGCCCCGCTCACTTGTCAACGATTCCTCCACCGCCGCCGTCAGGGCCGCACCGGGCCCCACCTCCACAAACACCCCAGCCCCGAAGGACTCAGCCAACTGCACCCCATCGACAAAACGCACCGGCCGGCGTACATGGTCAACCCAATACTGGGACGACCCATACCCGGGACCGGCCAACTGCCCAGTCACGTTGGACACCAGCCCCATCCGCGGCTGACCCGCCGACACCTCCGCGACCACCCGGCCGAACTCCTCGACGATCGGTTCCATCAATGGCGAATGAAACGCGTGCGAGACCGCCAACCGATGGACACGGCGCCCCTGTCCTGCCATCCGATCCGCGATATCGGCCACCGCAGCCTGCTCACCCGAAATCACCACCGAAGTCGGGCCATTGACCGCCGCAATACTCACGCCCTCGGTCAGCAGCGGCGCCACCTCGTCTTCGCCGGCCGCCACCGCAACCATTGCCCCACCGGCCGGCAACCCCGCCATCAACCGGCCCCGAGCCGCCACCACCTTTGCCGCATCCGCGAGGGACAACACGCCCGCCACATACGCCGCCGTGATCTCGCCGACCGAATGACCCATCACCACATCCGGAACAACACCCCACGATTGCCACAACGCCGCCAACGCGACCTCTAAGGCAAACAACGCCGGCTGGGCATACCCGGTGTTTTGCAGTAGCGCCGCATCAGCGCCCCACATCACCCGCTTCAGTGGTATTTGCAGGTGGCCATCCAGTGCCCGCGTGGCTTCTTCAAAAGTGTTGGCGAACAACGGAAAACGCTCGTACAACGCCGTACCCATGCCCAACCATTGCGAGCCCTGGCCGGGAAACACAAACACCGTCTGGCCCGCCGGACGCGCCCGACCCAGCAGAGCCGCACCCGGCTGGCCGGCAGCCAATCCCGTCAACCCCGCCATAAGCTGCTCGCGCTCGCTACCCACCAGCACCGCGCGATGCTCGAAAACCGACCGTGTCGCCGCTAGCGACCACCCCACATCGGCCACACCCAACCCCTCATGAGTTCGCGCATGTTCCAGCAGCCGCCGTGCCTGATTCGCCAGCGCTTCGGCCGACCGGGCCGACAACACCCACGCCACCACGGCGTCATCACGCTGAGCCGCAGCACTTTCCGGCGCCGCGGGGGGCTCTTCGACGATCACGTGGGCGTTTGTTCCGCCCATTCCGAACGACGACACCCCTGCCCGCCGCGGGCGGTCCTGCACCGGCCAGGGCGTCAGCGCTGTGTTGACGTGCAGCCCGAGTATTTTCGGGTCGATCGCGCGATTCGCACTGGCGTAGTTGAGACTTGGTGGAATCATCGCATTTTCGAGCGCCAGTACTGCCTTGAGTAGGCCCGCGATTCCCGCGGCGCTGCCCGCGTGGCCGATGTTGGTCTTGACTGATCCCACGCCGACCGGACGATGTTGGCGCTCGGCGAATATTTCGCCCAACGCCCTCGCCTCGACCGGGTCGCCGATTTCGGTTCCGGTGCCGTGGGCCTCGATGTAGTCGATGTCGTTACTGCCGAGGCCCGCGCCGCAAAGCGCACGCCGGATGACATCGGCTTGCCCGGAAACCGAGGGCGCGGTCTGGGCGGCGGTGCTGTGTCCGGCATTGCCCACAGCACTTCCCCGGATGATTGCGCGGATGCGGTTTCCGTCCTGGAGCGCGGCTTGCAACGGCTTCAAAAGGACCAGGGCACCGCCTTCGCCCCGCACGTAACCGTCCGCACGTTCGTCGAATGCATAGGTGTGGCCCGACGTTGACAGCGCGCCGAATTCTGTTTCCACCCACGCTGTTTCGTCAGCCAGATTAAGGTGGATCCCACCGGCGATCGCCAGCGGCGACTCGCCCGTGCGCAGGCTTTCGCATGCCAGGTGAACCGCGACCAGGGAAGACGATTGACCAGAGTCGACGGCCATGCTGGAACCGTGCAACCCGAAGGCATACGAGATCCTGTTGGCGATCATTCCCCGGCTGATCCCGGCAAACGAATGATGATCGAGATTGTCCGCGGCGTCGCGAAGCGTCAGGACGGCATAGTCATCGGTCATCGCTCCCAGGTAGATCGAAACCTGCTCGCCGCGCAGCGTTTCCGGCACCACGAAAGCGTCTTCGAACAGCTCCCACGCCAATTCGAGTGCCAAACGCTGCCGGGGGTCCATCGCGCAGGCCTCGCGTGGCGACAGGTTGAAGAAGTCCGCGTCGAACTCAGCGACATCGCTTGGCAACTGAGTGACTTCCAGTCCGTCGCGAAGCAGGCGCCAGAAATCGCGGGGCCCGGCAGCGGAGGGGAACCTGCATGCCAGGCCGATGATGGCTACGTCCGTCATCAGGGGCCGACATCCTCGTCGAGGATGGCGAAAAGTTCACTTTCGCTGGCGGTGGCGATGTCATCGCCGTTGTCGATGGGGTGAGGTTGCTTGGGGGCTGGGGTGGTAAGACCGGTCAGAATGGTTCGGATGCGGGCGGAGAAGTGAACTTTGTCGTCCGGGCTCCAGTCAGGCTGATTGACCAACGTTTGCAACTCGCGCGCGATGTCGTTGAAACGGGCCAACCGGTCAGGTTCGCTGCCGGGTGTGCCGGTGGTGACCGTCGCAAAGCTGAGCTGCTCGTCGACGTGTTCGGCCAGCGCTGCCGGGGTTGGATAGTCGAAGATCAGGGCGGGCGAAAGGGTCAGTCCGGTAGCGGTTTTGAGCCGGTTGCGCAGTTCGACGGCGGTCAGTGAGTCAAACCCGAGGTCTTGGAACGGCAGCGCAGCGTCGACATCCGCGCTGGAACGACCCAAAACGGTTGCGGCGTTGGTGGACACCAATTCCACCAACTGGAGGTGACGCTGCTCGGCACTAAGCCCATGCAGCCGTGCGGCCAATCCCGACGTCGACGCCTCGCTGTCCGTGTCAGCGACGAGGCGCCGTCCCCGACGCGTGACCAAATTACGAAGCAACGGCGGCACCAAACCGCCGGCGCCTAGCCCCGCAGCATCGATGCGGGCGGCGACAAGGACCGAGCGATCGGCCAGCGTCGCCTCATCGAAGAGCTGTAACGCCTGCGGGGTGGATAGCGGGGCCAGCCCGGCCCGGCTCATCCGCGCCCTGTCGCTGTCGGCCAGGTGTTGGGTCATCGCGCTGGCTTGTTCCCATAGCCCCCAGGCGACCGACAACCCCACCAAACCCCGCGCACGCCGATAAGCGGCCAGCCCATCAAGAAAACTGTTGGCCGCCGCATAGTTCCCCTGCCCCGGCGAGCCCACGATGCCGGCCATCGACGAAAACATCACAAACGCGGAAAGATCCTGACCCGCGGTGAGCTCGTGCAAATTCCAGGCCCCATCGACCTTGGCCCGCAACACCGCATCCACCCGCTGCGGCGTCAACGACCCGATCAACCCGTCATCAAGGATCCCCGCGGCATGGAAAACGCCCCGGAGCGGATACCGCGGATCCAGCCCCGCAATCAACGCCGCCACCGCATCGCGATCGGCCACATCACACGCCACCACCGACACCTGCGCCCCGGCCCCTTCAAGCCGGCCCACCAACTCCGCGACACCCTCGCCATCGCCACCACGACGACTGACCAACACCACATGCGCCACCCCATAGCGGGCCACCAAATGCCCCGCCAGCGCCGAACCAGCCATCCCGGTACCCCCGGTGATCACCACACTGCCCCCAGCAAGCCCGCCGTCGCATCCACTGAGCAACTCGCCCGGCCCGTCGGGGATAGTGAGCACCACTTTGCCGACGTGGCGGGCCTGGCTGATAAACCGATACGCCGTGGCAGCACATCGCACATCAAACGCCTTGACGGGCAGGGGATTCAATGTGCCGGCCGCGAACAGCGCCATCAACTCGGCCAGCATCGCCGCGATGTGGTCCGGGCCGGCCTCCATCAGATCGAACGCGCGGTACTGCACCCCGTGGTGCTGGGCTGCCACCAGCTGGGGGTCGCGCAGATCGGTCTTGCCCATCTCGATAAAGCGCCCACCGCCGGCCAGCAACCGCAACGACGCGTCGATGAACTCACCGGCCAGCGAGTTGAGCACCACATCTACCCCGGCACCATCGGTGGCCGCCAGGAACTTCTGCTCGAACTCCAGCGTTCGCGAATCACCGATATGGTCGTCGTCAAAACCCATCGCCCGCAACGTATCCCACTTACCGCGACTGGCCGTGGCGAACACCTCCGCACCCCAATAACGGGCCAGCTGCACCGCCGCCATGCCCACCCCACCGGTGGCCGCATGCACCAACACCCGCTGGCCGGCCTGGACGCCCGCCAGCACCGACAACCCATACAGCGCCGTCAAAAACACCACCGGCACCCCGGCAGCCTCCACCAACGACCACCGCGCCGGCACCACGGTCATCAACCGCGCATCCACCACCGCCTCAGAACCCACCACCCCCAACAAACCCATCACCGCATCACCAACCGCGAGCCCAGCAACATCCGGACCGACTTCGACGACTACACCGGCGCCCTCAGCTCCCAGCTCCCCACCGCCGGGGTACATGCCCAAGGCCACCAACACATCCCGGAAGTTCACCCCCACCGCGGCCACCGCCACCCGCACCTGCCCGGCAGCCAACTCCATTCGTGGGCACGACTGCACCACCAGGTCCTCCAACGTGCCCCCGCCGCCAGCAGCCAACCGCCAGCCCGCAGCCGGCAACTCCAACACCGCCCCCGCCCCGACCGGAGCCAACCGAGCGGCGTGCGCGACACCGGAGCGCACCACCAGTTGTGGCTCGCCACAACCGATGACGTCGTCGACGTTCATCGATCCATCCGAGTCCACCAAGATCACCCGACCCGGATGCTCGGCCTGCGCAGACCGCACCAACCCCCACACCGCCGCACCCGCCAAATCGGTGGCATCCTCACCAGGCAGTCCCACCGCGCCATGGGTCACCACGACCAGCATCCCGGAGCCATCACCGGCCAGCCACGACTGCAACACCCCCAGCACCTCATGAGCTGCCGCATACACCGACCCCACCACACCCTCGGCTCCCGAGCCCGGCTGCCACACCACCACACCCTCATCGCCAATCCCAGTGGGCTCCGCCGACACCGGCGACCACACGACGTCAAACAAGCCTCCGCCGCCGCCGGCGGCCGCCGCGACCGCCGCGGACAGCGCCTTCGCCGAGATCGGACGAACCACCAACTCGCGCACCGACAAGACCGGCAGACCCGCACCATCGGCCAAATCGACCGACACGGCGTCGACGCCGGCCGGTGCGATCCGGACCCGTGCCCGCGATGCTCCCGCGGCGTGCAAACACACTCCCTGCCACGAAAACGGCAACATCATCTCGGCCTGCTCGCCGGCCACACCCATCGCGTGCAACGCCGCATCCAACACCACCGGATGAATCCCAAACCCCGCGACCGTCACACCCTCAGCGACGCTGATCTCGGCGAAAATCTCTCGCCCCCGCTGCCACATTGCCCGCAGACCCCGAAATGCCGGCCCATACTCATAGCCCCGGCCAGCCAACACGTCGTACAAATCACCGGCGTCCACCACCGAAGCACCGGCCGGAGGCCACACCGACAAATCGGCCGCGGACACAGTCGACACCGCGTTCAGCACGCCCTGCGCGTGCAATATCCACGACGAATCCGGTTGTGCCCCGCGCGAATAGACCCACACCGCCCTTGAACCCGACTCGCTGGCGGTATCGACTACCAGCTGCACTCGCACCCCACCAACCGCCGGCAGGACCAACGGTGCCAACAACGTGAGCTCCTCCACCACCGAACAGCCGACCTCGTCACCGGCCCGCAACACCAACTCCACGAACCCCGCCCCGGGGAACAGCATCACCCCATCGACGACGTGATCGGCCAGCCACGGGACATCCGCCGCCGACAACGAGCCGGTCAGCACCACCCCACCCGAATCGGGCCGCTCCACCACCGCGCCCAACAACGGATGATCGGCACGCGTCAGCCCCGCATCGCTCACATTCGCCGATCCCACGGCGCCGCTAGGCAACCAAAACCGCTGCCGCACAAATCCGTACGTCGGTAGGTCCACTCGGCGCCCGCCGCCCAACGCGGCGGGCCAATCTACACCCACACCCCAGGCGAACAAATGCCCCAGGGCGGCCAGCAGTGAGTCGGCTTCCGGCCGATCTTTGGCCAGCGTCACCACCGAGACCGCTTGCTCAGCGACCAACGACTGCTCCACCGCAGCGGTTAGACCACGGCCGGGACCCACCTCCACGAAAACCCCAGCCCCCAACGACTCGGCGGCCCTTACCCCGTCGGCGAAACGGACCGGCTGCCGCACATGTTCAACCCAGTACTCGGGCGACCCATACCCGGGACCGGCCAACTCACCAGTCAGGTTCGACACCAACGCAATTCGCGGTTGCGCGGCCGAGACTCCGGCCAGCAGCTGCGCGAACTCCTCGAGCATCGGCTCCATCAACACCGAGTGAAACGCATGCGATACCGCCAATCGATGCACCCGTCGACCGGACTCCACCAGGCGATCCACCGCCCCATCCACCGGATGTTGTGCACCCGAAATCACCACCGCGTTCGGGCCATTGACCGCCGCGATGCTCACCTCTTCGGAAAGCAATGGCGCCACTTCCGATTCGCTGGCGGCGACCGCAACCATTACTCCCCCGGCAGGCAGGGCGGCCATCAACCGGCCCCGGCCCGCCACCACCCTGGCCGCATCCGCTAGCGACAACGCCCCGGCCACATGAGCCGCGGTGATCTCGCCCACCGAATGACCCGTCACCACGTCGGGCACCACTCCGAAGTGCTGCAGCAACGCCGCTGATGCCACCTCGACGGCAAACAGCGCCGGCTGCGCAAATTCGGTGCTCTCCAACAGCGCGGCATCGCTGCCCCACATCACCTGCCGCAGCGGCAACCGGAGATGCGGATCCAATGCCGTCACCGCATCGTCAAACGCCTCCGCGAACGCCGGGAAACGCTCAGACAACTGCCGACCCATCCCCAACCACTGCGAGCCCTGGCCGGGAAATACAAACGCGGTCTTGCCCGCTACTTGGGCACGCCCCACCACGAGGCCCGAGCCCGGCTCATCAGCGGCCAGCTCGATCAGCCCCGCCATGAGATCGTCACGGTCAGTGCCGACCACCACGGCCCGATGGTCGAATAGCGACCGCGTCGTCACCAATGACCAACCCACATCTGCTGGACGGAGATCCGCATCGGCGGCCACCCGCGCCAGCAATCGCCTGCCCTGGTTTGCCAACGCCCGCTCCGAGCGAGCGGACAATACCCACGCCGTCGCGGCGTCATCGCGTTGCGCCGCAACGCTTTCGCTTTCCAGCGCCGGCGGCTGCTCGATGATCACATGCGCATTCGTCCCGCTGATCCCGAATGACGACACGCCCGCGCGGCGCGGGCCATCCCCCACCGGCCAGGGCCGTGACTGCGTCAACAACGACACCGCCCCCGCCGACCAATCCACGTGCGGCGTGGGCACATCCACATGCAACGTCTGCGGCATCACCCCGTGTTGGATCGCCTGCACCATCTTGATCACCCCGGCCACGCCCGCCGCGGCCGACGAGTGACCGATGTTGGATTTGATGGACCCCAACCACAGCGGCCGATCCGCCGGCCGATCCTGTCCATAGGTGGCTAAAAGCGCTTGCGCCTCAATCGGATCGCCCAATGTGGTGCCTGTGCCATGCCCTTCCACCACGTCGACATCCGCGGCGGTCAGGCCGGCGCTGGCCAGCGCCGCTCGGACCACCCGCTGCTGGGACGGCCCGTTGGGTGCGGTCAGTCCGTTGGAAGCGCCATCCTGATTCACCGCGGACCCCCGCACGACCGCCAACACCGGATGTCCCAACCGTCGCGCATCGGCTAAGCGCTCCACGACCAGGACCCCTGCGCCTTCGGACCACGCGGTGCCGTCGGCGGCGCCGGCATACACCTTGCACCGTCCATCCGGCGCCAGTGCCCGCTGGCGGCTGAACTCCACGAACGCTGCGGGGGTGGCCATCACGGTGACGCCCCCCACCAGCGCCAAATCGCTCTCCCCCGACCGCAATGACTGCGCGGCCAAATGCAACGCCACCAATGACGACGAACACGCCGTGTCCACCGACACGGCCGGGCCCTCCAAACCCAGCACGTAGGACACCCGCCCCGAGGCCACACTCAATGTCGAGCCGGTGAGCCCGTAGCCCTCCAGCTCGCCGTGCACTTCGCCGCCGTAGCCGGCATGGATCACGCCGGCGAACACACCCGTCGCCGAACCACGCAATCCGAATGGGTCGATCCCGGCACGCTCCAGGGCTTCCCACGACAACTCCAGCATGAGCCGCTGCTGTGGATCCATCGCGAGTGCCTCGCTGGGTCCGACACCGAAGAATCCGGCATCGAAATCGCCGGCGTCGGTGAGAAATGAGCCCTGGCGCACGTACATCTTGCCTGGCGCGTCGGGATCCGGGTCGAACAACCCCGCCACATCCCAGCCCCGATCCGCGGGAAAGTCGAACACCGCGTCACGGCCTTCGACCACCATGTCCCACAAGCCCTCGGGCGAATCCACCCCACCCGGATACCGGCATGCCATCCCCACCACCGCCACCGGCTGGGACTGCTTGCCTTCTAATTCAGAAAGGCGCCGTCGGGCGCGCCGCAGATCTGCGGTGAGGCGCTTTAGGTAATCAAGATGCTTGTCGGTGCCCGACACTATCGCTCCTTGTCGTGGCGGTGTTAAGAGCCGAGTTCTTCGTCGAGGATGGCGAAGAGCTGGCTTTCCGTGGCGGTTTGGATGTCCTCGTCGTCGGAGTCGTGCGACTCGTACGGGTCGAGGTGGGTGCTGAGGGTGGTCAGCAGGGCCTGGATGCGGGTGGTGAGCTGCGTTTTATCCTCGGGCTTCCAGTCGGGTTGATCGAGCAGTGCTTGTAGTTCACGAGTGACGTCGTTGAAGCGGTTCATCAGGTTCGGTTGGTCGGCGCCGGTGGTGTCGACGGCCAGCCGGGTGTCGAGGTGCTCGGCCAGTACGATGGGCGTCGGGTAGTCGAAGATCAGTGTGGGCGAAAGGCTCAGTCCGGTAGCTGTTTTGAGCCGGTTACGCAGTTCGACGGCGGTCAGTGAGTCAAACCCGAGGTCTTGAAAGACGCTTCCCGCGTTGATGTCGCCGGCGGTGGTGCGGCCTAACACCGTGGCGGCGTTGCTGCACACCAGGTCGACGAGCTGATCGTGTCGCGCCTCAGCGGTTACGCCGTGCAGCCGTGCGACGAGGCCTGTCATCGAGGCGGCCGTGGTGTCGGTTTCGTCGATGACACGCCGCTTGGGCCGGGCAACGACCAACTGGCTCAGCAACGGCGGCACCAAACCGCCGGCGCCTAGCCCCGCAGCATCGATGCGGGCGCCGACAAGGACCGAGCGATCGGCCAGCATCGCCTCATCGAAGAGCTGTAACGCCTGCGGGGTGGACAGCGGGGCCAGCCCAAGTCGGGTCATGCGGGCCTTGTCGCGGTCGGCCAGGTGTTGAGTCATCGCGCTGGCTTGTTCCCATAGCCCCCAGGCGACCGACAACCCCACCAAACCCCGCGCACGCCGATAAGCGGCCAGCCCATCAAGAAAACTGTTGGCCGCCGCATAGTTTCCCTGCCCCGGCGAGCCCACGATGCCGGCCATCGACGAAAACATCACAAACGCGGAAAGATCCTGACCCGCGGTGAGCTCGTGCAAATTCCAGGCCCCATCCACCTTGGCCCGCAACACCGCATCCACCCGCTCCGGCGTCAACGACCCGATCAACCCGTCATCAAGGATCCCCGCGGCATGGAAGACGCCCCGGAGCGGATAGCGCGGATCCAGTCCCGCAATCAACGCCGCCACCGCATCGTGATCGGCCACATCACACGCCACCACCGATACCTGCGCCCCGGCCCCTTCAAGCCGGCCCACCAACTCCGCGACACCCTCGCCATCGCCACCACGACGACTGACCAACACCACATGCGCCACCCCATAACGGGCCACCAAATGCCCCGCCAGCGCCGAACCAGCCATCCCGGTACCCCCGGTGATCACCACACTGCCCCCAGCAAGCCCGCCACCTGACCCTGCCAGCACCGCGTTACCCGGGCCATCGGGCAGGGTCAACACCACCTTGCCAATCTGGCGGGCCTGGCTGACAAACCGATACGCCGTGGCAGCACATCGCACATCAAACGCCTTGACGGGCAGGGGATTCAATGTGCCGGCCGCGAACAGCGCCATCAGCTCGGCCAGCATCGCCGCGATCTGGTCCGGGCCGGCCTCCATCAGGTCGAATGCGCGGTACTGCACCCCGTGGTGCTGGGCTGCCACCAGCTGGGGATCGCGCAGATCGGTTTTGCCCATCTCGATAAAGCGCCCACCACCGACCAGCAACCGCAACGACGCGTCGATGAACTCACCGGCCAGCGAGTTGAGCACCACATCTACCCCGGCACCATCGGTGGCCGCCAGGAACTTCTGCTCGAACTCCAGCGTTCGCGAATCACCGATATGGT